>CAJBTJ010000195.1 GCA_903958565.1 uncultured beta proteobacterium
GGCCGTTGAGCCCTTGCTGAATCCCCAGAGTGTGAAGTCAGCTCAGGCTGACGCCAGCACGCGTGTGCTTGATATTCGCGACCCGAAATCTTACGCGGCCAATCATATCCCTGGCTCCTTAAACGCACCGTATGGTTCATGGCGCGGCCCCGAATCCAATCCAGGCGAGTTGGCGAACTTGGAGAAGCTGACGGCTAACGTGCAGCGGTTGGGAATCACTGCGGACACGCCAGTGATCGTTGTGTCGAGCGGTGCAAATGACACGGATTTTGGTGCGGCGGCACGGGTGTACTGGACGCTGAAAGTTCTTGGCGTCAATCACTTGTCCGTATTGAACGGTGGCCTGAAGGCTTGGCAGGCGGCGGGATTAAGTTTGGACAGCCAGCCTGTCACGGTTGCTGCAAGTGCTTTTGCTCCGAAGATTAATCAAAACATGATCGCCACGCGTGAAGACGTCATCAATAGCACGAAGACAGGAAAGACGCTTCTAGTTGATGCGCGCCCAAATGCATTCTATTCCGGCGAGACGCGCCACCAGGTTGCGAAGACCCCAGGTACGATAAAGGGTGCTGTCAACATTGAGCACTCAACCTGGTTCGAGCCAAAGAGTTCGCTGGTTGTGTCGGCGAGCGAAGCGAAGAAGCTTGCCGCGTCAACACCTTTAAAAGATGACACGGAAACGATTTCATTTTGCAATACTGGGCATTGGGCCGCGACCAACTGGTTTGTGATGTCCGAACTCGTTGGGCAAAAGAACGTAAAGTTATACGCGGGTTCGATGGTGGACTGGACCCAGGCCGATAGTCCCTTGCCCATGGATAACGTTCCTAACCGTGTTAAACAGTTACTGATTGATTTCCAGCTTTACACCTCAAAGTAATTTTCTATGAAACGACTGCCTTTAAGTGTTGCACTCCTCGCATTTTTTGTTTACCTAGCACTGAGCGTTTCAATTCGGCAGGCGGTATTGTTTTTGGTAGGTATTGGAATGGGCGCTGCGCTTGCGGGCGCCCGTTTTGGTTTTACGACGGGATGGCGCCAGTTAATTGTGGAGCGCGATCCCCGTGGCGTCGCGGGGCAGCTTGTGTTGTTGGCGCTCGCCTCTACGTTGTGCCTGACATCACTTGCCCAGTTTCCTGAGCTGACCGCAGCGCTTGGTCCGCCAAGTATCAGTTTGTTGATCGGCGCATTTGTATTTGGTTTGACGATGCAAATTGCAGACGGGTGTGGGTCTGGAACGCTGTATAAGGCAGGGCTTGGCATTCCACTCAATATGGGAATCCTGCCCTTGTTTGCCTTTGGAAGCTTCCTTGGTTCAGTGCATGTCGCAGACTGGCTCAAGCTCGGGCAGCTCGAACCGATCGGCTTGGTGACCTCGTTGGGTGGTGCGCAGGCGCTTCTCATTACGCTTGCTGGTTTACTTGTTGCCGGCTTACTGGTGCGTGCGTGGGTGGGGCCTGGTCGTGCTTGGTGGGATCGTAAGTGGCTCGTCGGTGCTGTGGCACTGGCAGTTCTGGCCACATTAAATTTGGTGATTGCGGGGCAGCCTTGGGGCGTAGTCTATGGCTTCGGCTTGTGGGCGGCTAAAGTCGTGAATGCTGCGGGCCTGTTTGATCCGACTGCGAATGCCTTTTGGAGTCAAGCCGGCAACGCGCAGCGTTTAACTGAGTCTGTGCTGATGGACATCACCTCCATTACAAATATTGGTATCTTGGGTGGCGCCCTGTGGATCTCTGCGAAGGCAACGACGGCAGCGCAGCCCTTGACGACTCAACAGTGGGCTGTTGGATTGCTGGCAGGATTTTTAATGGGCTATAGCTCCAGGCTGGCGTTCGGCTGCAATATTGGGGCGATGCTCAGTGGTATCTCTACGGGCAGTGTGCACGGATGGATTTGGGTGCCACTCGCTTTGATGGGCACAATGATCGGCATAAAAGTTCGCCGTCACTATCAGTTCTAAGTTTAGGTGGCTAAGATGACGAAAATATCCAACACAAAACTGAGCGTGGTCTTTTGGAGCGTCTTGGTGCTGTTTCTTGTCTGGGATACGGTCGTGTCTGCACCGATTGACTTACGCAATGAACCGCCGCTGATTGCGGCGGGTTCAGGCAAGGCGTCCGTTGGCGGTCATTGCGCTATTGCGAAATGACCGTTCGTGATGATTACTGCGCTTTAAAGCCGCTCGCCTCAATAATGCGTGCCCAGTTCTTCGTATAAGCACTCTCACGTTGAGAGAGCGCTTGGCTTGACATGTATTCCACAGTCAGTCCCATTGCCACCAGACGTTGTCTTACCTGAGGCATCTCCAGCACCTTTGCAAGTGCGTTGCCCAAGCGCTCAATGGTGGCGGGCGGTGTTCCCTTGGGTGCAAAAATACCGTAGTAAGGTAGGTCTTCAAATCCTTTAATGCCAAGCTCCGCAAACGTGGGTGTGTCCGGGATCACGGCCTGACGTTTAGCACCCATCACAGCCACCATGCGTACTTTGCCAGCTTTTTGAAACTCGATGAAGTCTGGCACGGAAGCAACCCCTGCCGGAATTTGATTCCCCAGCATATCCGCCAACATGGGGGCGCTGCCGCGATAGGGTACCGAGACCAGATCGACCTTGTATTGTGCGGCTAATACTTTGACAAGAAACTCTGGAACAGAATTCGGTGCGGGTATGCCGATAGAGGCCTTGCCCTGTCGCTGCTCACGGACCGCTTTGATAAATTGTTCGAGTGAGGTGTCAGGTACCGCGCCGGATAGTGCGATACCGTTTGCAAAGGTCGCGAAGCCCGCGACGGGTACAAAGTCCGTGTCTGGCTTAAACCCGGGTGCCTTGGTCACTAGGGGCAGGATTGAGATGGTGTGATCATGCGATAAAAACAATACCGTACCGTCAGCGGGAGCCGTCTTGAGTGCCTGCGCGGCAATTTGACCGCCGGCTCCTGCGCGATTATCTACAACGACTGGGGTACCAAGCACTTGGCTCAGCTGCTCACCGAGTACACGGGCAATAACGTCCGTACCACCACCTGGGGGGAAGCCTACCATCAGTTTAATGGAGTTGCTCTGGGCAAAACTCGTTGCGCTGGTGAGCAAAAGCGCACAGCTAACCGCGTTGAATATTTTGCGTTTTAGTGGGCTTGTAAGCAGAGTAGACATGTGTGCTCCCGAGGTCGGTGGATTGTTAGAGAAAAGGGGACGTAGTCTGCACGGTTACCGGGCAGCGCCTTGGAGCAAGTGACAAATCTGCTCCAGTCCAAGGGTGTACGTGGGGCAGCGCACTGGCTTTGGATATTCATTATTGTGGTTTAACACCAGCATTGCGGAGCATCTCCCCCCAGTGCTTGAGTTGAAAGTCGACGTATTTTGCGAACTCTTCAGGTGTCTTGGTCGGATCGAGCTCAAAACCTGTGGCAGCTATCTTTGCTTGGAAATCTTTGTCTGCA
>CAJBTJ010000196.1 GCA_903958565.1 uncultured beta proteobacterium
AATGCCATTCAAAAAAATTCTCTCACCAAAAACTGAACAATTGATTTAGGACTATTTCATGCAAGCAGCCTCCAACATCCAACCAATGGACAATATTCGGATTCTGGATGTTTCTAGTTTTTTAGCAGGCCCCTTTTGCACCACTCAATTAGCAGAATTCGGTGCAGATGTTTTGAAAGTTGAGTTACCTACCATTGGAGACGCTCTTCGAAGGTTTGGAACCATTACCGAAAACGGTGATTCACTGCCTTGGTTGTCTGAATACAGAAATAAAAAATCAATCACCTTGGACATGCGGCTTCCAGAAGGTGCTGCCATTTTGAAGCGCCTGGTTGAAAAGGCAGATGTGATGGTGGAAAATTTTCAGCCCGGTACTTTAGAAAAATGGGGTCTGGGCTGGGACGTTCTCAAGGAGATCAATCCCAGGCTGATCCTGGTGCGCATTTCTGGCTACGGCCAGACCGGCCCCTACCGAGATCGCCCAGGTTTTGGCCGTATCGCAAATGCATTTGGCGGTCTTTCCTACCTGGCTGGTTACCCCGACCGGCCACCAGTCACACCTGGCTCAGCCACCATCCCTGACTACTTGGCCGGTCTCTACGGCGCCTTAGGCGTGATGTTTGCACTGCGAGCACGCGAGCGAACAGGCAAGGGCCAAATGGTGGATATCGGCTTGTACGAGCCGATTTTTCGCATTCTCGACGAACTCGCTCCAGCCTACTCCCTCAACGGCTACGTGCGAGAGCGTATGGGACCCGCTACGGTGAATGTTGTGCCACACAGTCACTACCCCACCAAGGACAACCGTTGGGTCGCAATCGCTTGTACCAATGACAAAATTTACGAGCGCTTAGCTGATGTCATGGCCAAAGAGGGAATGCCAGCGCCTGCAAATTGGGCATTGCTAAAAAACCGCGAAATTGATCGCACAAAAGTTGACGAGCATGTAGCGGCTTGGACCTTGCGCCATGATCGCGCAACGGTGCTGACCATATGCGAGTTGGCACAGGTTCCGTGCGGTCCTATCTACGCAATTGACGAGATTTTCGAGGACCCTCAATACGCAGCTCGTGGCAACATATTGAAAGTTCATGATGACAGAGTAGGCGAATTATCAATACCCAATCTAGTGCCGCGCCTGTCGGATACACCAGGCAGCGTTAAATGGCTTGGCCCGCGCTTGGGCCAGCACAATGACGAAATTTTCAAGACTGAATTGGGTATGAGCGTCGAGGAAATCGAACGTCTCAAAGCCAAAGGCGTTGTCTGACTAACTACATAACCGAGAACTAACATGTTGAACCTGCCAGATTACATAACCCTTAGCGAAGTAGGCCCGCGCGACGGGCTTCAGAGTCTTGACCGATGGATTGAGACCGATACGAAGATTGCCATGATTGATCGACTCTCGCGCGCAGGTTTTCCCGTGATCGAGATCACAGGCTTCGTTCGCAACTCGGTGATCCCCAACCTGCGGGACGCAGAGGAAGTTTGCGCCCGGATCCAACGCAGGCAGGGCATCAAATACCGAGCGCTGGTGCCCAACGCGCGCGGTGCCGAACGCGCCGTCGACTCCAAACTGGATGAATTGCTCGGATTGCTCACGGTCAGCGAAAGCTACCTGCGCAAGAACCAAAACATGACGATGGACGAGGCGATAGACCAAGGGGTTAAGTGCTTTCGTATCGCCGACGCCGCTGGCATGGGTTTTGTCATGGCGCTGGGCGTTGCAATGTGGTGCGCCTACGAAGGGCCTATTCCGCAGGACAAAACGATCGCAGTGCTACGCCGTCTTCACGACGGAGGCATCCGCCGCTTTTACCTTGCAGGCTCCATGGGCATGGAGGATCCGATGATGGTGGCGTCCCTCTTTCGCAGGGCGGCCAAAGAATTTCCTGGCTGCGAGTTTGGATACCACGTGCACAACCTATCAGGTCAAGGAACGGCCAATGTACTCGCTGCAGTAGACGCGGGTGCAAGCTTCATCGAAGGCTCGATCTGTGGCATCGGCGGTGGGATTGCTATGCCTACCAGCGTGGCGTCGGTAGGCAACCTGCCAACCGAGGATCTGGTGTGCATGTTCGAGAGCATGGGCGTTCGCACAGGCGTCTCGCCCCAGGAGGCTGTGGCGGCCTCGCGCGAGATTGCCGCCCTTCTTGGGATTACCGCCGGCAGCCACGCCTCGCAAATCGGAACTCGAGACGAAATGCTGAACCAAGGCAAACACAATCCTCGCAATCCCCAGACCGCTGCACGGGACGCCTGATCGGCGCTAGACACCCTCTGTCCAATCAAGCCCTTATGAATACAGTTTCAAAACTGGAGAAACTGCCCCTGCTCTCCGAGCTGTCGGAGGACCAAGCCCGCGGAGACATCCTGCAAATCTATCAAGAAATCCGCCGGCTGTCGGCCGTGCCGATGGTGGCCCTGATCTGGCGTCATTTAGCCACCATACCGGGAACGCTCGAATGGGCATGGGATTTCCTTGCGCCAGCTATGCGTGGCGGCGCACTACAACAGATAGCATGGCAACTAGCCGAGAAAACACGCATCCCGCGGCAGCCTGCGATTGATGTCGCCGCGTTGCGGGCGGCTGGGATCAGCGAGGAAGACCAGCTTGGCATCACCGATACACTCGACGGCTATAACAGAGCTAACCCAGTCAACTTCGTCATGGTGCGCTGCTTGTCGTTGCACCTAGCGGGAGCAACTGGGGCACCACAGTCTCAGGCCTGGTCTCATTGGCAGCCACCGCCTCCGCCGTCTGCGTTACTCCCCATGATCAATCCCGAGGCGATGTCACCAACTGTTCATGCGCTAGCCTCGTTATTGACAAACCGTAGATCAGACGCACCACCTTCTTCGCTTTTGCCAAGCCTTTACCGACACCTAGCGCACTGGCCTGCCTTCTTGGGGTATGCATCGGTGTTGGTTCCGCCCGAGTTCGAAGCAATCGACGCTGCCTCTGCACAAATGCGCCAGCAAGTTGACTTGGCATGCACCTCGCTTACTTCACAACTAATGTCTGCAGCTGGCCAGCCGGCGCCTTTTGGCCAGCAGTCGGCTCAGTTGATAAAGGCTCTCGAACAATTTAGCACTCGTATTCCTGAAATGGTCGTGATCGGCAATCTGCTTCGAGCGGCACTGCCAGCTGCACCGCAGCTTCATAAGTCGGACGCTAGCTTTTTTTTTAAGGAGAGAAACTCTTGGACACTAAGTTTCAAGCCGATAACTCGCACGCGATGGTGCGCCTATCCTCCGATGATGCGCTGCAAACGCGCCGCTCCGTGCGAGCGTTCCTACCCACCCCCGTCTCTCGCGCAGAGGTTGAGCACCTGCTATCTCTGGCGGCACGAAGCCCCAGCGGTAGCAACATCCAGCCATGGAAGGTCCATGTATTTACGGGCATGATGCGACAGCGAATAACCGATGCCATCCTTCAGGCTCTAGACACCGGACAGGCCGAAAGCTACAAGCGGGAATGGAACTACTACCCCGTGCAGTGGCGTGAACCCTATATCGGCCGGCGTCGAAAGATCGGCTGGGACATGTATGGTCTGTTGGGTATTCCCAAGGGGGACTTCGAGCGCACCGAGCAGCAACGCCGGCGTAACTACGAATTCTTTGGCGCGCCAGTGGGCATGTTGTTTACGCTCGAAGAAGACCTAGAGATTGGAAGTTGGTTGGACCTGGGTATCTTCATTGGTAACGTCGCCATCGCGGCGCGCGGCCACGGACTGGACACCTGTGCGCAGGCTGCTTTTGCCGACTTTCACACCTTGATCAGGCCCATCTTGGGCATTCCGGATAATCAAATTATCATCTGCGGCATGGCGCTGGGTCATGCAGATCATTCCGATCCGATCAATCAGTTACAAACGCAGCGAGCGCCGCTAAAAGAGTTTGCTAACTTTGAGGGGTTTAGAGAATAAGCCCTCAGCGTCAGACCGCTCCTTAGTTGGTTCGCTCGCTCCTTCGTTTGTTACAACGATCAATCAATCTTGATGTTAGCGCGCTTGATGACGTCGCCGTAGCGGTCATAGGCCTCGTTCATAATCCGCTGAAGTTCGGCAGGCGAGCTGGAGACTGGTTCCATGCCCAAGGTCTGATAGCGATCCCGCAACTCGGGACTCTGCAACGCCTTTCTGGCTTCGGCAGCCAGGCGGCTGGTGATGTCGGGTGGCGTACCTGCCCGTGCAACCAGACCAATCCAAGCCACCACATTAAAGTCGGGCAAGTCTGCGGCTTCAGCTACTGTTGGTATGTCGGGTAATTGGCTAGAGCGTTTCAGGCTAGAGACCGCAATAGCCTTGAGCTTGCCAGCTTGGATCAATGGCAACACAGTGGCTATGGTTTCGAACGCGTAACTTATGCGACCGGCCATCAGGTCGGTGAGAGCTGCTGTACTTCCAGCATAGGGAATGAACTTTATGTCTAGGCCTGCCTGCATCTTTAATAGTTCACCGGCCAAATGTTGGGTCGTGCCATTACCCGATCCGGCAAAGTTGTGTTTGTCTGGATTGGCTTTAACTAAGGCAATCATTTCCCGGAGGCTGTTAGCGGGGAAAGAGGGTTGTGTCACAAGCACATACTGCAACGAGGCGAGCATGGTGATTGGCGAAAACGAGGTTCTGGGATCGAAGGCCACCTTTGATAAATGCGGGTTGATGGACATCGGACCGCTAGACGCGATCATGGCTGTGTAGCCATCGGCAGGCGCGTTGAGCAGAGCACTGACTCCAATTGCACCGCCAGCCCCCGGTCGGTTGTCTACAACTACGCCTTGGCCTAAGGATTGGGACATCGGCGGGCCTACCAATCGAGCGACTACGTCAACTGACTGTCCTGGAGGAAATCCCACGATGATCTTGATAGGTCGATTCGGATAGCCCTGAGCGGCTACGTGGCCCACAAAAAACATAAACAGCAACGCTATGAATTTGAATATGACTTTCATCAAAC
>CAJBTJ010000197.1 GCA_903958565.1 uncultured beta proteobacterium
AGACCATCTGCCACCCGTCCACAAGCGCTCAACCCGCGCATGTCCGACAAAACAGTTTGCAAATTCAGGTTCGATGACTTCGAATCCGCTGCCTTCAATTTCCCCGTAAAACATGGCTTGTTCCTAAATATGTAATGTGTACAAAAATTTAACAGAATTTGCTTGACTTGCGTGCAAAATCCAATCACCTCTCTCCAATCTTAGGGAAACAATTATGGAAACAAAAAAATCATTGCTTAGTGACAGAGCACCATTTCGGGCTATTGTCGATAGACCCCGTTTACAAATGCCTGATGACAGCAGGATGCTGGTGTGGATCATTGTGAACGTCGAGCACTGGTCGATTGAGAGAACCATGCCTAGAACGGTGTTACCTCCGCCTATGGGGCAACCTCTGATGCCCGATCTACCAAACTGGTCTTGGCATGAGTACGGAATGCGGTCTGGATTTTGGCGAATTTTTGATGCATTACAGCAACGCGGAATAACTCCTACATTGGCCATCAACGGCATTGTGTGTGAGTCGTATCCTTCCATTGCCCAAGCTGCGCACAAAGCCGATTGGGAGTTCATGGGGCATGGATACATACAAGGCCCGATGCACAAAGTAGATGACCAAGTGCAAGCAATTGACCAAACCATTCAGTCGATCAAAAAACTCACTGGAAAAGCACCTGTTGGGTGGGAGAGCCCCGGCCTTTCAGAAACAGACGACACCCTAGATTACTTGTCTGCAGCAGGTATTACTTATGTGGCCAATTGGGTCATGGATGATTTACCAGACTGGTTACATGCCAAGCCAAAACCTGTTTTGGCTGTGCCTTACACCGTGGAACTCAATGACATTCCGATGATGGCAGTGCAATACCACCGCAGTGATGAGATGTACCACCGCGGTGTTTTGCAGTTAGACCGTTTGTGGCGCGATGCCGCCAAAATCCCGCGTGTTATGGCCATTAGTGTTCATCCCTACATCACAGGCGTGCCACATCGCATTGATGCATTCGAAAAACTTTTAGATGCGGTTTTGGCAAAGCCAGAAGTCAAAGTGATGACGGGTGAAAAAATCGCCGACTGGTACACAGCGCAAGTACCTGCCAGCGCGGCATTCAAATAAAACGGTAGTTAGTGGATACGGGCAAATCGCTGGACTAATTTCACAAAATCATCAGGGCGCTGCATGGGAGATATATGACCACAGGGGTCTAATACTTCCATTTGGCTGCCCTGGATTTGATCGGCTATCAACCGTAACTCTGCAGGAGGAGCGCCCGCGTCTTGCGCCCCAGCAACTAACATGACGGGGATTTTTATTTTGTGTAATTCATCCATCATGTGGACGTTTTGAATTGCGCGAACACAACTCTCATAACCGTCTACTGAGTTGTTCGAAATAATTGCAGCAACGATTTTCATTTGGTCTGGATTGGTAGCAAGGTAATCTTGGGCAAACCAGCGTGACAAGGTAAGTTCCACTAAAGCATGCATGCCACCACCTTTGCGAGCAACTTCTAGCCGCTGGTTCCAACCCTCAATGCCAGCAGCATCAATACGCCCGCGGCAATTACAAGCCATCAAGCCTAGCAAGCGTTCAGGATGGTGCAATGCCAAGGTGAGTCCAGTCATACCACCCAGCGAAATACCAGCAAAAAATGCTTTTTGAATTTTCGCTGCGTCCAAAACAGCGACTACATCATCGGCCAAGTCACTCAACTGGATGTTATTTGGTGCGCATTTGCTCAAGCCATGTCCGCGTGTGTCATACGTGACAACCAAATACTCGTTTGTCAGTTGTGGCAAGACCAACTGCCACATTTCTCTGTCAGTGGCTAAGGAGTTAGATAAGACCAGGGCGGGGTTTTTTGCATCACCGTGCACTGCAAATGAAATGACGGATCCGTCAGGGCGTTG
>CAJBTJ010000198.1 GCA_903958565.1 uncultured beta proteobacterium
AAACAATTATTTCGGGTATGGGCGAATTGCACCTCGAAATTATTGTTGACCGCATGAAGCGTGAGTTCACCGTAGAAGCCAACGTGGGCAAACCACAGGTGGCCTATCGCGAAACGATTCGCAAGGTCTGTGAAGAAGTCGAAGGTAAGTTCGTCAAGCAGTCGGGCGGACGTGGTCAATATGGACACGTCGTACTCAAGATCGAGCCTCTCCCACCCGGTGGCGGCTACCAATTTGTCGACGCCATTAAGGGCGGTGTGGTTCCTCGTGAATACATCCCTGCAGTGGATAAAGGCATTCAAGAAACACTGCCATCCGGCATTCTTGCCGGGTATCCAGTGGTTGACGTGAAAGCCACGCTGTTTTTCGGTTCGTACCATGACGTGGACTCAAACGAAAACGCCTTCCGTATGGCGGCTTCGATGGCGTTCAAAGACGGTATGCGCAAGGCAAGCCCTGTGCTGCTCGAACCGATGATGGCCGTCGAAGTCGAAACGCCTGAAGACTATGCTGGTACGGTGATGGGCGATTTGTCCTCGCGCCGCGGCATGTTGCAAGGTATGGATGACATGGTCGGGGGTGGCAAGGTCATTAAGGCCGAAGTCCCGCTCGCAGAGATGTTTGGTTATGCGACTAACCTGCGTTCGTTGACGCAAGGTCGTGCAACTTACACGATGGAATTCAAGCACTACTCCGAAGCTCCCAAAAACGTGGCCGAAGAAATTATCGCGGCCCGCGGCAAGTAATCAAGTCAGAGGAAAATCATGGCAAAAGGTAAATTCGAACGCACCAAACCACACGTCAACGTTGGCACAATCGGCCACGTTGACCACGGCAAAACGACGCTGACCGCAGCGATCACGACGGTGTTGTCCAAGAAGTTTGGCGGTGAAGCGAAAGGGTACGCGCAGATTGACGCAGCACCTGAAGAGCGTGCACGCGGCATCACGATTAACACCGCGCACGTTGAGTACGAGACCGCGAACCGTCACTACGCACACGTTGACTGCCCCGGCCACGCCGACTACATCAAGAACATGATTACCGGCGCAGCGCAGATGGACGGCGCGATCCTGGTGGTGTCGGCCGCTGACGGCCCAATGCCCCAGACGCGTGAGCACATTTTGTTAAGCCGCCAGGTGGGCGTGCCTTACATCATCGTGTTCCTGAACAAGGCCGACATGGTCGATGACGCCGAGCTGCTTGAGCTCGTCGAGATGGAAGTGCGCGAGCTTCTCTCGAAGTACGACTTCCCGGGCGATGACACCCCAATCGTTAAAGGCTCTGCCAAGCTCGCACTCGAAGGCGACACCGGCGAGCTCGGTGAGCAGGCGATCATGGCCTTGGCCGAGGCGCTGGACACCTACATTCCTACGCCCGAGCGCGCCGTTGACGGCACGTTCCTGATGCCTGTTGAAGACGTGTTCTCGATCTCGGGTCGCGGCACCGTGGTGACAGGTCGTATCGAGCGCGGTATTGTTAAAGTCGGCGAAGAAATCGAAATCATTGGTATCCACGACACACTGAAGACGATTTGCACGGGCGTTGAAATGTTCCGCAAGTTGCTTGACCAGGGTCAGGCGGGCGATAACGTCGGTATTTTGTTGCGCGGTACCAAGCGCGAGGAAGTCGAGCGCGGTCAGGTGTTGGCTAAGCCCGCATCGATCAAGCCACACACCGACTTCACCGCCGAGGTGTACATTCTGTCCAAAGACGAAGGTGGCCGTCATACGCCATTCTTTAACGGCTACCGGCCACAGTTCTACTTCCGTACGACGGACGTGACCGGCACGATCGAGTTGCCAGCAGACAAAGAAATGGTTCTGCCAGGCGACAACGTTGCGATGACGGTCAAGCTGTTGGCTCCAATCGCCATGGAAGAAGGCCTGCGTTTTGCAATCCGCGAAGGTGGCCGCACTGTGGGCGCCGGCGTCGTTGCTAAAATTCTGAAGTAATTAACCAGGCCGCGAATTTAAACGTTCGCGGCCTTTCGTTCTTTTCGCTCTTTGAGAATCGCCATGAAAAATCAAAAAATCCGTATCCGTCTGAAAGCGTTTGATTACAAACTTATCGATCAGTCGGCTGCTGAGATCGTTGATACGGCAAAGCGCACCGGCGCCGTTGTACGCGGTCCGGTTCCACTGCCAACGCGCATTCGTCGTTACGACGTGTTGCGTTCACCACACGTGAACAAGACATCGCGTGACCAGTTTGAGATCCGTACGCACCAGCGCCTGATGGACATCGTCGATCCAACTGACAAGACCGTAGACGCATTGATGCGTTTGGACTTGCCAGCTGGCGTAGACGTCGAAATCGCGCTGCAGTAATCAAAAAATAGTGCTAGAATGCAAGACTTGCCGAAATTTGGCAGGATAAAAAGATCATTTAAGGTCTTCGCAGTACATGAGCACCCGAAAATTTCGGGTTTTATCAGCCCCGACCAATCGTAGTCGGGAATCGGGTTTTTACCCCGGAGAATATGATGTCGAAATCGACACCCACGCCTGCCGCACATCGGCTTGGGCTGGTGGGCCGCAAGGTCGGCATGACCCGTATTTTTACGGAAGATGGCGAGTCCATCCCCGTAACAGTATTGGACGTGTCGAACAACCGCGTCACCCAGGTAAAGTCGCTTGAGTCTGACGGCTACGCCGCCATTCAAGTTGCTTACGGCGCTCGTCGCGCTTCCCGTGTAGCCAAGCCGCAAACCGGTCATTACGCCAAAGCTGGTGTAGAAGCCGGTAGCATCCTCAAAGAATTCCGTCTCGATCCTGCTCGCGCAGCCGAATTCACGCCTGGTAGCGTGGTCGCTGTTGAAAGCGTTTTCGAAGCCGGCCAGCAAGTCGACGTAACCGGCACCACTATTGGTAAAGGTTTCGCCGGCACGATCAAGCGTCACCACTTCAAATCGCAGCGCGCCTCGCACGGTAATAGCCGTTCGCACCGCGTTCCTGGTTCGATTGGTCAGGCGCAAGATCCTGGTCGTATTTTCCCCGGTAAACGCATGTCTGGCCACCTCGGCGATGACACCCGTACCGTGCAAAATCTTGATGTCGTCCGTGTTGACGCCGAACGTGGTCTGTTGCTGGTTAAGGGCGCCGTCCCTGGCTACGCAGGTGCAGACATCGTTGTGCGCCCGGCCATCAAGGCACCAGCCAAAAAAGGAGCCTAATCCATGGATATCAAGCTCCTGAATGACAAGGGTCAGTCCTCGGCAACATTTGCTGCGCCTGATACAGTTTTCGGTCGTGACTTTAATGAAGCGCTCGTGCACCAGATCGTGATTGCCTTCCAAGCAAATGCACGCTCCGGTAACCGCGCTCAAAAGACACGTGCCGAAGTCCATCACTCGACGAAAAAGCCTTTCCGTCAAAAAGGTACGGGCCGTGCTCGTGCTGGTATGACATCCTCGCCCTTGTGGCGTGGGGGTGGTCGCGCATTTCCAAATTCGCCTGAAGAGAACTTCAGCCAAAAGGTCAACAAAAAAATGTATCGCGCCGGTTTGCGCTCGATCCTTTCCCAGTTGGCTCGCGAAGACCGCATCTCGATCGTCGATGCCTTCACACTCGAATCGCCCAAGACCAAGCTTGCTGCTGAAAAGCTCAAGATCATGGGCCTAGAGTCAGTGCTGATCATCACCGACTCCGTCGATGAAAACCTCTACCTCGCTACCCGCAACTTGCCACATGTTGCCGTAGTCGAACCGCGCAACGCTGATCCGCTCTCGCTGATTCATTACAAAAAAGTAGTGATCACAAAGTCGGCCATCGCTCAACTCGAGGAGATGCTGGCATGAACGATCATCGTCTAATGCAAATCATCTTGGCACCAATCGTGACTGAAAAAGCTACGTTTGTTGCAGAGAAAAGTAACCAGGTTGCTTTCCGTGTTGTTGCAGATGCAACGAAGCCTGAGATCAAAGCCGCTGTTGAACTGCTCTTCAAAGTGCAGGTTGATTCGGTTCAGGTTTTGAATCGCAAGGGCAAGGTCAAGCGTTTCGGCCGTTTCACTGGCCACCGTCGTAACGAGCGTAAGGCCTATGTCTCGCTCAAAGACGGTCAAGAAATCAATTTGGCGGAGGTCAACTAAATGGCTCTCTTAAAAGTTAAGCCAACCTCGCCCGGTCGTCGCGGCATGCTTAAGGTGGTTACCCCCACCCTGCATAAAGGCGCGCCCGTTGCCTCGTTGCTCGAAAAGAAAATCCGTGGGTCTGGCCGTAATAATAACGGCCACATCACAATTCGCCACCGTGGTGGTGGTCATAAGCAGCACTATCGCCTTGTGGATTTCCGTCGTAATAAAGACGGCATTCCAGCAAAGGTTGAGCGTCTTGAATATGACCCAAACCGCACTGCACACTTAGCATTGCTCTGTTATGCGGACGGTGAGCGTCGTTACATCATCGCTCCTCGCGGTCTTGAAGTAGGCACAACGCTGGTGTCGGGTATCGAAGCCCCCATCCGTGCAGGTAATACGTTGCCTATTCGCAATATACCGGTGGGTACGACTATTCACTGCATCGAGATGCTGCCTGGTAAGGGCGCACAGATGGCACGTTCAGCAGGCGCTTCGGCAGTCTTGCTCGCTCGTGAAGGCACCTACGCTCAGGTTCGCCTGCGCTCGGGTGAGGTTCGTCGCGTACACATTGAGTGCCGCGCAACGATCGGTGAAGTCGGCAACGAAGAACACAGCCTGCGTCAAATCGGTAAAGCCGGTGCGGTACGTTGGCGCGGTATTCGTCCCACGGTGCGTGGTGTCGCAATGAACCCGGTTGATCACCCACACGGTGGTGGTGAAGGTCGTACCGGCGAAGGCGGCGAGCCACGCAGTCCATGGGGTACCCCAGCTAAGGGTTACAAGACCCGTAGCAACAAGCGGACGGACAATATGATCGTCCAGCGCCGCAAGCGTAAATAAAAGGGCGAATCATGTCACGTTCAGTCAAGAAAGGCCCATTCGTCGACGCACACTTGATCAAAAAGGTCGAGGTTGCTATCGCCGAAAAAGGCAAAAAACCGATCAAAACCTGGTCGCGTCGTTCAACAATCTTGCCCGACTTTATCGGGTTGACGATTGCTGTTCATAACGGTCGCCAGCACGTTCCCGTTTATATCAACGAGAACATGGTCGGCCATAAACTCGGCGAGTTTGCGCTGACCCGTACGTTTAAGGGCCATGCTGCAGATAAAAAGGCCAAGAGGTAAGAAATGGAAACCACAGCCATTATCCGTGGGGTGCACATCTCTGCGCAAAAGACACGAATCGTTGCGGACTTAATCCGTGGCAAGTCGGTTGCGCAGGCATTAAACATCCTGACCTTCACTAACAAGAAGGCCGCAGGCATCCTCAAGAAGGCCGTTGAATCGGCCATCGCGAACGCCGAACATAACGACGGTGCAGATATCGACGAACTCAAAGTCACCACGATTTTTGTGGATAAGGCTGAGTCGATGAAGCGCTTCTCCGCACGAGCCAAAGGGCGCGGCAACCAGATTGAAAAGCAGACCTGCCACATTACTGTGAAGGTCGGAGCCTAAGGAGTCACGATGGGTCAGAAAATACACCCGATTGGGTTCCGCCTTGCGGTCACACGTAACTGGGGCTCAAAGTGGTATGCAGACGACAAAGATTTCAGCGGCATGCTTGCCTCTGATATTCGCGTACGTGAATACCTCAAAAAGAAACTGAAGCAAGCGTCAGTTGGCCGCGTGGTCATCGAGCGCCCCGCTAAAAACGCGCGGATTACGATTTACTCGGCTCGCCCAGGTATCGTGATCGGTAAGCGTGGCGAGGACATCGAAGGTCTGAAGGCAGACTTGCAGCGTTTGATGGGCGTGCCAGTGCACGTCAACATCGAAGAAGTGCGCAAGCCCGAAATCGATGCCCAGTTGATCGCCGATAGCATCACCCAACAGCTCGAAAAACGCATCATGTTCCGTCGTGCCATGAAGCGCGCTATGCAAAACGCCATGCGTCTCGGTGCCCAAGGCATCAAGATCATGTCGGCTGGACGCTTGAACGGTATCGAAATCGCACGTACCGAGTGGTACCGCGAAGGTCGTGTGCCACTGCA
>CAJBTJ010000199.1 GCA_903958565.1 uncultured beta proteobacterium
AAGCTGGCACTGCTGATCAAGCAGTGATTCGTTTAGATAGGCATTTAATTCGCCCTGTCGTTCGTTTTGAATTTTCCAGGCTGCGTGCACCCGCGACGCGACTTGTGCTGAGGTTTCTGCGGGTTCGGCAGCCGTCAAGCCTCCCGATTCTTGGCTCAGGCTCACATACAGGTCGATGCGATCAAGCAAGGGACCGGATACCCTGGATTGATAAGCCTGAACTTGCGATTCACCGCACAGGCAGCGACGCTTAAGGTGCCCCCTCCACCCACACGGACATGGGTTCATGGTTGCGATCAGTTGAAAGCGAGCAGGGAATTGGCATTTCGCCTTCGCCCGCGTGATGCTCACGAACCCGTTTTCAAGGGGCTCCCGGAGCGCTTCCCGAACCTTCCGGTCGTATTCCGGTAACTCATCAAGAAACAAGACCCCGTGATGAGCTAGCGATACCTCCCCTGGCATGGGGCGCGAACCTCCACCGATCACTGCTGCTGACGTAGCAGAATGATGCGGGCTGCGTACGGGTCGTTCATGAGAGATCTCGACATCGAGCCCTGCATAGGTTGCGATGGCCGCTAGCTCCAGTGCTTGGGAATTTGAAAGTGGCGGAAGTAATCCGGGCAACCTTTTTGCGAGCATGCTTTTACCAACGCCCGGGGAACCTGTCATCAACATACTATGGCCACCCGCCGCAGCGACTTCGAGCGCGCGCCTAGCCATCATCTGTCCCCGCACGTCCGATAAACATGGGTACAAACCAGGTGGTGTGCGCGTGGCGATGTGCGCCAGCGGGTGCAAGACGGCTTG
The DNA here is from genome assembly GCA_903958565.1 of uncultured beta proteobacterium. Lineage (GTDB taxonomy): Bacteria > Pseudomonadota > Gammaproteobacteria > Burkholderiales > Burkholderiaceae_B > Zwartia. Next base: position 808 of record CAJBTJ010000199.1, read on the forward strand.
TCCGTTTAAGTGGCCAACCACATCATTGAGGCTGTGTGCTCCCAGGACGGTAAGGTCTGGGATTCGCGCCACTTCTAAGGCGTTACCCATCGGGAGAATCAGCACAGCATCGCGTTGGGTGCGCGCAACCGCTAAGCCCAAGGCGACCGAACCACGCGTGGGTACCAATGCTCCCGTAAGCGAAAGTTCACCGGCCAGGACCAGTGTTGGCAAGTGCTCAGGTTCGACTACCTTGATCTGGCCTGACACCAACAACACACCCAAGGCGATTGGTAAATCATATCGACCCGACTCCTTTGGCAAGTCTGCGGGCGATAAGTTAACAGTGAGACGACCGCTGGGAAAGGCCAAGCCGCTACTAAGAATAGCCGCCCGAACTCTCTCGCGACTTTCACGGACTTCAGCATCGGCCAATCCCACGACATGAAACGCAGGTAGACCTGCACCAAGGTGCGTCTCAACTCTGACGAGTGGGGCATCGAGGCCCAGAAGTGAACGGCTGAGTAAGATTGCAAGTGACATGAGGCTCCCAACAAAGTGGGTTCAATCATGCCTCACATCCATTCCCCCCGAGCGGTCAGGGAATGACAATATCCATGGCGTTTACTCCCTACCCGACTCCAAAGTCGAGATCCGATGTTCGAGCGCTTGCAGTTGAGATTCCAGCGCTTGGATACGTGCTTGGGCGTTGCCCAACAATGAAACTTGGACATCGAACTCTTCGCGTGTGATGAGATCCATCCGCGTGAAGGTTTGGCCCATAAAGGCTTTGACGTTACGTTCAATGTCCGCAGCGGGACTGCGCGCGATCAGGTCAGCTACGTTTTTCTGAAACTCTTCAAACCAGGGACTTTTTTGCATGACGCGCTCTCAGGTTAAGGCCATATTTGATTCATTTTAGCTCTGACGTTGCACCTTGTGCGCCCTCGAAAGTCATCCATGCCTCAATCTAGTGCATAAAACAGATCGATTTGCCGCTCCTCACTGGCATGAGACTTGCTTGTTCACCTAACAACAATCTAAGCATCAGTGAAAGGCGCCATGAAGAACGTTATCGCAATTATTAAACCCTTCAAACTCGACGAGGTCAGAGTGGCTCTTGCGAGCCTAGGCGTTCAAGGTCTCACCGTCACTGAAGTGAGAGGGTTTGGTCGACAAAAAGGTCATACCGAGCTCTATCGCGGTGCTGAATACACGGTGGATTTTCTACCAAAACTTCGCATCGAAACCACGGTGAGTGACTCGTTGCTCGAGCGCGCTGTCGATATCATTGAGCAGGCGGCTAAAACCGGGAAGATTGGTGATGGAAAAATATTCGTAATGAACATAGAGTCCGCCACGCGTATCCGCACGGGTGAGACGGGCGACGTGGCGCTCTAGCTCAGTGGATGGCTCAATATACTAGTCCAGGGATGCGGGATCGATTGAGCTCGCACGATTCAGCGAGGTCGCCACCTTGAGCCGAAGCGCATTGGAATGCGCACGCAGAATCTCACGTTTGACCGCTAGTAACTGCCGCGGATGCATCGAAAAATTCGTCAGGCCAAGACCCAATAGCAGGCGAGTCAGTTTTGAGTCGCCCGCGATTTCACCACATACGGCGACAGACTTACCAACACGGATGCTGGCATTGATGACATTCGCAATTAATCGCAAAATCGCCGGG
>CAJBTJ010000200.1 GCA_903958565.1 uncultured beta proteobacterium
GGGCTGCGGCGTTAGAGGCAGAAAAAATGGCGCGCAGTGGAGAAGCGTTGGCGCCACTGCATGGCCTTCCACTGGGTGTGAAGGACTTACAAGATACCGCAGGACTTTTGACTACCTATGGCAACGTTCGCTTACGCGGTAATGTGCCTAAAACAGATAACGCTTTGGTTTCAAGGCTCAAACAGGCGGGCGCCATAGTGACCGCCAAAACAAATGTGCCTGATATGGGGGCAGGTGGCAACACACGAAATCCAGTTTGGGGCGCCACAGGCAATCCTTTCAATCCAAATCTCAATGCAGGTGGATCATCTGGTGGATCGGCCGTTGCGTTGGCCACGGACATGTTGCCACTTTGTACTGGATCAGATACTGGTGGCTCATTGCGCCTACCCGCCGCGCTGTGTGGTGTTGTTGGACTTCGACCATCACCGGGCATGATTGCAAATGATGCCCGCAGCCTTGGCTGGTCTGCTATATCCGTTCTCGGACCTATGGGCCGTAATGTCGCTGACACTGCGCTGATGATGTCTGCCAGTGTGGGTTGTCATGCTATGGACCCACTCGGTATACCCGTTGTAGCCAGCGACTTTTGGCCATTAGCAGAACTTGATCTATCAGACCTGCGTATTGGAGTCACAGCCGATTTTGGTGCCTGTGCCGTAGATCCCTTAATTCGCAGTACCTTTAATCAAAGAATCAAAGCATTGTCGACTCAGGTTAAAAGTTGCCAATGGCTAGATTGGGATTTGACCGAGGGCCATCATTGTTTTGACGTTATTCGAGCCGAAAGTTTTTTAGCGGGATTTGCAGAAGTCAATCGGACGCATCCAGAAACTCTTGGCGCTAACGTGCGAGCCAACCTTGCCATCGCAGAGAAATTTGGCTTGGCCGATCGAGCGCAAGCTCACTTAGCACAGACACAAATATTTCGGCAGTTTCAAACCAGTTTTGAAGATTTTGATTTGATCGTAGCGCCAGTGACGCCGTTATCGCCCTTTCCATGGAAAGTGCCGTACGCACAGGATATAGACGGCGTGCCGCAACGAAACTACTACGAGTGGCTAAGTTTGACCTATTTGGTCACATTGAGCACTTGCCCAGCACTTTCGTTGCCTATGGGGTTGGACGATACGGGTATGCCGTTTGGACTCCAGCTCATTGCGCCTTTACGCCAAGATGCACGGTTGTTGTCTATGGCTAGTGCCGTTGAGCGCTGGTGGACTTTGCAGGGAGGATGCAGCAGACCTTTGCCAGACCTAACAGATTTACTAAAACCCAGACCCGAATTAAAAGAAATGGTCACACATCCACCTGTGTTCGATAGCGATAACTACAACAATCAGATGCGGCCAGCCGTTTAAACATTTTTATCATATAAACCATCAGGCACTATTTCAAAATAAATGGAATTTGTTACATTATTTTGGTGAGGCAGGCAGGTGTAGGATTTGTAAATTACATTTGCTGTCGAAACCTCCGCTAACTTCGGCGCAGCCGCGCTACTTCAGGTAGCAGATTGGTCCGTTCAACACAGAAGCGTGCGAATAGCTGTGCCAGAGTCGAGGCGCCGCGTGCCAGATGAACGACACCGAATTCCTCCGCTAGAGTCGGCCCAGGTGATTTCAGAACAACTAGTCGACCACTGGCCAACTCGCTCTGGATGCTCCAGTCAGGCAAAAGCGCTATGCCCATGCCGACCTCAACCATTGCGCGTATCAGGTGTGTGTCGTTTGTCTCAAGCACCACGTTGGGTGCGGTACCAATCTCTTGAAAGAAATGGTCTGCCATTCGCCTAAAGTTCATCCGATCTTCGTAGAGGATGAAGCGGGCCTCGCTCAAATCTTGCACGCGTAGCCTTCGCCTGCGCGCCAATGGATGGTCAGGCGCGGCTACAAGCAAGGCCTGGTGCCTACCTAGTACATGACCGCTGAGTCGGCTTTGGTTGAGTGGAAAGGGCATGAAGCCCACATCCAACATGCCGCCAACAATGGCATCGGCGGTGTCTAGCGTCCGCGAGGTTGCTCGCACGTCTAGATCGATTTTTGGATAAGCGACTGTGAAGGCTTGGTAGGTGGTGGCCCAAAGGTAGGCCGTCGCCGCAGAGATGGTGCCTACGCGCAGTCTTCCAGATGGCGATGTACCCCCGGGTCTGGCGTGTTCGACGAACGTCCGCCGAGCGTTGAGCACATCAGCTGCGGATGAAAGAAGGCTCAGACCTGCTTGCGTCGGTTCGACGTGGTTGCCGTGACGGAGGAATAAAGTTTCTCCGAGCTCTTCCTCGAGGCGAGCCACCAGTTGACTCACC
>CAJBTJ010000201.1 GCA_903958565.1 uncultured beta proteobacterium
CGGCTGCGGCGATAGATGTATATGAAAGCGAACCGAAACCGCCCCTTTCCTTACTGGAATTTGAAAACGCAATCATCACGCCCCATGTGGCAGGCCTATCACCGGAGGCGATGCTAGCCTCGGTTGTATGTTTTATAGATAACGCTAACTTGCACTTGGCTGGCAAACCCTTGCGCACTCCGCTTTAAGGCCTCATCGTTAAAGTCCTACTGCGGGGTGATGTTGGCCGCTTTGATCAATTCACTCCATTTTTTGATCTCGGCATCCAAAAATACCCCCAATTCTTTTGCACTACCACCCCTGGGTAATAAGCCGTGCGCTTGGATCTTTTCACGAACATCAGGCATTTGCAGAATCTTAACGACCTCGGTGTTCAGTCGTTCAATAATTGCGGTAGGCGTCTTGGCTGGCGCAAACAGCCCAAACCATCCCACGACGTCATAACCTGGTAGACCCGTCTCAGACATTGTCGGAATGTCACTGAGGCTCGGTATCCGCTGGGGGCTCGTGATGGCGATGGCGCGAAGTTTACCTGCTTGTGTTTGAGGTAACGCTGCCGGAACAGTGGAGAAGTAAATTTGAATACTTCCCGCTATTAAATCGGTCACGATCGGTCCACCGCCCTTGTACGGGACGTTGATAATGTCGAGCTTCGCTGTGTATTTGAATAGCTCGGCCGCTAAATGCGACGTTGTGCCAACGCCAGCGGTGCCATAGTTAAGTGTGCCTGGCTTTTGCTTTGCCAGTGCGATTAAATCTCCCAGCGTTTTGACAGGGAGTTGTGTGTTGACGACTAATAGCAGTGGGGCTGATGCAACTAAAGCGATCGGAGCGAAGTCCTTTTGTGTGTCAAAAGGCAGCTTGGCATACAGGCTGGGATTAACCGAAAACGAGGTAATTGGCATAACAAGGGTATAGCCGTCTGGATCGGCCTTGGCTGCCGCATCAACGCCTACATTGCCCGCACCACCAGGTCTGTTTTCTATGATGACGGGGGTTGAAAGAGCTTCCCCCAGTTTTTGACCCACCACTCGTGCAACAAAGTCGGTTCCGCCTCCTGCTGCGACCGGCACGATAATTTTGATGGGTTTCTGTGGGTAAGTGCTTTGCGCATGCGCAGACAGCAAAGGCATGAAAAGCAAACAGCTCAGAAGTGCCATTGTGGGGCGTATTCGGTTAAGGCCAAACATGTCGTGGTCTCCGGAAGTTATAGAGGGCGCAAGCATGGATGCCTGTGGCCTGTAGCTACTAAGGATTTATTTAATTTGATTTTTATCAAGCAATCATAAGGCAGCACTTGGCAATATGCTACTGGGTCGTGTTTTAGGAAAAGCACGGACTAGTTTTCGCTTATGATTATCCAAATTGTTGTTAAAAAACTTAGAACATTTGGGGCAGAGCATGCATATCAAGCGACTATCTGGCTCGGTGGGAGCCGAGATTCTTGACGTTGACCTCGTCGGAAATATTTCGGATGCCTTAATTGCGGACATCCGCAAAGTCTGGTTAGAAAGCGGCGTTGTTTTCTTTCGCGATCAGAACATGACGATGGACCAGTTCCAAAGTTTTGCCCAACGCTTTGGCGAGATCGTGGAGTACCCCTTTGTAAAAGGGTTACCTGACCATCCCATGATTATCCCTGTGTTGAAGTTGCCGCACGAAAAAAATAACTTTGGTGGAATTTGGCACACCGATACCACCTATCTTCAGACACCTCCGATGGCGACGATGCTGATCGCTGAAGAGTTACCGCCCTACGGCGGCGATACCTTGTTCTCGAGTAATTATGCGGCGTATGAAGCCTTATCCCCTGATCTACAGCGTGTGCTGCAAGGTTTGCGTGGAGTTAACTCATCAGCTAAAGCAACGGTAACCAAGACGCGCGAAGATCGTGTTGGCGATTCGGCAAAAGAAGAAAATGTGCGCAAAGAGCTTGTATCAGAGCATCCCGTTGTGCGCACGCATCCCGAGACGGGTCGCAAAGCGCTCTATGTCAATCCAGGCCACACGATGCGCTTTGTGGGCTGGACCGAAGAGGAGAGTGCTCCACTACTTGAATATCTGTATCAGCACCAAGTTAAACCAGAGTTCACGTGTCGCTTTTCTTGGACGCCCAAGTCGATCGCTCTCTGGGATAACCGCTGTGTCATGCACAATCCGGTCAATGATTATCATGGACACAAGCGCCTGCTCTATCGCATTACCTTAAAAGGCGACACGCCAGCTTAGCGAGCGCTTGTCGCGGTTACGTTAAATTGCCGGACGGCTAAAAGCCGCTCCGGCAATTTATTTTGGTGCGAGAGCTTTCTTAAGGTCGATACCCAGCTGTTTGTTGACAAACTGTGTCGTGGCGACTTTGGATAGATCAACATCTTTGGCTTGATAGAGTCCCGCCTTCACCATCTGATTAAAAAAATCTTCAATCCGCGCAGCGTTCATCGCACCAATGCCCATGGTTTGAGCTTCACCGGAATCAACAATCCCTTGCTGCTTCATGAGCACCACTGAGGCTTCAATTTCGGCAAGAGAAATCTCCGGATTGTCTTTCATCATCAAGGCATTGGCCGCTGAACGGTTGCCATACATAAAATTCACCCAGCCGATCACCGAGGCATCTACAAAACGCTGCACCAGGTCAGGATTGTTTTTCACGGTTTCTGTGCGAGCTTCAATCAAGGTGCTATAGGTTGAGAATCCGTGATCGGCCAACAGATGCACCACAGGCTTGAACTTTCCTTGCTCCTGGATATAGATCGGCTCGGCAACCGAGTAGCCCTGTTGAATTGCTTTTGGCTGTGCAAGGAAGGGGCCTAGGTTGTAGTTGTACGGCTTGAGTGTTTCATCTTTGAAACCATGAACCACTTTCAGCCATTGCCACCAGGTGAATTGTCCGTCTTTAGCGATTAGCGCGGTAGGCGCGTTCTTGAGGGCAGCGAAGTTCTCGTAGCCCTGACCAGGGTGCGCCATCAGAGCTTGCGGATCTTTTTGAAACATCGCCGCAACCACCACAACTGGGATACCGTTTTTGACATTGTCAAAGCTATGGAGCAGGTTACCCGTCATGAGGAAATCAATACGTCGTGCCGGCAGCAGCGGCCGGTTATTGACTTGAGGACCACCTTGACGAATCGTTACTTCTAAACCGTATTTTTTATACGTTCCATCAGCGACTGCTTGATAGAATCCGCCATGCGCGGCTTGCGCTTTCCAATTGGTTGCAAAGGTAACGGCTTGTTGAGCCTGCGCAGTAGGCAGCAGTAATCCCAGCATAAAGATAGATTGAACAATTCGTAAGGCCATATCAAGTTCCTAGGAGTTGTGATCAACGGTATGGATTTGCTCAGAACTATGCCAACCGCCGAGTAGCAAACGCGACAGAGCATTAAACAATAAAAATATGATGACGCCGGTTAATACCAACAATGCGAGTGCGGCAAACATTTTTGGTGTTTCGGTACGAAAACTTGCCTCGAGAATGCGTGAGGCAAGACCGGTTTCCCTGCCCGCAGACCCCGCTACCATCTCTGCCGTGACCGCACCGATTAGACTCAGACCGCCAGAAATCTTTAAGCCTGTTAAAAAATAGGGCAGTGCTGCAGGCGCACGCAACAAAACAAGTCGTTGCCAAGGACTGGCACGGTACAGTCGAAAGAGCTCGACCAAATTACGATCTGTCGCGCGCAGGCCAGTGACTGTATTAGAGAGGATGGGAAAAAAGGCAACGATCCAGGCGCACAATAAAAGCGCCGCGGTCGTGCTCTCAATATAGATCAACATAAGTGGTGCGATTGCGACGATCGGTGTGACTTGTAGGACGACTGCAATCGGAAAAAAAGCGCGTTCTATTTGCGGGGAAAGAGAGAAGACCGAGGCGATAAGTACTCCGCCAAGACAAGCCAGGATGAGGGCCCCGAGCGTGATCTTAATAGTGAACCACCAGCTCAGCGCCAGCGAGGGCCAATGATCAATCAGGCTCCTTGCGATCACGCTAGGTGTTGGTAAGGTGTAAGCGGGTATGTTGGCCCAGCGAACACCTAATTCCCACAGCAGCAGAAACGTAAGCAGCGTGAGGGCGGGCAACAAATTGTGAAGAATACGTTTCATTGTGTGTGTCGTGATTGCTCGGCCGACTGCTCGAGTGTGCTGGCAATTGCGCGGCAGTAGTCCACAAAACGCAGTGACTCACGAAATGCAGATCTTCTAGGGTAGGGCTCGTCGACGGTGACCTGATGAATGATTCGGCCAGGACGTGCTCCCATCACCAATACACGACTACTTAGAAAAACGGCCTCGGCAATATTATGTGTGACAAAAAGCGTAGCAATAGATCGCTCTTGCTGCCAATGTAAGAGATCATCGTTTAATCGGTGCCGTGAAAGATCATCGAGCGCTGCAAAGGGCTCATCCATCAGCAGAATCTTCGGCTCGGTGATGAGTGCCCGAGCGATTGATGCACGCATCTTCATGCCGCCAGACAGTTGCGCGGGGTAGACGTGCGCGAAGTCCTCAAGCCCGACACTCTTTAGCGCGGCATCAACACGTGCGCAAGATACGTCGCGGCTCGAGCCCTGCAGTCGTAGTGGTAGCCAAACGTTGTCAAAGACACTTGCCCAAGGCATGAGTGTGGGCTCTTGAAACACAAATGCGGTCGCGTATTCTTGTGTGTGCTGTTGTGCAGGCGAACGAAGCACTCCTGAACTCGGCAACTCTAGTCCGGCAATCAATCGCAGTACTGTGCTCTTCCCACACCCAGAGGGCCCAAGCAGGGTGACAAACTCACCTGAACTGATTGACAGCGATACGTTAGATAACGCAAGCATGCCGGTACTAAATTGCTTGGACGTATTAACCAGTTCTGCAGTTGGTAAAGGAGCTGGAATTTCCATCGTAGTATGTTGCCGAAAAAAACAATAGCAACAAGATTAACAGCAACTTGTTACTTAATCAGGTACATCGGTAACCACATCACCAAGCTTGGGAAAATGATTGCGAGTGACAAGCCAATCAGCTGCAGAATGACGAAGGGGATAATCGCCTTGCAAATGTCCGTCATACTGATCTCAGGTGGGGCAATGCCTTTAAGGTAAAAAAGGGCATAGCCAAACGGAGGCGTAAGAAAGCTGGTTTGTAAATTGACTGCTACCAAAATTGCAAACCACGTTAGCTGTTGGGCTGGAGTCAGTCCTAGACCAAAATCTAGCGCTGAAATGATTGGAGCAAACAGCGGCAAAACGATGAAGCTAATTTCAATCCATTCAAGAAAAAATCCTAGGACAAATATAAGTAACATGATGACTGCAAGAGTGCTGTATGGGCCACTGGATAGCGCGTTGACCGTGTCCTCGATCATTGAGTTGCCGCCAATGCGCTTAAACACGACAGAAAAACATGTTGCACCGATCGCTACAAACAGAACCATGCCGGTCGTCTTTCCTGTCTCAAGTACAACCTCTTTCAGGTTTGAAAAACTCAATTTTCCAGCGAAAGCTGCCATGATGATCGTGCCCGCCGCACCAATTGCCGCCGCCTCTGTTGGTGTCGCGATGCCCGCAATGATTGATCCCAGCACGCCCATAATCAAGCAGACGGGCGCAAGCAGGTCGCAACTTAAAGCAAACCAAAGAGGCCGCTTATCATCAACATCCGCGACACCCGCCGGTGCTTTGTGGGGATAGAAAAATGCGATGACCAAAATATAAGCAATGTAGAGAGCACCCAACAATAGGCCGGGGATTAGAGCGCCCATGAACAGATCGCCTACTGATATTTGGAGAATATCCCCGACGAGCACCAGCATAATAGAGGGTGGGATCAATATCCCGAGTGTGCCCGAGGCACACACAATACCTGCCGCAAGGCCTTTGTCGTACTTCTGGCGAAGCATGACGGGTAAGGACAGGACGCCAAGCAGGACAACTGAGGCGCCGACGATGCCCGTCGAAGCCGCCATGACAATACCTAAAAGTGCTACTGATATGGCCATACCCCCGCGCATGCCAGCGAAGAGTCGCTCCAACGAAAGTAAGAGCTTGCGTGCTACGTCCGACTTATCGAGCATTAAGCCCATAAATATGAATAGAGGTACCGCTAACAAAAGCCAGTTTGCAAGGGTGCCGGTAAAAATTCGTGAGACAACCGTCCCTAAAAATAAAACTGGGATGTCTCCAAAAAAACAAAAAGCCACGCCGACGCCTGCTAACAAAAACGCGACTGGATAGCCTGTGAAGATCCCTGCAACAAGTGCAAAAATCATTGCTAGTGGTAGGAAGTAGTCGCCCATGATTGCTCTGGTCTTTTTATTAAGTTGTAGTCGAGGAATTGTCGACGCGTTGTTGTGCTCTGCCGCTTAGCAAAAAACCGATATTACGAATAATGCGCCCAAGACCGCAGGCAAAAAGCAAGGCGAGTCCGATGGGAATGACGGCTTTGACCAGATAGCGATCAGTCAGGCCGCCGTAGTCTGATTTCTCTCCGGAGCGGAAAGCCATATCGACGAAGCCAAGCGATAACCAAAAAATAATTGCACAGAAGGGCAACAGTAAAAACACATCGCCCAACACATCCAAGATGACTTTTTTTCGATCGGATAGGTTCGCATAGATCAGATCGACTCGGACGTGACGCTCTTCAACCATCGTAAACGCTGCCCCGAACATCACAATGACGCCCAGAAGATGCCATTCCAATTCAGTTAGGCTCGCCATCGTTAAGCGCGAACCCAAAAGCGGAATAGAAAAGCCCCAGCCAAATAGCTCACCAAGTCGCATCAACCCCCCCACGACTCCAACCAAAACGGAAAGAATAATGGGAAGGATGAGCCAAGAGCTGATGCGTCCCGGCCAGGCACTTAACTGCATCAAGTTCTGGCCGAACCGCTCAAGTGCGTGCGTCTTGGTGTGCATGGATTACGCCTTATTTAGTTGGGAGGCTTTGTAGTTCCATCCAGGCATTCGCAGTTTTTGCATAAGCATTCAGTGAATCTAACGCCTCCTTGAAGATAGGATCGCTCTTGGCTTCCTCTTGGAGTACTTCGGCCGAAGCTTTGCGCAAGGCTTGAAGCACAGGATCTGGGAAACGTAGAACCTTGACGCCTTTGGCTTTGAACTCTTCAAGCACGGGGCCTTGTGCGGCGGGCGCAACGGCCATAGACCAGATCACATTGGCTTTGCAGGCAGCAATAAATTGCTTTTGCTCGGTCTCTGAATATTTTTTCCAGACATTCATATTGATAATCAGAGAGTTCCAGCTTGCTGGCTGATGCCAACCTGGAAAGTAGTAGTACTTGGCGATGTTTTGAAAGCCGAGCGACTTGTCGATGATCGGCAGAGAAAACTCTGTGGCTTCGATACGTCCCCTTTCAAGTGCAACGTAGATTTCGCCGCCCGCGATCAGTTGTGATGAAGCGCCCAGTTTGTTGATGACCTTGCCACCCAGCCCAGAAATGCGCATCTTTAGACCTTTAAAGTCTTCGGGTGTATTCATTTCTTTGTTAAACCAGCCGCCGGCTTCCGGTGCGGTTAAGTGGCAGGGGAGCACTTTTACGTTGTACTTGTCATAGGCTTTTTGCAAAATTTCGAGACCACCACCTTCCCACATCCATCCTAGGAAGACCTCAGGCCCGGGACCAAAAGGCATAGCGCCCATCAGACCAGTGACTGGCACAGTGCCGGCCCAATAACCAATCCAGTCCCAGCCTGCTGGAACAGCGCCCGAGCTAACGGCGTTAAATACTTCGAGCGCGGGGACAAGTTCGCCGGCGCCGTGTACTTTCAGGCGTAACTTGCCACCAGATACGTCGGCCAGAAGTTTGCCCAGGTTCTCTGCGCCTTCGCCCAGATAGACCATATTTTTTGGAAACGTACTCGCAACGTCGAGTGCGCGTTGCGCTTTTGCTTCTTGAGGTTGAGATACGCCGAAAACAAATGCGGCAGCAGCAGCGAGTGCTAGGATTTTTTTCATGGATTCTCCTTCGAGAGCTCGATTGATTCAAATCGACCATGATAGGCGGCTGCCCAATACCAAACTCATAGGCCAGCTAAACGAGTCTGGCCTAAAAAGGCGGTACAGCGTGCAGCATGCTCCTCTCAAGGCCGACGGCGTAGGGTTGTTGCTGGCGGCTTTACAGTGTCTATCGCACTGTTGAGTCGATTCTCGCAATAGAAACTTGTCCTGTCAATCAAACAATGAGCGTACGCGGGTAAGTCTTATGTGACAATTCAGCTCAAATGTAAACAATTTCCTAAGGTTAGTTAGGTATGCTCACGCGCGTAACGCATTGGATGCAGCAACATATGATCGCGATTCGGCGCGACTTCCATCTGTCATACCTGCCACCACTGATGGTTTATTTGGCTGCGGGTGTCTCAAGCTTAACGTCGATTGTTGGCATATTTTTTGTCAAAGACTACCTCAGTCTGTCTAGCGCCGTCTTGGCTTCTCTAAGTTTTTGGATTGCGATCCCGTGGTCTTTAAAGATGGTTTTTGGTCACCTGGTCGACTTGTTTTGGCGGGCTAAAAATCTGATTTTGTTCAGCGGTGCCGTGCTCATCGCTTCGAGCTTATTCATTATGATTGGCTTGATCGCTGAGCGCGAGGCCATGCAAGCGATCTTGCCGGTCGACACTTGGTATGTCATTAGTGCCTTACTCGCACCAATGGGCTACGTCTTGCAAGACTCCGTGGCAGACGCCATGACGGTTGAGGCAGTACCGCGATTTGATGGTGATGGACAGCCTATTGAACCCGAAAAATTACGGTTGATGCACACGACCATGCAAACCTTAGGTCGCGTCGCGGTTATTGGTGGATCGCTGTTAGTCTCAGTCGTCAATCTCTATGTTTTTTCAGGCGTAGAAAAGATGAGTGAAGCGCAAAAGGTGCAGGGTTATTTGAATGTCTATTGGGTAGCGTTGATTATTCCCTTGCTTTCTGTTCTGGGTGTGGTGATTGCTGCATGGCTCAAAGGCCGAACACGTGCGCAGCTGGAAGCTAGGGGATGGAATCCAGCTCAACTTGAGCAAGCCATTGAGGTGCACGGTAATACAACGAAGCCGAATTGGACAATCTTGATCGGTGGCTTGGTCTTCGTGCTTTTTACCCTGGGCATCGGGTTAAGTCAGATTCCTTACGGTCAGGAAATCATATTTCTTGGATCGCTCGCGATTATCGTGTATCTCATTGCAGGGATGACGAGTGCGCTCACCCCAGAGATGCGGATCACGTTAGTGGGAACCGCACTCGTGATTTTTATGTTTCGTGCAGTGCCGACACCTGGGCCGAGTATTGCGTGGTGGGTCATCGATGAGTTGAAGTTTGATCAGTATTTCATCTCAGTACTGACCTTATTAAGTGGAGCCTTGTCGCTTGTGGGCATGTTTGTTTTTCGCCGTTTTATGGCCGAGAAGTCCATTACGTTTGTGATCGGCATGTTGGCTATTTTTAGTACTATCTTGGCACTTCCCACCTTAGGGATGTATTACGGATTACATCATTGGACAAGCGCAATGACGGGTGGGATTGTCGATGCGCGCTTTATTGCGCTCGTTGATGCAGCGGTTGAGTCTCCTCTTGGGCAGCTAGCCATGATCCCGATGCTTGCGTGGATAGCGCGTTCGGCACCAGAAAATCTCAAGGCCACTTATTTTGCAGTGATGGCGTCATTTACCAATCTGGCGCTTTCGGCTAGTCAGCTGGGCACGAAGTACTTAAATGAAATATATATCGTGACCCGTGAAGTCCGTGACCCCGTGACAGGTATCGTGAAAGTCGCTGCTGACTACAGCCAGCTGGGTTCAATATTAACGATCTGTCTAGTCCTGAATTTACTCTTTCCCTTTATAGCAGTGGCGTTCGTCAAGTGGACCCGCTTCAAGGCTATTTAGTCCTATCGCTACTTAACTGTTTGTGCGATACGTGTGGGCGAGAGGCTCGCAAAGTCGTCGGCATAGTCTCGCAACTTGCCTTTTAAATGACGGGTTTGAGTCGGTGTGAGACTGTTCAATACCTCTGCGGTTGTTGTGGCCCAGTCTTTCCTGAGAGACGCTTGCTGACGCACAAGCTCAGGGTTGCGATAGTCCGATAGGCTTTTTGTATAGTCTGCTAAGGCCACTTCCGCTTGCTCGGGAGCTTTTGCTCGCTGTGCCTCAAGGGTGTCAAGAAGCGCCTCTTGTCTGAGTTGCCGCTCGGTGGCCCAAAGCGAGAACGTTGCCGCGCGTCGATCCGAGAGTTGTATAAGACTCATTTTTTGTTGCTCTGTCAGTGACCCAAGCCAGTCTTCGTAGCGTTTGAGCATGCGTGTGTGATGTTTTTTACGTGTGCTGCTACTGGTGGGATTTTTTAAGTAGTCATCCGCGTAGTCCTTGTTCTCACTTTCAAAGCGACTGCGTAACCGCGTTGTTTGACTCGTCTTGAGTGTGGTCGCAATGGGCGCAAGCTGCTTGGCTGCTTGCAGGCTCAGTTCAAGAAGCGCATCCTGAACGTGTTGGTACATGAGGACAACTTCCTCAGGCGTGAAGGATTTTTTCTCATCAAGCCGCTCGGACCATTGTTGTAACGTACGCGTGTATTGCGGTAGCGCCGTTGTACTGTGCCAAGTCGAAAAACCTACTAATTCTGCATCGAGTAACTCTTGCTGCTGAGAATCAAGATTGAAGTATGTGTTCAAACGATACGACAAATAGTTGGGCGCATAGTTATAGGCGATCTTAATAGAACTGCACGCAGCGAGTGAGGCTGCGCAAATCAGTAGGGCAATGAGTGATCGCGACATTGGTGGGGTGTAGCCTGTTTACCGAATATTAGAAGGGGTTATTGTGACAGTTAC
>CAJBTJ010000202.1 GCA_903958565.1 uncultured beta proteobacterium
ATTATCATAATACACAAAGTGTCATTATTAAGTATTGCTAACCGATAACCCACAACCACTTGCGCGTGGGTACTGAACCTTGGAGTCTGCTATGAATATTGAACTGGATGAAGTTGTTGTACAAAATGTCTCCGATGACGCACTGGAGCTGGCTGCCGGCAAGCAGGGCGGCGTATTACTGTTTAGTGGCTGGGGTGTTCCTGGGTGCTATTAAGCACATACACCCCAGTCCTCGGTCTTAGCCATTACTGACCGGGAACCCATATCCACTTGGGTACGAGCCACCTTCGGGTGGCTTTTTAACGCCTGCATCAAAAAGCCCGAGCAGTGTGTTAATCAAAAAAATTTGCCGTGAGTTCGTTGGCAAAAGTCTGATACGGTAACTATCTGTGGTCCCAGCCCGTAGGCTGGGACCACCAAATTAACTAAACAACTCTACCTTGCCATCAAGCGCCATCAAGCCTAGTTGGCTACCGAGCTTAGGCTGACGCACTGCGAGCTCTTTCTTGAAGGTCAGCAACGCGTTTTTATGCGTCTCTGTTTCGGCGGCTGGTGTAGCGACAGCGGCTGCACCGTACGCAATTTTGGCTGCACCGCAATCGCGATGATTGATCACGATCACCTGCTTAACGTTGTGTAGCTGCAAAGAAGCGGCGAGGTTTTCCCAAAAGGCGACTTGCCACGCTTTGAACACTGGCGCCACAACGCCTATCGAGGCACCCGCAATCGTAAATGCGCTGTACTTATTTGTACGGCCTTCCTTCGCTTCACGGTCAAACACGAGCTTTTGAAACCTTGGGTCAATACACGACAAGACCATCGCTTCATAGCCACTAGAAGCAGCAAATGACAATTGCGGCGCTAGAAAGGCCGCCATCCCCGTACCTGCAGCCGTGCGCAAAAAATCGCGACGACTGCTTGGTTGTGACAGCATATCCGTACAGGACTGGCAGGAGAGCCCAGCGTAATGAGAGGGATGTTTCGATGGCATGACAATTCCTAATAGAGGTATTGAGTGAGCACATCTGAAAGCTGCAGCACCTGAAACAGCAATCACCGATATGAGGCTTTGCGAGCTGACTTTATGCAAATATAAACTTAGGGCGTTAGGTGCTAATCCAGTACACTGACTGAGCTTGTTTGTTGCCGCAGTGCATTTCTTTTTAGACCCAACGGGTTGAGTATATGAAAAAACTCTCTATGCAGACGTTGTTTTTGACATTGCTGATCTTTATCGCAGGCTGTTCGACAGCACCACCCGATGGCATCAAGTCCGTATCCCCCTTTGACGTTAACCGCTATCTCGGTCAGTGGTACGAAATTGCCCGCCTCGATCATTCGTTTGAACGCGGACTGAGTGAAGTATCTGCAACCTACTCACTTCAGTCCGATGGCAGCCTCGAGGTATTAAACAAGGGCTACGACGCAAAGCGCGACAAATGGAAATCAGCCACCGGACGGGCCTTATTTACCGGCCCCCAAACCCAGGGCTCATTAAAGGTTTCCTTTTTTGGTCCGTTTTACGGCGGTTACCATGTCATCGCACTGGATCAGGTCGGCTACCAATGGGCCATGATCTCTGGACCAGATAGGGACTATCTTTGGATCCTGGCACGCAGTAAGTCTCTCGCGCCAAGCGTGCGCGACGCGCTACTCAAACAAGCGGCAGAACTTGGCTTTGCGACACAAAAATTAATCTGGGTTGAGCACAAACAACCTTAATCAACGATCTTCCGCGACAGGCCTTTAGGCAAGGGAAAGGACACATTCTCTTGTAGGCCGTCCAGCGTACGAACGGAAATTGCGCCAAGCGTTTTGAGACGATCAATCACTTGCTGCACCAACAGTTCCGGAGCTGACGCGCCGGCTGTGATACCGATGCGCTTGCGATCAACCAACCAAGCTGGCTCGATTGATTCCGGTCCATCAATCAAGTACGCAGAAATCCCCATGCGCTCAGCAACTTCGCGCAAGCGGTTGGAGTTTGAACTATTTGCGCTCCCGACCACTAACACCAAGTCGGACTCAGGGGCCATGACCTTCACCGCATCTTGTCGGTTTTGTGTTGCATAACAAATATCGCTTTTTTTAGGTTCAATAATTTTAGGGTACTTCGTGCGTAACGCCTCGGCCACGACCGAGGCATCATCGACAGATAACGTGGTCTGTGTCACGAAGGCAAGCATCGCCGGATCATTGACTTGCAAGGCCGCGACATCCTCAGTCGTTTCGACCAGATACATGCCGCCTGTACTCTGCCCTAACGTGCCTTCTACCTCTGGATGACCCTTATGACCGATCATGATGATCTCGCGACCCGCCGCGCGCATACGTTCAACTTCGATATGCACTTTCGTCACGAGCGGACAGGTCGCGTCAAACACCTGCAGACCTCTTGACTCTGCCTCTGCGCGCACAGCCTTCGATACACCATGCGCCGAGAACACGACAA
>CAJBTJ010000203.1 GCA_903958565.1 uncultured beta proteobacterium
AGAGTGCTTGTTTTAAATATTCACCCTTGGATCACAGGGCAACCATATCGAATTAAGGCATTTACTGAAATTTTGGCCCACATCACAAAACACAAAGATGTTTGGATCACTACCGGAAGTGACGTTGTCGATTGGACTATAAGCCAAGTCGATACACAGTAGTCGTACGGCGCGTTTCAACTGCAGTAACCCGCACCCACCTGGTTCAAGCCACCTCCGGGTTGGTTTTTGTTGTCCGAGTTGGAGGCCATACTCAGAGCAAACCAAATTGAGCTTTAGTTTTGTTAGATGTACGCCCTCAACAACCGTTTGACTCTTTCAGCCTAACCCAGCCAGATTCAATATGTTTGCGCATGCAAAATATAGCGGCCGAGATATCGCCTGAGCTCAATGCCTGAAAGATCGCCTCATGCTCCTTGATGGCTTCGTCTCCTCGATTGGTCAATCCGTTGATCACATCAAATGGGTAGCGCGCCCAGAGAATCTGAACAAAGTGCAAGGTCTGCGGTAAATCGGCGACGTCATACAAACGACGATGCAATCTATAGTTCACGCCACGAGCTACTGCTCGGTCCTCTGATTTGAAGGCGGCCGCGAACTCATCCGCAAGAAGTCTCAACGCTTCAAGGTCAGCAGAAGTTATTTTCTCTGCCGCGGCGCGAACAAGCTGGGACTCAAGAAGTAAGCGCAAACCCAGAATCTCTGCGGAGGCTGAGGGATCAAAAGGCATCACTCGAGCACCTCTGTAAGAGTCGCCACTGACGTAACCCTCGGCCGCTAACAATTTAAGCGCCTCGCGCACAGGTGTAATACTGAGCCCTAGTTCCTTAGCAAGCTCTGCTTGCTTGAGCCTTGAACCACGAGGAAAGACGCCGGATATGATCCGTTCTCGCAAATAGTCTGCGACCTGCTCTTCCTTGGTGCGATAGTCCATGGCAATGCTCTCAGTAAACGATGCTTCAATGAATGCATATTTTACTGCCTTCGCCTATCAGCATATACCTAGCCGATGATCCCACGCTCCTCTAGTTCGGCACGCTGCGCGGAGCCCATTCCCAACAACTGACCAAAAACGTACTCTTCATCTTGTCCCAACTCAGGCGTCAACCTTCTTATGCCGACATCTGGGCTCGAGCTAAACCGAGCAGGGGAACCAACTGCTAGCCGCTCTGGAATTCCTGGCGCGGAAACTCTTTGAAGCGCGTTACGCTCTTGCAAATGCTTATCTGCCGCAACATCCAGCGTATTCCAAGAAACGTGTGCAGAGATCCCCTTCCTCTGTAAGCGCGTCACAAGTTCATCTGCATTTTGTTTAAGTAGCCAATCAGATACCATCTGATCAACCTGATCTCGATGTAACAGCCGCCCTTCGACGGTACTCAGCCGAGGGTCATCACATCGGTGTTCGACGATTTTTAGAAAGTCTGCCCATTGCTGATTATCTTTGATCGCGAGAGTCATCCAACGGTCTGGTTGATCTGTCAAATAAACACCATGAGGCGACATCTGCAAGTCGCCATTACCAACACGTTGGGGTTCCAGGCCAGCCTGAGCCTGAACAAGTGCCTCACCTATCATGGCCGATGCGACCTCACGCGCAGCAAGATCGATATGTTGCGCCCGACCTGTAAGACGCTGCTGATGCAACCCCGCCATCGTGGCCATTGCAGCATGTAATCCTGCAGAATGATCCATGGCATGGCGCATTTCAACAGGCGGACCATCTTGATAACCACTCATCCAGCCAAGACCACCCCAGGCACCAAATAGTGGCGCATAGCCTGCGAAATGAGAATCCGGTCCGCTTTGGCCGCAAGAGGATAATGACAACATCACGATATCGGATCTGCACTGACGTAACGCTTCAAAGCCTAAGCCTAATCTACTCGCGACACCGGGCCTGAAACTCTCTGCTGCAACGTTTGATATCGATACTATTTTTTTTGCAATCTCGATCGCTTCTGGTTGCTTTAAATTCAGTCTCACAGACAACTTGTTAGCAGTCACCTGATCGAAGGTCGCAGCGGACATTCGACCATACAC
>CAJBTJ010000204.1 GCA_903958565.1 uncultured beta proteobacterium
ACGGGAACGCCTAACGATATCGCTCAAAAACTATGGACGATATCAAAAGAAATTGCCTCAGATCCTGAGTATGTAGCGAGACTGACTCAATTGGGTATTGACGATGTTCTACATTGGCAAAAAATGTCACGCGCTGAGTTAAAGAAGTTTCACAGTGATGAAGTCAATCGCTGGGGCGCTATTGTGAAGCTCGCTGGCGCCAGTGCTGAATAATTTTTATTTTTTAACAGAGTGGTTGAAAGCGTGAAGCGAAACGATAAAGCCTATATAGCGGGAATTTTTGAGCATCCAACTCGACATGCTCCAGATAAGTCGCTGGTTCAATTGCATGCTGAGTGTGCCTTGGGGGCATTGAAAGATGCTGGCCTAAGCCCTAAGGATGTTGATGGATTCTTTGGTGGGCGAGATATCCCAGGCTCTAACGCAAACTGGTTCATTGATCACATGAATCTGAAGCTTCGCCACATCGACTCAACTGACGCAGGTGGCTGCTCTCCATTAATTCATGTTTCACATGCGGTAGATGCCATTTCGTCCGGGCGCTGTAACGTTGCACTCATCATTCTCGCTGGTAGACCGCGTAGCGAACAGATGAAAACGGGCACTGCACCCAGACCTTGCGAGCCAGACCGCCCTGATGCACTGTGGGAGGCGGGTTACCGCCCCACCATATCGACAGCCTACGCCATGATGATGTCTCGGCACATGCATGAGTACGGCACCACCTTAGAACAGCTGGCATGGATCCGTGTTGCAGCCTCCGAGCATGCTAAACACAACCCGAATGCTATGTTCAATAAACCCGTAACCGTTGACGATGTCATGCGTTCTCCTTTAGTGGCGTCGCCTCTGCGCAGAATGGACTGCTGTGTCATTAGTGATGGTGGTGGTGCGATCGTTCTAGTGAGCCCTGAAATTGCCAAATCACTCAAGAATCCGTTGGTGCGTGTGATTGGGTCTGGCCATACCGTACACGGTCAAAACGGCGGCTACTCGTCCTTGACCACAACGGGCGCTTCCGTCAGTGGGCCAATCGCTTTTGCCGAGGCGGGTGTTACCGCCAAGGATTTTAAGTACGCCTCCATCTACGATAACTTTACGATCATGGTGCTGATGCAACTGGAAGATCTCGGCTTTTGTAAAAAAGGCGAAGGCGGAAAGTTTGTGGCAGATGGCAAACTGATCTCTGGGAACGGGCCCCTTGCCATCAACACCGACGGCGGCGGCCTCTGCAATAATCATCCAAGCAACCGTGGTGGCATCACGAAACTCATTGAGGCGACGCGTCAGTTGAGGGGTACCGCCCACCCTGCCGTACAAGTCAAAAACTGCGATCTGGCGTTAGCGTCTGGCCCTGGCGGGTTCATCGGCACAGGTTATGCCCACGCCACTGTCGTTCTTGAGAGGCTCTAGATGAGTAACGAACATATCACCCTGCATACGCAAGCCCTGGCAGCTAATCCCGATCTCGCATTTTTCTGGGAAGCCACAAAAAAAGAGAGCATGCTGCTGCCGCATTGCGCCGACTGCGGCAAAACGCATTGGCATCCGCGACTGTTCTGCCCTTTTTGCTTCAGCAACAAGCTCGAGTGGAAAGAGTCTGCCGGCAAAGCAACGCTCTACGCAGCAACGACGCTGAGTAAGGCATCAGACCCATACATCGTTGCGTATGTCGAGTTAGCCGAAGGGCCTTTAATGCTTACGAATATTGTCGACTGCTCGCTGGACGATTTGCAAATCGGTGCCCCGTTAACGCTGACGTTTTCACCGATGAGTTCAGGGCATTTCTTGCCGGTCTTTCGACTAGCGAAATAGCACGATCGATCCCACGCAGTGGGAAAAATCCGTAGCAAGCACCTCAAATTAATTTGTAAAGCGTAACGCTACACGATACAATTTATTTTATTGTTATTGACGCGCCTATAACCATGACACGCATGCACAGCCCACCACACCCGGGATTAACGATTCGAGATGATGTGCTGCCGGCGTTGGGATTGAATGTCACACAAGCTGCCGCGCAGTTAGGCGTCTCACGTGTAGCCTTTTCACGCATGATAAATGGTCATGCTGCTATCTCGCCCGAGATGGCACTCAGGATTGAGGCATGGCTTGGTGTCGAAAGAGGTGGGGAGGCCCGACTATGGTTGGCGGAACAATCCGCTTATGACATGTGGCAAGCCGCTCAACGATTCAAGAAAAAGCCAATGAAGGTTACGCCGGCACCTGCTTTTCAGACGCTCAGTTAATAGAAGATGCCAGGCAAAAAGGTAAAGTCCCTAGCAAATTAATCACTCCCGCTTCAAAGTAAGCGCATAGAATATAAAAAACATAAAAATGAACCACCTTAGGAGACATGTATGACAACCAAGCGCTATTTCATTAAAGAATCTGACGTAACACCTTATAGTCCTGCCAATCATGGTGACACGGTTAATCGTCGTTTGATTGGCCCGGAAACAGTGGGCGCCCAACAACTTGAGGTTTTACTTGGTGTAGTGGGTGGTGCGCTAAACGCCGAAGGCGGTGGCGCGTTACCGCACCGTCATCCAGGAATTGAGCAGGTGTGCTACATGCTTTCGGGGCGTGCGCGTGCCGAAGTCGGTGGCCAAGTGTGTGAGCTCAATCCTGGGGACACCTGCTTTTTCCCGGCAGACGCAGTGCATTCCTTTACGCGAATCAGCGAAGAACCCGTACGCGTCTTGGTGATTTACTCCCCTCCTTATGTCGAATCAAAAGAAAAAGGTGTCGCCGCATGAAGAAACTTTCCTTATGGATAGCTAGCGCGGCGATAGGCATTGGGTTATCGCCAGCGGCCGTCGCACAATGGACGCCCACCAAGCCGATCAAATTGGTGGTGCCGTATGCCCCTGGGGGTGCGGCTGACTTAACCGCTCGTTTGATGGCAGAGCAACTCGGTCTTGCGCTCGGTCAAACCGTCATTGTAGAAAATAGAGCGGGCGGCGGCGGCATTATTGGCGCAGACGTCTTAGCAAAAGCAGTGCCAGATGGGTACACCATTAGTTTTGGTTCTGATCCGCCTTTCACGATTAACCCGCACCTGCAGAAAGTTCCCTACGACCCGCTCAAAAGTTTTGCGCACGTTAGTTTGGTCGCAAACCTACCTTTGGTCTTAGTCGTCAACCCACAAAAAATGCCAGTAAAAAACGTGGCAGAACTTGTTGCGTTAGCCAAGGCTAATCCGGGGAAATTCACAATCGCTTCGTCGGGGAATGGCTCTTCTGGTCACTTAGCCGCGGAACTATTCAAACACGAAGCGGGTATCAATCTTGTGCATGTCCCTTACAAAGGGCAAGCCCCCGCTAATACAGACATGATCAGTGGTCATGTGGATGTGACCTTCAGCTCTATCGGCGCAGCCGCACAGCACTTTTCCAGTGGGCGCTTAATTCCCTTGGCCGTGTCGACAAAAGATCGGTTCTCTGGTCTACCAAACGTACCCGCCTTAGCCGAGACGATTCCTGGCTTTGATATCGGTGTTTGGTTAGGTCTGACTTACCCCGTGGGCACGCCACAGGCTGCGATTGA
>CAJBTJ010000205.1 GCA_903958565.1 uncultured beta proteobacterium
GGCTTCTGTTTGCCATCGGCCTGGCTTTTTACGGGACATATTTACTACGACGGTTTGCCGATGTGGATGTGAAAACAGCTTGGTTTTCCTCTGCAATTGGCGGTGCAGCTGAGATGACAAACTTAGCAGAGCGTTATGGAGTAAGGCCAGACTTGGTAGCAAGCGCTCACAGCATGAGGATGATAACCGTTGTAGTACTCGTTCCATTCACGCTTCAGTGGCTAGGAATTTCGGGAATAGACACCTTTGTTGTAGGTGCAAAACAAATTTCTTACATCGGACTGGCTCAACTATTTGGGTTGACGGCAATTGGTGTGTTTGTTGCAACGCGCATGAAAATGCCAAACGCGTGGGTATTAGGACCCATGTTTCTAACGATAGGTTTCACCGCAAGTGGAATGGAGTTTTCGGCCGTCCCCGACTGGTTATCCAAGGTTGCACAGTTAAGTGTTGGATGGGGGCTCGGCGACAGATTTCGTCCAGGGTTTTTTAGGACAGCGCCGCGCTTTTTGATGGTGGTAGTGGTGTTTACGGCCACAGCGCTATTGTTGGCGTTTGGCTTTGCCATCGTTCTGCACATGGTTTCCGGCCTGCCAACGGTCTCGTTGATGCTAGGGGTTGCGCCGGGTGGGATTTCAGAAATGGCGATAACGGCGAAGGTTTTGCAATTGGGCGTGCCCTTGGTCACGGCATTCCAGGTGTTTAGGATGGCAGGGGTCGTACTAGTAACGGGGCCTCTGTATGCCTACGTGATATCTCGATATTTTCAGAACTACGGCGTTCGCAACAAATAAAGTTATCCCGCGTTGTTAGCACGTTGTTAATAAGATAGTCACAGGGTTACCCACATGGTTATAAACAGCTTAACTTTGCGCGTTGCAATGTTTCACGTGAAACATTGTGATGGTAAGCGCGTGGCGCGGTTAAGTTGTCCACAGGGGAGGGGCCTCAAATTAGCTAGGCCGTCTAGCGAATGAAGGGCGTCAAGTGAATTTTTGTACGGGTTTGTTTTCGCCAAGCGAAGATACCCACAATGTTATGCACAGGCGCTTCGCGAGAGCATTTTGTTTCACGTGAAACATCTCCATGGCGGACTGCTCGGTCTATAATCCGTTCCCCAAGTAAGTCCTATCGCCCAGAATAAATGAATTATCCATCTATATTCGATGTCATCGTCGTTGGTGGCGGCCACGCAGGAAGTGAGGCTGCGCTCGCGGCAGCGCGAAGCGGTGCGAAGACGCTCTTGCTCACGCACAACATCGAAACCCTTGGGCAGATGTCGTGCAATCCTTCTATTGGTGGCATTGGCAAAGGACATCTCGTTAAAGAGGTCGACGCGCTGGGTGGTGCCATGGCGATTGCAACGGATGAGGCTGGAATACAGTTTCGAATACTAAATGGCTCTAAAGGCCCGGCAGTTCGTGCAACCCGCGCTCAAGCAGACCGTGTCCTTTATAGAAAAGCAATTCGCGGAAGGTTAGAAAATCAGCCTAATCTCTGGCTTTTTCAACAGGCTGTTGATGATTTATTGTTAGAGGGTGAGCGCGTCTGCGGCGCAGTGACACAAACGGGACTAACCTTCAGGGCCCGCAGCGTGGTGTTAACCGCAGGAACGTTTCTTAACGGACTGATACACGTCGGCCTGAACAACTATTCAGCTGGCCGTGCGGGCGATCCGTCCGCGTCAACGTTGGGTCGTAGACTTAAAGAAATGCGTTTGCCTCAGGGACGACTTAAAACAGGAACCCCGCCAAGGATAGATGGCCGAAGTATTAACTTTGCTATTTTGGAAGAGCAACCTGGCGACTTGGATCCAATCCCTGTGTTTTCATATTTGGGTTCTGCCGCCATGCATCCGAGACAAGTCCCTTGTTGGGTGACCCATACCAATGAGCGCACACATGAGATTATTCGCGCTGGCCTAGACAGATCGCCTATGTACAGCGGCGTCATTGAAGGTGTCGGTCCCCGGTACTGCCCCTCGATTGAAGATAAGGTCCACCGGTTTGCAGATAAAAATGCGCATCAAGTTTTCCTCGAACCAGAGGGTTTAGATACCCATGAAATTTACCCTAACGGTGTTTCAACAAGTTTGCCCTTTGATGTCCAGCTAGCGTTGATTCGTTCTTTGCGCGGCTTAGAGCAAGCACACATTGTTCGACCAGGATATGCCATTGAATATGATTACTTTGATCCGCGCGAATTGAAACAAAGCTTAGAAACCAAGTTGATTTCAGGCTTGTTTTTTGCCGGACAAATCAATGGCACGACGGGTTATGAAGAGGCTGCGGCGCAAGGCCTGTTGGCTGGTATTAATGCTGCACGGTTTGCTCGCGAGGACACACCTTTTGTATTGCGACGAGATCAAGCCTACATGGGTGTCCTGATGGATGACCTGGTCACTAAGGGCGTGACAGAGCCGTATCGAATGTTTACCTCCCGTGCAGAATATCGCCTAAGTTTGCGCGAAGATAATGCAGATTGGCGCTTAACAGAATTGGGACGCAACTTCGGTTTGGTGGACGATATTCGTTGGGATGCTTTTTGTCGCAAACGCGATGCCGTCGAAAAAGAGGTTCAACGCTTACGTTCAACGTGGGTCAATCCCCGAATGATGCCACCCGATAGTGCGCGAGCCGTCTTGGGCAAAGAAATTGAGCGCGAGTACTTGCTATCAGATTTAATCAAGCGCCCCAACGTTTCTTATCTCTCATTAATGGAAATGGCCTATCACGACGGAGTGAGTTTGCCAAAAGGCGTGCCTTCTGGAGAGGTTGCAGAACAGGTTGAAATCCAGATCAAATACGAAGGTTATATCGCGCGCCAGCAAGAAGAGATTGAACGACAGCAGAATCACGAAGACCAACAAATCCCGAGCGCCTTTGATTTTGAAGGGATCACCAGCCTATCTTTTGAAGTTCGTCAAAAGCTGAAAACGCACCGCCCGCAAACCGTCGGACAGGCATCGCGAATCTCTGGCGTCACACCAGCGGCAATCTCGTTATTGCTCATCCACTTAAAGCGGCACCACTCCGGTATGGTTGTAGCAACGAAGTGATGCAGACGCTATTGAACCCAACCGCTTACGCGCAGCGCCTCTCCCGGGCGTGTGACACGCTGTGTCTTCACGCGTCCGAGCAACAAATAGGCCAATTGCAGCAATACATAGAGCAGTTACAACGCTGGAACCGCAGCTATAACCTGACAGCCATCCGCGACCCGGATCAAATGCTCACGCAGCACATACTCGACTGCTTGGCCGTGGTCGGTCCAGTCAAGCATGCATTAGCCGTGCGCGAGCACCAAGCCCCAACCATTCTAGATGTTGGCTCAGGTGCCGGATTGCCAGGCGTGGTGTTAGCGATCATGCTGCCAGCGGCGCAAGTGACGTGTGTGGATGCAGTCGAAAAGAAAATGACCTTCGTGCGTCAAATGCGCGGAGTGCTTGGGCTGTCAAACTTAAGCGCTACACACGCACGAGTCGAAACGCAGTCTTCCCAATATGATGTTGTGATCTCTCGCGCATTCGCTTCGTTATCAGACTTCGCACTAACTGCTGGTGAAAGAGTCTTGCCCACGGGAAACCTCATTGCAATGAAAGCGCGCCCGACGGACGACGAGTTTGCCGAGCTCGCATCCAAGACCGCCTGGTCTGTCGACAGCGTTGAACCTATACATGTTCCAGAGTTACAAGCCCAGCGTTGCTTGGTTTGGTTGCACCGGACGGAAAATCCATGACAAATAACATTACAGCCACCGCGCGAATATTTTGTATTGCCAATCAAAAAGGCGGTGTAGGCAAAACGACAACGGCGATCAACTTAGCCGCTGGACTTGCCAAACTAAAGCAGCGTGTCTTGTTGATTGATTTGGACCCACAGGGCAACGCGACGATGGGTAGTGGCATAGACAAGAGCACCCTCGCACACAATTTATACGATGTGCTAATTGGAGAGGCGTCGATTGCCGAGGCGCGTGTTCCCTCAACCAGTGGTGGATACGATGTATTGCCGGCGAACCGTGAACTCTCTGGCGCGGAGATCGACCTCGTTGGCATGGACGAACGAGAGCTTCAACTAAAACAGGCCCTCTCAAGTGTTGCAGGTGAATATGATTTTGTCCTCATTGATTGCCCTCCTACACTGTCCCTCTTAACGCTTAACGGCTTAGCCGCAGCGCATGGCGTGATCATTCCTATGCAGTGTGAATACTTTGCACTAGAGGGGTTGTCCGATCTCGTCAACACAATTAAACGCGTTCACCGCAATATCAATCCAGAACTCAGTTTGATTGGGTTACTTCGCGTCATGTATGACCCGAGAGTCACCTTACAACAGCAGGTTTCCGCTCAACTCGAAGCACACTTCGGTGACAAAGTATTTAAAACGGTTGTACCTAGAAACGTACGATTAGCTGAAGCGCCCAGCCATGGGTTGCCAGGTGTTGTCTATGACCCGAGTTCGCGTGGCGCGCAGGCTTATATCTCTTTTGGTGCGGAAGTTATCGAACGCGTTCGCGCCAACCCCAACGCATAACCTAACTAATAACGTGATGGTGCGGTATCGCCCTCAACGATAGGAATATAAAATGGTCACTAAAAAACCGAAAGGCCTCGGGCGCGGATTAGAGGCTCTTCTGGGTGCGGATGCCCCTGGCATTGGCCAACTTGCGCAAGGCGAAGTCTCGCAGGGACAGCCAAGTACATTGCCAGTGAACAAGTTGCAAGCCGGAAAGTACCAACCACGTACACGTATGGACGAAGGTGCTTTGGCCGAGCTCGCTGACTCGATTCGCGCTCAAGGCATCATGCAACCGATCTTGGTCAGGCCTGTGGATGCCGCCAAAGGTCGTTATGAAATTATTGCCGGCGAACGCCGTTTTCGCGCAGCGCAACTAGCCGGCCTGACCGAAGTCCCCGTGCTGGTCAAGGATGTTGCTGACGAACACGCTGCTGCGATGGCGTTGATTGAAAACATCCAACGAGAAGACCTCAACCCGCTTGAAGAAGCGCAAGGCGTAAAGCGCTTGCTTGATGAGTTTGGTCTAACACACGAGCAAGCATCTCAGGCAATTGGTCGCTCACGCTCTGCAACAAGCAACTTGCTGCGCTTACTTAATCTCGCAAGCGCAGTCCAAACCATGTTGCTTGCCGGTGACATTGACATGGGCCATGCACGCGCGCTGTTGGCCGTCGACACGGCCACACAAATCCAACTGGCGAATCAGATCATCGCTAAGCGTTTATCCGTGCGCGACGCAGAGCAGCTCGTTGCCCGCACCGATAAAGGAGCATCAACCAAAACATCACGCCCTAAAACCGTGTCGCGTGATGTCGCAAGACTCGAGGAAGCGCTTTCGGATCAACTTGGAACAAAAGTGACCTTGAAGGTCACTGGCAAAGAGCGTGGCCAGTTGATCGTTGACTTCCATGGTTGGGAGCATTGCTCTTCCATCATTGAAAAAATGCACCTCAAAGAAGACCTTGAAAGCTAATAGGAGACAAACAACATGACAAATCAAAATGGATCGGCAGTGTCCGCAAAGACGCTAAAGTCGTGGGTGCATGACGGAAAAGAAATTGCCTTGCTTGATGTGCGTGAACACGGACAATACGGCGAAGAACATTTGTTCTATGTTGTATCAACGCCCTACAGCAAACTAGAAGCTGAAGTGGATCGCCTGGTTGGTCGTAAAGATGTTCGTATGGTTCTAGTAGGTGACGACGAGAATGTCTTATCTATAAAAGCGTGCAAGCGCCTGGCAGATACGGGCTACACCAATCTGCACTACTTAGATGGCGGCATGGCGGCGTGGAAGGCGGCCGGGTTGGAGGTTTTTGCAGGCGTCAATTTGCCGAGCAAAGCATTTGGTGAGTTGGCAGAGCATGCCTTTGATACCCCACGTATCACAGCACAAGAGCTCAATGAGAAGATCAAGAATAAAGAAGACATGGTGATTCTGGACGGACGTCCCTACACCGAATACCGAAAAATGAGTATCCCGACCGCGATGTGTTGCCCGAACGGTGAGCTGCCTCTGCGCATAGACGACATTGTGTCCAGCCCTGACACGACGATTGTTATTAATTGTGCAGGACGTACACGCAGCATTATTGGTGCTCAAACGCTCATTAATCTGGGTATAAAAAATAAAGTGGTTGCGCTGGAAAACGGCACCCAAGGTTGGTATCTGGCCGACTTCGTCCTTGACCATGGTGCGGCGCAACGACATCCCCTTGTTGTTGATCCGAATGCCGCGAAGCAACGCCAAGCCAGGGCACGCGCACTCGCGCAAAAACATCACGTCCCTTTTTTGAGCGGAGAGCAAGTTCAAAAGTGGCTCGCGGACAAAGAGCGTACGACTTTCTTGTGCGATGTGCGTACCCCAGAAGAGTTTGCACAGGGCAGCATCCCCGGTGCCCAACACACCCCGGGTGGGCAGCTCGTCCAAGCCACCGATCAATATGTTGGTGTGCGCGGAGCAAGGCTCGTGTTGTTTGATAGCGATGGCTCTCGGGCACCTGCGATGGCCTCATGGTTGGCCATGTTGGGTTGGGAGGTTGCTGTCTGTGACGACGCGCTGCAGTACAAGTGGGGCCAGGTCGCGCCGGCGAAACTGAGCAAAGCACCTGCACTGGAGAAACTCGCCGCGACCGAACTCAAAGCGTCGCTAACTAGTGGTGCAACAGTGCTGGATTTGCGTGCGAGCACGAAGTATCGCGAGGGCCATGTTCGCGGTACGCAATGGGCGGTACGACCTACGCTTGGAACATTAGCATCGCTTAAAGGAAAGTTCGTCGTTCTTTTTGTTGATGATGTGGCGGTCGCGGAGCTCGCAGCACTGGACTTGACAGAGCTGGGCGTAAGCACGCTGCGGGTCTGTATGGCGACCAAAGAGCAATGCGTGGCAGCGGGGCTAGATTGGATAGCGACGCCTGACGTGCCCACGGACGCCCAAAGCATTGATTACCTATTTTTTGTGCACGACCGCCACGATGGCAACAAAGCCGCCGCCCGGCAATATTTGGCTTGGGAGATAAACCTATTGGCGCAGATCGACGAGCAAGAGCGCAGCGCGTTCAAACTCCCGCACTAAGAAAAACCGCCTTGGCTCAATAATTCTTTGTCTCCGAGGCGAGAGTGAAAGTGCGTGACTAATCCCTTTCGATAGTGGTTACAACCCCCCGACTTTCTTGACAATTCGGAAAAGTTCCATCATAATCGTCGGTTCTCTTGTGGAGAGGTGCCCGAGTGGTTAAAGGGGGCAGACTGTAAA
>CAJBTJ010000206.1 GCA_903958565.1 uncultured beta proteobacterium
AACTTGACGACCGCATGGGCGAGATTGGCAGCGCCCGCACCACCCTTGGCCCAATGCTCCGCAAGGACGACCTCAACCCCGAGTGATGCGGCGGTAGACTGCAGGAGCGCGATTTCGGCCGCGGTGTCTTCAGTGCGATGATTAATTGCCACCACGCAAGGCAACCCGAAATTCTGTGTGATGTTGTGTATATGGCGTTCAAGGTTGACTAAACCCAAGCGCAGGGCGTCCAGGTTCTCTGAGCCCACATCTTTGACCTCGACGCCGCCGTGATACTTCAAGGCACGCACGGTGGCGACCAACACGACCGCAGAGGGCGTCAGGCCGGCTTTGCGGCACTTGATATCTAAAAACTTCTCGGCTCCGAGGTCTGCGCCGAAGCCGGCCTCCGTCACGACATAGTCGGCGAGTTTGAGTGCGGTGGACGTTGCGAGCACCGTATTGCAACCATGTGCGATGTTGGCGAAGGGTCCGCCGTGCACGAGCGCGAGATTGTTTTCAAGCGTTTGCACCAGGTTAGGGGCGAGCGCTTCTTTTAAGAGCGCCGCCATGGCACCTTGCGCCTGTAGATCGCGAGCGCGTATCGGCTTGCCTGCAAGTGAGTAGCCCACCACGATATCTGCAAGACGGTCTTTCAGGTCCTTCAGACTTTTCACCAAACAAAAAATCGCCATGACTTCGGAGGCGACGACAATGTCGAAGCGATCCTCTCGCGGAAAGCCATTCGCTGTACCACCCAAACCGATCACGATCTGTCTGAGGGCGCGGTCATTGAGGTCGACGACTCGGCGCCAACTGATGCGTCGTACATCGAACGCTAGTTTGTTGCCGTGGTGGATGTGGTTGTCGATCAAGGCCGCCAACAAATTATTGGCCAGAGCAATCGCATTGAAGTCACCGGTAAAGTGCAGATTGATGTCTTCCATGGGCACGACCTGGGCCATGCCGCCACCGGCCGCGCCCCCTTTCATCCCGAATACCGGGCCGAGTGAAGGCTCGCGCAAGCAAATCATCGCGCGTTTGCCAATGTGATTAAGCGCATCTCCGAGCCCGACGGTTGTCGTGGTTTTCCCTTCGCCTGCAGGCGTGGGTGAAATCGCTGTCACCAGAATTAATTTACCGTCTGGTCGGTCATCGAGTGTGCGGATGTATTCAAGCGAAAGTTTTGCCTTGAATCTTCCGTACGGCTCCAATGCCTCGTCTGGGATGCCTGCTTGTGCTGACGCGAGTTCAAGAATGGGACGTTTATTTGCAGCTTGAGCGATGTCGAGGTCCGAGCGCATAGGAGGAGGCCTTAGAGAGGAATTTGGTGATGATACATTTGACGCAACGCGTGGTGCGTTTCATAATATGAGATAGAATCCCTCATGCTGCACTGCCGCAGATTTAAGGACTGTATCAACCCATTATGTCGCGTAACGTTTCATCTCCAACTGTGGTGCACCCCTCCCTGTCTCATGGAGCGGCGGATATGGCGATTCAGGTGTTGGGTCGAGCGACTCAGCTGCTTGATGCCTTAGCGGCTCAGCCTGATCCTGTTCCGCTCAAAGACTTGGCCCGTACAACCGGTTTGCATACGTCGACTGCGCATCGCATTCTCAATGATCTGGTCATCGGGCGCTACGTGGATCGTGTGGATAGCGGCCTGTACCAACTGGGTATGCGTTTGCTCGAATTGGGCTCGCTGGTAAAGGGTCGGCTCAACGTCCGAGAGGCTGCCATCGACGCTATGCGGGCCTTGCATGCCCTTACAGGGCAGACGGTCAACCTGTCGGTTCAGCAGGGCGACGAGATTGTTTATATCGATCGAGCATGGAGCGAACGCTCTGGCATGCAGGTGGTACGCGCGATTGGTGGCCGGGCGCCCTTGCACTTAACGTCCAATGGCAAACTATTCTTATCTTCCCTCGATGTGCGTCAACTCCGGGCTTACGCGACACGGACAGGTCTGGCGGGTGGGACGGCCAACAGCCTTAAAAGCCTGGAGACACTGGAGCGAGAACTGTCTTTGGTGAGGCAGTTGGGTTACGCGCGTGACAATGAAGAGCTTGAGGTGGGTGTGCGTTGCATTGCCGCTGGCATCTATGACGATACAGGGAAGTTGGTTGCTGGATTGTCGATTTCTGCACCGTCCGGTCGTCTGCAAGATGCCTGGATTCCCCAGTTAGTCGCGACCGCAGGGACGATTTCTGAGGCCTTAGGCTACGAGACCGGGGCGACGGCGGCGTGAGCCAGTCGGTGACACGTCTGTACGCTCAAAAACTAAGTAAAAATCAGTAAATGAACAGTAATGTCGTTTATTTGATGCAATGCAACAAATAATTGTTGACACGACTGTTTTTAGACCTAAAATGACACTTGTGCACTGCAACATATCGCAACAAACAAACATTTCGTTCATTTTGGAGAACACCATGTCTGCAATTCCTCAGCAGGTCCTAAACAGTCAAAAAGCGGCCATCGATGCATTCGTGGCTGTCCAGGGTTCCTTTTTCTCAGGCTTCGAAAAACTCGTTGACCTCAACCTCAAGGCCTTAAAAGCAACGATCGACGAAGTGTCGGCCACGTCGCAGCAGGCTGTTGGCGTGAAAGACGCGCAAGAAGCTTTGTCGTTGTCTTCAGGTCTGGTTCAGCCGAGTGCAGAAAAAGCCATGGCATATAGCAAGCATGTCTATGACATCGTTTCCACAGTACAGGCTGATTTGGCCAAACTGAGCGAGTCGCATGTTGCTGAAGGCCAGAAACATGTTCAGGATGCAATTGAACAGTTCACCAAGAACGCGCCAGCGGGTTCGGAAGGTGCTGTAGCAATGCTGAAAAGCTCGATGGCTCAGGCTAACTCGGCTTACGAGTCGATGACTAAAGCCGCCAAGCAGGCTGCTGACGTTGCCGAGAAAAATCTGGCTGCTGCTGCGAATGCGACCTTCAAAGCGGCTGGTCAAGCTGCTGACGCTGCGAAGTCCGCAACACGCGGTCGCCGCGCAGCTTAAGTTCTAAACGCTTGCAACAAAAAAACCACCCTCGGGTGGTTTTTTAGTTTGGGCTACGTTAGCGGCCTAGTTTCGCAATCTGGCGGACACACTCGCCTACCAAAGCGGGGCCCTTATAAATCAGTCCGGTGTACAGCTGCACCGCGTTGGCACCCGCTGAGATCTTCTGCGCAGCGTGTTGCCCCGAGACGATTCCCCCCACACCAATGATGGCGAAATCTGGCCCAAGCTTTGCGCGCAATCGTGCAATGACTTCGAGCGAGCGAGCATGCAATGGCGCACCCGACAGGCCCCCCGCTTCCTCGGCATGTGCCATGCCTTGCACGGCATCCCGTGCGATGGTGGTGTTCGTGGCAATGACGCCATCAATGCCGTGACGCGGAAGTACTTCGGTAATGATGTCGATTTGTTCCTCCGTCAGGTCCGGTGCAATCTTGACGGCCAGCGGCACACGTCGTTGATGCTGAGCCGCAAGTTCTTGTCTGCGATGCGCCAGCTGCGACAGGAGTTCGTCGAGCTCATGTTCGCCCTGTAGTGCCCGAAGATTTTTTGTGTTGGGTGACGAAATATTGACGGTAATGTAGTCCGCATGTGGGTAAACACCCACTAACCCGATGAGGTAGTCGTCAGCGGCGCGTTCGATTGGGGTGTCCGCATTTTTACCAATATTCAGACCGATGATGCCGCCTTGGGCGCGCCAAGTGCTACGTTGAACGTTCGCTAGGAACGTATCCAAACCTTGATTGTTAAAGCCTAGACGATTGATTAAGGCTTGCGCGTCAGGCAGACGAAACATACGTGGCTTGGGGTTGCCTGGTTGCGCGCGCGGAGTGACGGTGCCGACTTCAACAAAGCCAAACCCTAAGTTACCCATCGCGTCGATATGTGCCCCGTTTTTATCCAAACCTGCCGCGAGTCCAACAGGGTTCTGTAAAGCGAGGCCCATTAAGGTGGTCGGGGCCAGCACACGATTCTGCATGAGTCCGCGAGTCAGGGAGCAGTCGTACGCGAGTTGTAACGCCTTGAGTGTTGCATCGTGGGCCGCTTCGGCATCCATCGCAAAAAGAGCGTGACGTGCCAAGGGGTAGGCTTGAAAGAGAATCGACATGGCAACCGTTAAAAAATAGAGTCAGAGAAAAACATCAATGTTCAAGGCCTGCCAAGGTTTATGCCTCGGAGGGCGGTGGCTGATCATGCCATTGTCCGCTATGGCGAAACTGGGCTGGCCCAAACGCTGCTTTGTATGCCATTTTTGCACTCTTTTCGATCCAGTAGCCTAAATAGAGCCAAGGGAGACCGAGTTGCCGGCACTGATTGATTTGCCACAAAATGCTGTAGGTGCCCAGACTGCCCGGCGCCTCGGGATCATAGAAGGTGTAGACCGACGAGAGCCCTTGCTCAAGCACGTCAATGATCGACACCATACGCAGTGTGCCGTCTTCTTCACGAAACTCCACGAGTCGCGTATTGACCCGACTGGCCAATAAAAACTCGCTGTACTGCGTGCGACTGTCGTCATCCATGCCACCACCAGGGTGGCGCAACGCTTGGTAGCGCGCGTACAGGGCATAGTGTTCGCTGGACCAGGACAGCTCGGCCACGAGGGGGCGCAATGGCTGATGACGCTTGAGTGTGCGTTGCTGTGTACGGTTAGGCGCAAAACGATTGACATCCACGCGCACAGGAAGGCAAGCACGGCAACTGTCGCAGTGCGGGCGATAGGTAAAGAGTCCGCTGCGCCGAAATCCCTGATCAATCAATTGGGAGTAGGTGTCCGCATGAATCAAATGCCCGGGCGCGGCAACCTGTGAGCGGGCCTGTCGCTCGGGCAGGTAGCTGCAGGGATACGGTGCGGTTGCATAAAACTGTAGCGCCGCAAAGGGGAGTTCTTTGAGTTGGCTCATGGGTGCAATATACCTGCTTGGTCCAAGCGGCCCGGATGCCAAAGAATATCAGGCATCGACGTGTGCTGTCGGACATGGGCGATAAATTTTTGTCGTGGTACAGGGACGGCACCCAAGGTACTCAAGTGCTCGGTTTGCATCTGGCAGTCGATCCAAGTGACCCCTTGTTTTTTTAAGAACCAGACTAGATGCGCCAGGGCGATTTTGGAGGCATCCGTTGCGCGACTAAACATCGATTCGCCAAAAAACATGTGGCCGAGGCTCACGCCATAGAGGCCGCCCACTAGTTCGCCATTCACCCATGTTTCGATACTGTGCACATGCCCCAACAAGTGCCAGGCCTCGTAGGCCAATTGCATCTCCCGGGTGATCCAGGTGCCAGGCTGTCCGTTAAGGGACGGTCGGGCACAAGCGCGCAAAGTAGAGGTGAAGGCGGTGTTGACTTTGACGACGGTGGAGTAGTCTCCGGCCTCTTGCGCGCGGGCGATTTGTCGCAGGCGCTTGCCTAGAGAGTGGGACAAGTGCAGTGCATCACACTGGAGCACCATGCGCGGGTTGGGAGACCACCAGAGCGGTGGCTCGTCTTCAGAGAACCAGGGGAAGATGCCTTGGCTGTAGGCCGCGCGTAAGCGCCCGATCGATAAATCAGCCCCAGCGGCTAATAGGCCCGCAGGCTCCTGGAGCGCTTGTTCTGGGTCGGGGAAGGGCGTGTCGGGTTCGAGCCAGATCAGGCGCATGGCAGGCTCAATCTGGCGTTAGTACTCAGCCGCCTGGCCGATTGGCTGCGAATAATGCGTAATGATGGGTATCGAAATGCCCCGTCTCACGTTCGCGCAGATAATGTTTGAGTGTCGTGGACACCGAACGGAAAGAGAGATTGTCCCAAGGTATTTCGTCAAGGCCGAACCAGCGCGCTTCTAGGGTTTCCGGACCTGGATCAAGATCTGGGCTCGTGGCATGCGCTAAAAAATAAACGTGTACTTGATCAACGTGCGGGATATCCACCACCGTGTAGAGTTTGCCAAGCGTGATGTGCGCGCCGGCTTCCTCTTGTGTTTCGCGTTCAGCCCCTTGGTCAATGGTTTCGGCGAGCTCCATGAAGCCAGCCGGCAAGGTCCAAGTGTTCGCGCGCGGTTCAATCGCACGCAGACACAACAGAATTTTGTCATTCCAGATGGGGAGTGTGCCCACCACGAGTCTGGGGTTTTGATAATGCACCGCACCGCAGGCTTCACACACATCCCGTTCGCGATTGTCGCCTTCGAGAAGACGGCGCGTAATAGGCGTCGCGCATTGTCCGCAGAATTTTTGCAGACGCGGGGCGGGGAAGTAGAAGTCGGGATCGTGGCTCATAGGCCTCTATTTTAAGGCTAATGCTTACGAATCGGTGCGTAAGGGTCCCGGGTTCACCACAAAATCTAAGGTCTTTGCGACGTCGGTTTGCGTGATGTGTCGTAGCGGGGCTGGGTGGCTAAGCGCACCATATCGTCCAGAGGGATCAAAAAGCCGCAGTACGTCAGGCTGTTCTCTCGACGCAATGCCTGCGTTGCTTGCCTTGTCGAGCGCTTCGAGCATGGCTTGGCCGCTCTCGCATCGGAGCACGTCGGACAGTTCTAGCAAGTCGCGGTCATCGATACGGGCTGCGCCCTGATCTGTTTGGGCATACAACTGCCCTTGGTCATCCGCGAGCCATTGCACGACTTGTTCAATGACACGATCGTTATGCGTCACGAGCGCGTTGAGGTCGGGACGAAGATGCAGAATAAAAGGAGCGGCGTCTAGTCGCACATAGACGCGCTGCGGACCATTTTGGAAAAACCACCGACCATCTGGTTCGCAGGCATAGTTGCGGCCGATAAACCCCAATATCTGCGTGTTTGTGATGCCCGAGCCCTCGCCCCCCAGTTGGGCATCGCCCCGTGGATGTAAGCGCCAGGCGCCTCGTGCGCTGAGCGAGAGCCAGCCGTAGACCGCCGGCACATTAGGCCAGCGTGCGATCGCATCAAGTACGGATTGATCCATCAGGTTTTTTGATAAAAAACCACAGCAGACTAAGCCCTTGCAAGAGGACGAGGCACGCCATGGAATAAGTGAGCGATTGGCTCGGGGAGTGATTGAAACGTTGAAACAAATCGGTTAACGCACCAAAACCCCATTGAACAATAAACAAACCCGCAAAAACCAGCAGGTTATAGGTCGTCAGGACACGCCCAGCGATCTCGCTTGGAAACTCGAGGGCAGCTTGTGTTTGCAGTAAGAACATCGCCGGGACGGCTGGCGCGAGGATGAGCCAAAGTGGCCAGGACGCGGAATGCTGCCAGAATGTGATGACCGCCAGACAAAGTGGTAGCCAGATCAGCGCGGCCATAGATTGGTTTAATAAGGAGACCCCTCGTTTGATGAGCCTTGGGCTGAGCTCCCCCATCAGAAAATAAGAACACAGAATGCTGGCGTTCATGAAAAGCAAGGTCTGGCTCGCCCGGTCCGGACTCATACCGAGTATTTGGGTAAACCAGGGGCCCGCCCAGAGGGTTTGCAGCGCGCCGAAACCACCCACTGTGAAAACGGTTGCGGGCAGGACGCGGACCATAAAGGGGTGCAGGCACAATTTGAAAAATCCGGCGTTTGAAACATGTTTGTTGCCCACCCCGCCTTGCCGATCAAGATCGCCGGTAAAAAGAAAAATCCCGAACGCACACAGCAGAAACAGTACAGCGGTTAGGCTAAAAACATGTCGCCAGCCGATCCATTCGGCCA
Organism: uncultured beta proteobacterium; assembly: GCA_903958565.1. GTDB lineage: Bacteria > Pseudomonadota > Gammaproteobacteria > Burkholderiales > Burkholderiaceae_B > Zwartia. The sequence continues at coordinate 7,652 of CAJBTJ010000206.1, forward strand.
ACGCAAGCGCGGGTTGGCTGGCCACCAGCGCCCCAGACGTGCCGGATATCAACATGTACATGACTAGCCGTGGCTGTCGCTCGGGGGGAAAGCAGCGCCTGAAATAGGAGTATGCGGCCATGAGGCAAGCGGATACCCCGATCCCGATTAGGATGCGTCCCAGAGACTGGACCAAAAGGGTTTCGCCGATTGCAGTGAGTGCCGCACCCAGCGCCGCGATCAGTAGCAAGGCAGACTCGGTTCTGCGCGCGCCGTACCTGTCAAGCCAAATACCGACTGGGATTTGCATCGCGGCGAAGGACAGGATGTAGGCGGAGGACAGCCAGCCTAGCTCGCTGGCGGACAGGCTGAGGTCTGAGACCAACAGGGGGGCGAGCGCTGCGTTGACCGAGCGCATGGCGTAGGACAAAAAATATCCCACGGCAAACACCAGCACGATCCGCAACGCAACGAGGCCGGAGGGCATGTTGGGTAAGACAGGGGGTGGGTTTACGCTTGTCATTGTTATTTACTGGAGGCGCAACCCGGAATCGAACCGAGCTACACGGATTTGCAATCCGCTGCATAACCACTCTGCCATTGCGCCAACTCTAAGCGTTACGCCGGCGCAGATCATACTACAAAAGGCCTTTTTAACTTGCTTGACTCAAACTATACTGACCCCAAACACAGGATGAAGGGCTTGCCGCTTGAGCAACGCCTGATCCGTGGATCGTTTATTAGACACACTCTGGAGACAACAATGAAAACATTGAAAACGCGGCGGACGCTGATGCAGGTAGGTATTGGTGCGCTGGCGCTGATGGCCGGGCCGAGTTGGGCGCAGTCCGACTGGCCCACAAAGCCGGTCACCTTAATCGTCCCCTTTCCAGCTGGTGGGGGCACTGATGCCTTTGCGCGGCCGTTAGCTGCGATCTTGGCCAAAGACCTGGGTAAGCAGTTCATCATTGATAACCGTGGTGGCGCAGGCGGTACGGTGGGAGCCTCTGCCGCAGCGAAGGTCCCTGCAGACGGCTATACCCTTTTCGTTGGCGCCGTACATCACTCGATCGCGCCTTCGATGTACCCAAAGCTTGACTACAACATTCAGACCGACTTCGTGCCGTTGGCGGTGATTGCGCGCGTGCCGCAGGTCTTGGTGGTCAACCCACAAAAAGTGCCAGGTAAGGACTACCAGGCGTTTCTCGCACAGGTAAAAGCGAATCCGGGCAAACTAAACTATGCCTCGGCTGGTAGTGGAACCTCCCACCATCTCGCAGGCGAGCTATACAAAATTCAGGCCAAGACAGATATTGCGCATATCCCGTATCGTGGTGCTGGCCCCGCCATGCAGGGCTTGATTGCAGGCGACGTGGATATGATGTTCGACGGCTTGGGCTCTTCCGCTGCACAAATTAAGGCAGGCCGTATCAAGCCACTGTTTGTCGCGAGCGAAAAGCGAAACCCGGCGATTCCCGATGTCCCAACGACGGCGGAAATTGGTCTTCCTCAGTACGTGGTGAGTACATGGTATGCCTTGTGGGCACCCAAAAATACTCCACCTGCTGTAACTGAAAAGATTATTGCAGCACTCAAAAAACTACCCCAGGACGAGACGATTCGCACGGTATGGGCGACGAATGGCGCTGAATTTCCAGATATCACGGGCGCTAAGTTCGCTGCGTTTTTAGATAGCGAAGTGAAGCGTTGGGCCGAGGTTGTCAAGACGTCTGGCGCGAAGCTTGATTAATGTGGTTGAGCAAGAAAAAAGCCTGATCTTTCGATCAGGCTTTTGCCAGAATTTGGAGCGGGAGAAGAGTCTCGAACTCTCGACCTCAACCTTGGCAAGGTTGCGCTCTACCAACTGAGCTACTCCCGCTTTAACGCCCACCGTTCTTGCTATGCATGATTGAACAGTGCATCCAAGTACGATCAACGAAGAACAAGAATATAGCATATCCCCCTACCCCTATGTCAAACCCGCTAGCCCCTGCGCCTGTTGTCGAAGATGCCGGCTCGATCTTTGAGCCATGCAGCGGCATCGTAGCGGATGTACGCGTTGGGCCGGCAGAGCTGACAGCTCAAAATACCTTGGGACTTGCTTGCCGGGCCTCGCACCTTGTTGTGTTGCGCAGCACAGCGCAACTCGCTCGGGTGACCGAGCTTGCCCTTCAGTATCGGCGTGTGTTTGTGTTGGGAGGTGGCAGCAACGTTGTGCTTCCGCCGCAATTATCCGCTTTAGTGTTGAAGGTCGAATTCAAGGGGATCGCGCTTGCTGCTGAAGCGTCGGACTGCTGGCTGATCGATGTCGCCGCGGGTGAAGACTGGCATGTTTGGGTGGCTTCCGCCATGAAAAGTGGTTGGCCGGGCTTAGAGAACCTCGCCTTAATTCCCGGTTCAGTTGGTGCGGCACCTGTGCAAAATATTGGTGCCTACGGCGTTGAGCTGCGAGATCACATTGAGTCGGTAAGCGCTTGGAATATTCCGCAGGGGTTGTTAAGAACCTTCAGCCGAGAAGAGTGTGAATTCGCTTACCGCGACAGTCTGTTTAAGCGCGCGCCAGCAGGGACATGGCTGATTGTTTCTGTGCGCTTTCGCTTGCCCAAGGTGTGGACGCCGGTGCTGGGATATCCCGATCTTCAAAAACACTTTCGTGCCGGCACTGCTATTGCGCAATCGCCTAGCCCTCAAGCCGTATTCGATGCCGTATGTGCCATACGCCGCGCCAAACTTCCCGATCCAGCTGAGCTGGGTAATGCGGGCAGTTTTTTTAAAAATCCTGTTGTGTCGAGTATGCAACATGCGCAGCTGATACGCGCACATCCAGAGATGGTCTCTTACCCGCAGGCCGATGGGCAATACAAGCTCGCGGCGGGATGGTTGATTGATCGGTGTGGATGGAAAGGGCGGCGCGTCGGTGCGGTCGGGATGCATGCCCGTCAAGCGTTAGTGCTTGTGAATTACGGCGGGGCGCAGACCAGCGAGGTGCTGGCGCTTGCACACGCGGTGCGGTCAAACGTGCAAGAGCGCTTTGGTGTCGAGCTTGAAATGGAACCTATCAGCGTAGCTGAGTAATGCGGCGCAACAGAACAAGGCCCATCTTCGGTTGCTCGCTTAAAGACCGAGAACCGTTTGCATATTAAATAGGCCGGTTTTTTTGCCTTCAAGGTAGCGCGCGGCACGCAGGCTGCCTTCAGCGTAGCCTGCTCGGCTACTAGAACGATGCGTGATCTCGATGCGCTCACCTACTCCGCAAAAATACACGGTATGGTCGCCCACAATGTCGCCGCCTCGTACAACGGAAAAACCGATTTCACCGGGCTTGCGTGCGCCCGTGTGACCATGTCGAGTCCAGGTGGCGACGTCATCAAGCTTCTTGCCCCAGGCATCCGCCACCACTTCACCCATTTTGAGTGCCGTGCCGGAAGGTGCATCCACTTTGTGATGATGGTGTGCCTCAAAGACTTCCACATCGTAGCCAGAGTTCAGAATGCGTGCGGCCATATCAAGCAGCTTAAGCGTTGCATTCACGCCAACACTCATGTTGGGCGCAAACACAATGCCAATTGACTTTGCTGCCTCGGTGATCGCGGCTTTACCTGCGTCATCAAACCCAGTTGTTCCGATGACCATGTTGACGCTGTGCGTGACGCAAGCCTTGAGGTGCTCGAGCGAGCCCTCTGGGCGCGTGAAATCAATCAGACAATCTGCATGCTTGAGCGCAGAGAATTGATCAGTGATCAACACGCCACTGAGTTTGCCTAAGAAGGCCGTCGCGTCTTGCCCGAGCATCGGCGCGCCAGCAATATCCAGCGCCGCAGTCAGCTTTAAATCTGCAGATTGAGTGACGGCTTCAATGAGCATGCGGCCCATGCGGCCACTGGCTCCGGCGATAGCAATACGCATAATGAACTCTTGTTGTTAAAGTAAATAACGGTTTAGCGCAGGGGAGTCGGTGCGTCGAGCGGGGTCACGGGCGAGGCTGAGGGATCAGAAGGTGTTGTGTCACCGAGTGTTTGACCAAAGGTCACCCCAGGGAGAATCTCAATCGGCGCTGACATTCCAGAGGCCGCCGCTGCGTCGTTACCTTCGCGCGTCATGTTGAGCTGGTGTTGTGCCGCCTCTTTTTGCGAGATCCGGACTTCTTCGCGCGCGATCTGGAAGGGCTGCATTTCCGGTTGTTCGTCGCCACGCCAGCTCTTAAGCTGGGTCCCTTCAAAGATTACCGTCAACACACGCTCTTCGATTTTGCCGTTGCTTGCGCGGTGATAGTAGGGGTAGTCCCAGCGATTGGCATGAAGCACGCTGGCCAACGTCGGTGTGCCAAGCGCATAGCGCACTTGTTCGCGCGACATACCAGGGCGCAAGAGTGAGACCTGGTCTTTGGTGACCCAGTTGCCTTGCTGGACGCCTGTGCGGTATGGAAAGCCCCATTGATTGGAGGAGCAGCCAGCTAAGGCGGCCGCACAGGCGACTCCCAACAGGGTGGCGCGCAAGTAAGAAGCGAGAGTACGAAGTTTGACCACTGCAGACCTCTATGGGTTTTGCAACCAAAGACGCTATCATAAAGCCTTAATCGCATGCCTAGTAGGCAAAACAGGGGATTTTTCTTGGATATCGAGAACGACCAAAGCGACCTTAAAAATGTGGGCCTCAAGGCCACGTTCCCACGCCTAAAAATTCTCGATATGTTCCGTAAGTCCGGGGAACGGCACCTCAGTGCCGAAGATATCTATCGTTCGCTACTGAACGACAAGGTTGATATTGGGCTGGCCACCGTCTATCGGGTGCTGACCCAGTTTGAGCAAGCGGGCATCTTGGCCAGAAGCCAGTTTGATGGCGGTAAATCGATCTTTGAGCTCAATGATGGCGATCACCACGATCACCTTATCTGCACCCATTGTGGCAAGGTCACTGAATTTGCGGACGACGAGATCGAAAAACGCCAGCACAAGGTCGCGCGCGACAATGGCTACAGGCTTGAAAGTCACGATATGGTGCTGTACGGGGTGTGTAAGGACTGTAGCTAAGGCGCCGTTGCGCAAGCGACTTAGGACGTTACATGCAACATTTCTAGTGCGTGCTTGCGCGTGGTTTCAGTGATTTTGATGCCGCCTAGCATGCGGGCGATTTCCTCAATGCGCGCAGGCTCGTTGAGCGACGTGATACTTGAAGTTGTGACACCCTTGGCCTGTTGCTTGCTGACCTGAAAGTGATGTTGCCCGCGGGCAGCCACCTGCGGCAGGTGGGTGACGCACAGCACTTGGTGCCGCTGACCCAGTTCGCGCAGCAGGTTACCAACGACTTCGGCTACCGCGCCTCCAATGCCGCTGTCGACTTCATCAAAAATCAAGGTGGGTACCCGTGCGGCACGGCTTGCAATGACAGACAGGGCCAGTGAGATGCGTGCGAGTTCTCCGCCCGATGCAACTTTTGCTAAAGGTTTGGGTGTAGTCCCCGCATGCCCCGCAACCAGAAACTCAATATGATCACTGCCTTGTGCGGAGGCAGGCGCTTCGGTGAGCGAAATCGCGAATTGCCCGCCTTCCATCGCAAGGGTTTGCATGGCGCGACCCACAAGTTTGCTCAGATCTTTTGCGGCTTTTTGTCGTGCTGCGGAAAGCGCTTGCGCGTGCTGGTCGTAGTCTTTTTTGAGCGTTGCCGCCTGCCGACGGAGCGCCTCGATATCGGCTGAAGCTTGCAGTGACTTCAGCTCTGCGCCAAGGGTTTGATGCAAAGTGAAGAGTTGCTCAGGTTCCGCTTTGAACTTGCGCGCCAAATCAAAAATTGTCCGCATACGCTCTTCGACCGTGGCAAGCCGTGCCGGATCGAGTTCGACGCGTGATAGGTAGGCATTGAGGTCTGATACGGCTTCACTGACACCAATGCGGGCTGACTCTAAGGCCTCGTAGACCGTTTGCAGGCTCGGGTCGTGACGCAATAGTTGATTAATACGTTGCACGGCCATAGCGATTTGATGGTGTGCGGAACTATCGCTTTCGTCTAGTGCCGCCAGTGCTTGAGCGGCGCCGTCAATGAGTGCCTGCCCATTGGCAAGCCGCGTGTGCTCGGTCGAGATATCTTGCCACTCCGTTGGCCCAAGTTCCAGACGGTCGAGTTCCGCTGTTTGCCATTCGAGTTTTTCACGAGCCGCCGCAATGACGTTCGCATCTTGTTCGCTCAGGGAGAGTTGGCGTTCGACTTTGCGCCAAGCTTTCCACGCGCCGGCGAGCTCTTGCCGCAAGGCTTGGTGCGCGCCGTGGGCGTCAAGCATGTCGCGTTGATTATCTGAACGTAACAAGCTTTGGTGGGCGTGTTGGCCGTGTATGTCGACAAGATATTCACCGACTTCGCGCAACTGCGTGACCGTGGCGGTCGTGCCATTGATGTAGGCGCGGCTACGGCCTTGTGCGTCAATGACTCGGCGCAAGACGAGTTCGTCGCCCGCGTGCAGATCATGCTCGGTGAGCCATGGCTGCAGTGCAGTGGGGGTATCGAAAATTGCGCTGACCTCGGCGCGCTCAGCACCTTGGCGCAAGACAGATACATCGGCACGCTCTCCCAAGGTGAGCGCAAGCGCATCGATCAGAATGGATTTCCCCGCACCTGTTTCGCCCGAGAACACTGTAAAGCCAGACGCAAAATCGATATCGGCCTGGGTGACAATGACAAAGTCACGAATTTGCAGCGCACGGAGCATGGGCGCTAGTCCCCTTCGTTACCGGAGCGTGGCATGCGGTTCCAGTCGAGCTTGCGACGCAGCGTGGAAAAGAAGTTGTAGCCTGCCGGATGTAAAAAGCGAATGGTATGTGCGGCGCGTTGTACGACGATGCGATCGCCGGGTAATAAATCAGACCATGTCTGCATATCAAAATGTACGCTCGCACCGGCCTCGACGCGGCCCATGGCCGTGAGCGTCATGTTCAGGACGCCATCTGCGGGGATCACGATAGGGCGATTAGAGAGTGTCTGGGGTGCAACGGGCACGAGCACCATCGCGCTGATTTCAGGATGCAAAATTGGACCAGCAGAGGACAGGGCGTATGCGGTGGAACCGGTTGGGGTTGCCACGATTAGTCCGTCTGCACGCTGTGTGTACATATAGGTGCCATCGATCTCGACGCGAACTTCAATCATCCCCCCGCGGCCAGCACGGTTGAGCACAACGTCGTTGAGCGCGGTGGCTGCGTACATTTGCTGATCGCCGCGCCAGATCGTGGCACTTAGGAGCATGCGCTTTTCGGTCTCGTAGCGACCTTGCAAAAGGTCCGTTAGGGCGACCTGGGCGGCCTCAACGGGAATGTCGGTAATAAAACCCAGCCGTCCATGATTGATTCCGACGACGGGCACGTCGAAAGGTGCGAGGTGGCGGGCTGCCCCAAGCATGGTGCCGTCACCGCCCATCACAATGGCGAGGCTGGCCTGTTGTCCAATTTGTGGAAACGTTGCGGTGGGGTACTCAGTGACCCCAGTGTGCCGGGCAGTATCTGCTTCGATGAGGACTTTGCGGCCGTCCTGACCGAGCAGAGTCGCGAGCGCACGCAGCGGGGCGTGCAGGCCCGAGTCCTGATATCTGCCGATAAGCGCGATGGTGGGAAAGTGCATGCGAGCCCTAATCGTCGAAAAACTAACCGATTATAGGGTCGGGGAAGGTAAAATAGGGTAATCATGGATGATCGTGCACGCTCGCTTCTCAAAGCATTAATCGAACGATATATCGACGACGGCCAGCCCGTCGGCTCACGCACGCTCTCCAAGCTCTTCGATCTGTCGCCTGCGACAATCCGCAACGTGATGGCCGATCTCGAAGAGCTCGGCCTGATTCACAGTCCGCACACGTCGGCGGGTCGGATCCCCACGCCACGCGGCTACCGTTTGTTTGTCGACACGATGCTGACTGCCCGGCCCTATGAGCTGGTATCCACAGTCAATGTGCGCGATTTGCAATCGGCCTCCGACCCTTCGCGTGCGGTGAACGCCGCCGCCACGATGCTTTCGAGCCTGACGCAGTTCGCGGGGGTCGTGTTGTCGCCGCGTCGGGCGCAGGTATTTCGACAAATTGAATTTATCCGTTTGTCTGAGAAACGGATTTTGCTGATCATTGTGACCCCCGATGGCGACGTCCAGAACCGTATTTTGTTGACCCCGCGTGACTACACCAACACCGCGCTCATTGAGGCCGCCAACTTCTTTAATCACAATTTTGCGGGGAAGTCGTTTGCCGAAGTACGCCAGACGCTCTCACATGATTTGGCGCGCTTGCAAGAAGATATGTCGCGCCTGATGCAGGCTGCCGTCGAGGCTGGTGCCGAAGCGGCCGATGAAGGAGAAACGGTCGTGATTTCAGGCGAACGCAAATTACTGGATGTCAACGAACTCGCCAGTGATATGGATCGCCTGCGCAAAACCTTTTCCCTCTTTGAAAAGAAGACGGATCTGATGCAGCTCCTCGAGGTCTCCAGTCGTGCGCAGGGGGTGCAGATTTACATCGGGGGCGACTCAGAACTCGTGCCCACCGAGGATTTGTCGGTGGTTACCGCACCCTACAGCATTGATGGCCATATTATTGGCACACTCGGCGTGATTGGTCCCACACGTATGGCATATGAGCGTGTGATTCCGATTGTCGACATCACTGCGCGCTTACTGTCGAGCGCGCTCAGTCATCACCCTTCCGAACGGACTTAGCATGCGATTTTGGCCTGAACCTAAGCGCGAACGCGCCGATGGCAAGCGTTTCTTGTCGTGGCCAGAACCCCTTACGCGCTCGCGCGCAGGTGTGGTGCTGGTTAATCTCGGCACACCCGAGGCGCCCACAGCGCCGGCAATCCGTAAGTATTTGCGCGAGTTTCTCTCCGACCCCCGCGTAATCGAGATCCCCAAGTTGCTGTGGTGGCCCATTTTGAATGGCCCAATTTTGATGGCACGCCCGCGCAAGTTGGCGCCGCGCTATCAAAGCATCTGGATGGAAGGCGGCTCGCCGCTGTTGGTCTATACGCAGCGTCAGACAGCGGGTGTGCAACGTATTCTGTCCGAGCGTGGGCTTGATGTGCAAGTCCAGACGGGGATGCGCTACGGCAAGCCGTCCATTCAAGACGCGATGCTCAACCTGCGCGACAGCGGTTGCGAACACATCTTGGTTGTGCCGATGTATCCACAATATGCGTCGAGTACGACGGCAACGGTCGTAGACGAAGCCACGCGTGTGGCGGGTCATATGCGCAACCAGCCCGCGTTGCGGTTCATCAAGCGATTCCATACAGACCCAAGGTTTTTACAGCCATTAGCCGATAAGATTTCGGCGCTTTGGCAGGCGCAGGGCCGTCCTCAGAAATTGGTCATGAGTTTTCATGGATTGCCGCGCCAATGCGTTGACATGGGGGACCCCTATTGTCGGGACAGCTACGAGACGGCGCGAGCCTTGGCGACTTTATTGGGCTTGAGCGATGATCAATATTTAGTCACCTTTCAAAGCCGCTTCGGTCCGGCGAAGTGGCTCGAGCCCTACACCGAGCCCACGCTGGAAAAGCTGGCGCAACAAGGCGTGACCGAGATCGATGTCGTTTGCCCCGGCTTCTTGGCCGACTGCCTTGAAACGCTTGAAGAAATCAGTATCGAGGTGCGCGAGACCTTCCTGCATGCGGGGGGCAAGCAGTTTCGTTATATTCCCGCACTGAACGATGATCCCTCCTGGATGGTGGGGTTAGCCGATTTGGTTGAATCGCATTTGCAGGGTTGGCAGCTCCGAGTAGATAGGTAATGACCCACCTCCAGCTGGGCTGGCTCTGCTTGTTACTAAAGTTTTAATTAGTTTTTAGTCAATATCTACCTAAACACCTCTCGAATTTGTCCAAAAATTGCAGTTTTTGACCTTGAATCTGTGGGGATTGCCCCCAAGTTTGTGTCAACCAACGCATTTTCTGGAGAAATTCAATGACCGCTCATCAAGACCCGACTGCCAATTCATCAGGCGATTCGTCGCTCGACAAGTCGGCTGAGCAAAGCGCGGCCCAAGGTCAGTCCGAGGCGGCCGCCCAAAATGAGGCTCAATCGCTCGATCCCCTTCAGCAGTTACATGCCGATTTAACAGCCGCCCAGGCGCAGCTCGCCGAGCAAAAAGATCAGGTGCTGCGTGCGCATGCAGAAATGGAAAACGTTCGTCGTCGCGCCCAAGAAGAAGTCTCGAAAGCACGTAAGTTCGGCATTGAGTCATTCGCCGAAGGGCTGGTGCCGGTGAAGGATAGTCTTGAGGCAGCGCTTGCTCAGACAGAGCAAAGCGCTCAAGACATGCGTGCAGGGATTGAAATGACCCTCAAGCAGTTAGTGACTGCTTTTGAGCGAAACCACTTGAAGGAAATCGCGCCTGCCGCTGGCACCAAGTTTGATCCGCATCAGCACCAAGCGATTGCGACCATACCAGCCGAGCAAGAGCCCAACACGGTTGTGCAGACCCTACAGAAGGGCTACTTGATCGCGGAGCGCGTACTGCGCCCTGCGTTGGTCACGGTGTCGTCTTAGGCTTGAAATTACTCGATTAGCCCCCAATTACGAAACATCTAAGTATTTAAAGCTCTTAAGCATTTAAGCATTCCCCAAATTCTGATTTCTTTAAAGGTAATTCACCATGAGCAAGATTATCGGTATCGACCTTGGCACCACCAATAGTTGTGTGGCGGTCATGGACGGCGGTCAGGTCAAGATCCTTGAGAACGCCGAAGGCGCGCGCACGACTCCCTCTATCGTCGCCTACATGGAAGACGGTGAGACACTTGTCGGTGCGCCAGCAAAACGTCAGGCTGTCACAAACCCCACCAATACGCTCTATGCCGTTAAGCGTTTGATTGGACGTAAGTTCACCGAAGACGCCGTGCAGAAAGATATCCATTTGATGCCTTACAAGATCGTCAAGGCCGATAACGGCGACGCCTGGGTCGAAGCACAAAACAAAAAGCTTGCACCCTCGCAGGTCGCGGCAGACGTGTTGCGCAAAATGAAAAAAACCGCCGAAGACTTCTTAGGCGAAGAAGTCACCGAGGCCGTCATCACCGTGCCGGCTTACTTCAACGACAGTCAGCGCCAAGCGACGAAAGACGCAGGCCGTATTGCGGGTCTGGACGTCAAGCGGATCATCAACGAGCCCACTGCAGCTGCGCTGGCCTTCGGCATGGACAAGTCAGAAAAAGGCGATCGCAAGATCGCTGTGTTCGACTTGGGTGGCGGCACGTTCGATATCTCGATCATTGAGATCGCGGATGTGGATGGCGAAAAACAGTTTGAGGTGTTGTCGACCAACGGTGACACGTTCCTGGGCGGAGAAGATTTCGACCAACGCATCATCGAATACGTCATCGCCGAGTTCAAGAAAGAGCAGGGTGTTGATCTGGGTAAAGACGTTTTGGCACTACAGCGGTTGAAAGAAGCCGCTGAAAAAGCCAAGATTGAACTGTCGTCCAGTCAGCAGACTGAAATCAATTTGCCTTATATCACTGCTGATGCGTCTGGCCCCAAGCACTTGAACCTCAAGATGACACGTGCCAAGCTCGAATCGTTGGTCGAGGAGCTGATCGCTCGCACCATGGATCCTTGCCGTATCGCGATTAAAGATGCAGGCGTGAAGGTCAGTGAAATCGACGACGTGATTTTGGTCGGTGGTATGACCCGTATGCCTAAGGTACAGGAAAAGGTCAAAGAGTTCTTTGGTCGCGAACCACGTAAGGACGTCAACCCCGACGAAGCGGTTGCAGCAGGTGCTGCGATCCAGGGCTCGGTGTTGTCGGGTGATCGTAAAGACGTGTTGTTGCTTGACGTGACGCCTCTGTCCCTTGGTATTGAGACACTCGGTGGTGTGATGACCAAGATGATCACTAAGAACACGACGATTCCGACCCGACACTCGCAAGTGTTCTCGACCGCTGATGATAACCAGCCGGCCGTGACCATTAAAGTGTTCCAGGGTGAGCGTGAAATTGCTGCAGGTAACAAGACACTCGGTGAGTTCAACCTTGAGGGTATTCCACCTTCACCACGCGGCACACCGCAGATTGAAGTGACGTTTGATATTGATGCGAACGGTATTGTTCACGTCTCGGCCAAAGATAAAGGCACGGGCAAAGAGAACAAGATCACCATCAAGGCGAACTCTGGTCTGACCGAAGAAGAAATTCAACGTATGGTGAAGGACGCTGAGGCGAATGCCGAGGAAGATCACCGCATGGCTGAGTTGGCCTTGGCGCGTAACAGCGCGGATGGTCTGGTGCACGCTACGCGTAAGTCCTTGACCGAGTACGGTGATAAGCTCGAAGCCGCTGAAAAAACAGCAATCGAAGCCGCCATTGCTGAAGTCGAAGAGGTCTTGAAGAGTGGCGCCGATAAGACTGCGATTGATGCCAAAGTTGAAGCGCTTGCAACGGCTTCGCAAAAACTCGGTGAGAAGATGTATGCCGAGGCCCAAGCTGCAGCGGGTGGTGCGCCGGGTGGTGCAGAGCCAGGTTCAAGCAAGCCGGCGGATGACAATGTTGTCGATGCTGAGTTTAAAGAAGTCAAACGCGACCAGAAGTGATCGCCTAGACCACAGTAGCATCCGCCCGGGACTCTTTTAGAGCATCCCGGGCAAGCTTTTTCTGTTTCACCTTTTTACGAGCCTGAGATCATGGCAAAACGCGACTTCTACGAAACCCTTGGTGTTGCCAAAAACGCTTCGGATGATGACCTGAAAAAGGCCTACCGCAAGCTGGCGATGAAATACCATCCCGACCGCAATCCCGATAGTAAGGAAGCCGAAGAGAAATTCAAACAAGGCAAAGAGGCCTATGAAATTCTCTCCGATGAAAACAAGCGGGCGGCCTATGACCGCTACGGGCATGCGGGCGTAGATCCGAATGCTGCGGGTATGGGTGGCGCGGGGGGTGCCGGTTTTGGTGATGCGTTTGGTGACATCTTTGGTGAGATTTTTGGTGGTGCACGTCAGCGAGGCGCTGGTGGCGGCGGACCGCAGGTGTATCGCGGCGCAGATCTGAAGTACTCAATGGAAATCACGCTCGAGCAGGCGGCCGCCGGCTTTGACACAGAAATTCGTGTCCCGAGTTGGGAAAACTGCGAGATTTGTAAAGGGAGTGGCGCTAAGCCAGGCACATCCCCAAAGACCTGCCGCACTTGTGGCGGTTCAGGCGCAGTACGCATGCAACAGGGCTTTTTTAGTGTGCAGCAGACGTGTCCTACATGCCATGGCAGTGGCAAAGAGATCACAGATCCTTGCGTGTCTTGCGATGGTGTGGGGCGCACGCGTCGCAACAAGACGCTACAGGTCAAGATTCCGGCCGGTATTGACGACGGCATGCGTATCCGTTCGTCCGGCAATGGAGAGCCAGGCATCAACGGCGGTCCCTCTGGCGACCTGTTTGTTGAAATTCACATCAAGCAACACAAGATCTTCCAGCGCGACAATGATGACTTGCATTGTGAGTTAACGATCCCCTTCACCACTGCAGCGCTTGGCGGCGAGATTCAGGTCCCTACGCTGAGCGGCAAGGCTGAAATTTCAATTCCGGAAGGTACGCAGTCCGGCAAGACTTTCCGCTTGCGTGGAAAGGGAGTCAAGGGTGTACGTGGCGCGTATCCCGGCGACTTGTATTGCCATGTTGTGGTTGAAACGCCGGTCAAGCTTAACGACGCGCAAAAGACAATCTTGCGGCAATTCGAGGCATCACTAGGCGAGGGCGGTGAACGCCACTCGCCGCAGAGCAAATCCTGGACCGATCGTGTCAAGGAGTTCTTTTCGTAGCGCGATCTGGATTGCTCTAGGCGATACGCATAAAAAGCCATCTCAAAAAACATTGAGATGGCTTTTTTGTTTGATACTGCCTTGCACTGCTATTTCTTTTTGGAAAAGTCTCCAGCGGCGACGCTACTAAAACTCTGCGGCTGCAGATACTTGCGCAATGCGGCATTGACTTGCTCAACAGTCAATGCGGCTACTTTTTTGTCAGATTCCGCCGACCACTTAAAGTCACGTCCGGTCTCCATATACGCGATCCAGCCGCTAACGAGGTTGGCGTCCTGAGCACGAGAGAGCTTACGATAGTTTAGCAATGCAGCAATTGCCTCTTTGACTTCGGTCTCGGCGAAGCCATCCTTGAGTGCGCGCTCAAACTCTTCGCGAATCCCTGCCTCAATCCGCTGGCGATTCTCTGGCGCGTAAATGGCGTAGACTGACCAGGTGCCGTTAGGCTCGAACGAGGAAACATTCAGGCGCGTACGCACGTTATAAGACAGACCGTCTTTTTCTCTGATGCGCATCCAGAGTCGAGATGTTTCGGATCCCCCCAACATAAAGTTTGCGAGGGAGAGTGCCGTAAAGTCAGGATCCGTATCCTGCAGCTTGAGCATACTCGCGGCGATATAGAACGCATTTGCTTTGTCGGGTGTATCGGCTTGCATTTGCGCAGGCTTGATGTCCCGATAAGGCTCAGGCGTCCTCTTGTACGCGGCACCTGCATTCCATTTGTTCAACGCGGTCGTAAGCGTTTGTTCCAGTTTTGCAGCATCGAAGGCACCGACCGCTGAAGCTGAAGTCTGCGAGACACCAAAAAATTTCTGATGATAAGCGGCTAACTGCTCACGCGTGAGCCCAGCGAGTGCCGTCAAAGACTCGTCGAAGGTCGGTGTGTAACGAATATCGTCCTTTGACCAAGTGTTTCCGTGGCGAGCGAGCATGCGTGAAGCAATTGCGTTGGGCTCAGTCATGGAGCTTTTTATACTCGTCGTCGTTTTGCTTACGTATTCGTCAAGCTGCTCTTGGGCGAAGTTGGCTTGTTGTATAACCTCAAGAACATAGCTCGTGAGTTCGTCGATGTGCTTGGCCGTCGTCGATAACTGTATGAAAAGCCCACCCCCAGCACCCGAGACGCCCACCTGGCCGCCCAACGCGTCAATACGGTCAGTGATTTGTTGACGGGTTTGAGTCGGAGTGCCTTTTAGCAGCAGATCCGCGACTGCAATGGTGTTTGAACGCTGCCCCTTGAGCGAATCCACATCGCCAAACTGCAGTTGAATTGCCACCTGTACGCGGTCACCGCGCGACTCTTTTGGCAAGAGGGCGAGTTGGAGTTTGCCGTTTTTAAGATTGACGGTTTTGCGTTGGGTGCGGGCGTCGATGTTATTTGGGTCGGGATCGAATGCGGAGGCTTGTTTGAGACCGACGTCGCCTGTATAGCCTTTCAATTCCTCTTGTAGATTTGGCTTGTTGAGCTGCGGGGCGCGACTTGGTTTATCGGTTGGGATGTAGACCCCCTCCGTGCGATTTGCTTGAACCAGAAGTCTGTCGGCAGCCTGCTGTACTTCCGCTAGGGTCGCCGCGCGGATACGATCCCGGCTGACAAAAAATAGGCGCCAGTCTCCGAGGGCAATCGCTTCAGTGAGTGTGGCACTGATCTTTTGTGGATCGCTGAATCCTTGATCCCATCCCTTAAGCCATTGGTTACGTACCCGATCAAGTTCTTCGGTGGTGAAGGGCTCTTTCGCAATGTGTTCAACAGTGGTTGTCAAGGTATTGAGTGCTCGCACCTGATCCATATCAGCTTGTAAGCTTGCTCCGAACATGACGCTGCCCGGCGCTGCGCGATCCATCGTGAACGCAAACACGCCTGCGGCCAATTTGTTTGCGACCAGTGCCTTGTACAGGCGACCTGAGGGCGTATCGCCAATGATCATGCTGGCCAGGTCAAGCGCCGCAAAGTCTTTGTGTGCGGCCGATGGAACGTGATACATCGCCGCAACAAGAGGCGAGCCGCCCGTCCGACGCAACGTCACCCGTCGCTCACCATCCTGCGCGGCCTCAACCGTGTATTCCGGCGGAAGCTTGCGTGTGGGTCTGGGAATTTTTCCGAAAGATTGAACGATGTCTTTTAATGCAGCCTCAGGATCGAACTTTCCAGCAACCACCAAGACAGCGTTGTCAGGTTGGTAGTAGGTTTTATAGAATTCTCGCAGTTTGGGGATATCGACGTTTTCTACATCGGACCGTGCACCGATCGTGGTCTTCCCGTAGTTGTGCCATTCGTAAGAGATACTTGACATCCGCTGCATCAGAATTTTGAACGCATTGTTTTCGCCGTTCTCCATCTCATTACGTACAACCGTCATTTCTGTATCAAGGTCTTCGCGCTTGATGCTTGCGTTGATCATGACATCCGCCTGCCACGATAAATACCAGGCCAGTGTTTGGGGGTTCGATGAAAAGCTGGCGTAATAGTTGGTGCGGTCGACCGTGGTCGTACCGTTTGCTTGCAAGCCGCGTTTGGAAAACTCCGCCAGCCCATTCGGCATATTGGGTGTTCCCTTGAACAACATATGCTCGAGAAGGTGGGCCATGCCTGTTTCGCCGTAGTTTTCGTGACGCGATCCAACCAAATAAGTCATGTTGACAGTGGTGCTCGGTTTGGAGTCGTCCGGCGCTAGCAAGATGCGCAGGCCGTTGGCCTCCAGGCGGTATTCAGTGATGCCCTCAACCGATTGCAAGGCCGTCACGCCTGGGGGCGGAGTAACAGCCCAGCCGGGCGAACTGAATAGAATAAGAACCACTCCGACAAAAATATTTTTTAGGGCGCCAAAGGGCTGCAACATACGGATATTCCTGAGAGGGGGTCGGAACCGGTTGGAGTGTCCGGTTTGCAATAGGTTCACTTCGAAAGCAGTCTCATCGCCTGTTCGATGCCTGATACCGTGACGGGAAACATCTTGTCTTGCACGATATTACGAATGAGTGCGATGGATTGACGATATTGCCAAGAGGCTTGCGGTTCAGGATTTAACCAAACGGATTTCGGCCACGCATTCACCATACGTTGCAACCATTCCGCACCGGGTTCTTTGTTGTAGTGCTCGACTGAGCCGCCTGGTTGCAGGATCTCATAGGGGCTCATGGTGGCGTCCCCTACAAAAATCAAACGCCAGTCACCGTTGAATTTACGCAACACGTCCCAGGTTTCGAAGCGTTCCATTTGACGGCGTCGATTAGATTTCCAAAGGTGCTCATAGGGGCAGTTATGGAAGTAATACACCTCTAGGTTGCGAAACTCACTACTCGCGGCCGAAAACAGTTCTTCCACCCGAGCGATGTGGTCATCCATACTTCCGCCCACATCGAGCAGCATCAACACTTTTACGTTGTTGTGGCGTTCTGGCACCATTTTGATGTCTAGGTAGCCGGCGTTACGCGCGGTGCTGGCGATGGTGTCGCCTAAATCTAACTCAAAGTCGGACCCTTCCCGCGCAAAGCGGCGCAGGCGACGCAGGGCCACTTTAAAGTTGCGTGTGCCGAGTTCAATGGAGTCGTCATAGTCGCGAAAGTTGCGCTCGTCCCAGACTTTGATGGCAGAACGCCCGCCGCCGGAGCCACCGACGCGAATACCCTCAGGGTTGACTCCCCCATTCCCAAAGGGCGATGTGCCGCCGGTGCCGATCCACTTATTACCGCCTTCATGGCGGCCCTTTTGCTCTTCGAGGCGTTCTTTGAACATCTCCATGAGCTTGTCCCAGCCGTGCTTCTCTAGCTTTGCTTTCTGTTCTGGCGTCAGGTTTTTTTCCAGCTTGCTGATGAGCCAATCCAATGGGATTTTTTTACCCGGCGGGAGTTTTTGTTCCAGGCTGCGGTAATACGTCGCAAACGCACGATCAAAGCGGTCGAATAAGGTTTCATCCTTAATCAACGTGGTGCGCGAGAGAAAATAAAAATCCTCGAGCGTGGGCGGCATGATGGGACTCGACAGCGCTTCGAGCAGTGTCAGATATTCTTTGACCGAAACCAGAAGTTTCTGGGCGCGAAGATGATAAAAAAAATCAACCAGCATGACGTTTAAGTTGGTAGGTGAGGTGATCGCGCACTTCGGGCCATTCGCCCGCGATGACGCTGTACATGACGGTGTCCCGCACGGTGCCATCACGCCGCAAGGCATGGTGGCGCAAGATCCCATCGAGTTTGGCGCCGAGTCGTTCGATGGCGCGCCGCGACGCGTAATTAAAGTTGTCTGTACGCCAGCCAACGACCGCTGCGCCCAGGGTATCAAAGGCGTGGGTCATCAACATTAGCTTGCATGCCGTGTTGACGAAACTGCGCTGACGGCTTTTTGCGTACCAGGTAAAGCCGATTTCAAGGCGTGCGACCGCAGGTACGATATCGTGATAACTCGTGCAGCCGATCACAGTGTTTGTCGATTCATCCATCACGGCGAAAGCCAGCCGATGGCCCTCGGCCCAGCCTTTCAGGGCGGTGTCGATGTAGGCGGCAGTTTGGTCGGGTTCTGGAACGGAGGTCACGCGCAGCGTCCAGAGTTCGCCGTCGCGAGCTGCCGCTTTTAGGCCATCGAGGTGTTGAGGTCCGAGCGGCTCAAGTCGCAGGCCGTGGCCACGCAGCGTGCAGGGTGATGGCGCAACACGAAACGTTTGTGAGACCGCCATGATTACGATCCTGAGGGGCGTCTTGTGCTATTGCGTGTCACAGCAGCGAGGCGCTCAAGCAGTTGAAGGTCTTGTTCATTTTTGAGTAAAGCGCCGGCCAGCATAGGGATCGACGTGGCGGCATGCGCGTCGATCTCGGCGGCGGTCACGTCTTCTGCGATCAATAGGCGCAACCAGTCGAGAAATTCGGAGGTCGAGGGTTTTTTCTTCAGTCCCGGGGCTTCGCGCAGAGCAAAAAAAGTGTCTAGTGCTGCGCGTAACACTTCAGCGTGCAAGTTGGGGAAGTGCACGTCCACAATGCTGCGCAACGTATCGCGATCTGGAAAACGGATGTAATGGAAAAAGCAGCGACGCAAAAATGCATCGGGTAAATCTTTTTCGTTGTTAGACGTGATGATGACCAAGGGCCGATGCCGGGCCTTAATCGTGGAACGCGTCTCGTAAACATGGAACTCCATTTGGTCGAGTTCGCGCAGTAAATCGTTTGGAAACTCGATATCCGCTTTGTCGATTTCATCGATCAACAGCACCACAGGCTCTGGCGAATCGAAGGCCTGCCACAGAACACCCTGCATGATGTAGTTACTAATGTCTTTGACCTTTTCCTCACCAAGTTGAGAGTCGCGCAAACGCGACACGGCATCGTATTCATACAGGCCTTGGTGCGCTTTGGTCGTGGATTTGATGTGCCACTGCAACAAGGGCCGACCGAGTGCACTGGCGACTTCCTCTGCAAGCATGGTCTTGCCTGTGCCTGGTTCCCCCTTGATTAACAGGGGGCGTTGCAGCGTCAAGGCTGCATTCACGGCGAGTTTGAGGTCATCGGTGGCGACATAACGAGCTGTGCCGTCAAAACGGGTGTTCGGGTCTGAGGCGGGGTGTGCTTGGGTCATCGGTGGTTAAAATGGTAAGAGTTTGGGGTGAGTTGACTGGTAGCTAAAGTGTAATTTCACCAATTATCGTACAATCCTCACGTTTTGCGGCCGGGATTCGTTCCCGGGTCATTTCCCTGCCAGACCAAGAGTCCAATATGAAGTTTTCGAACACGATCGCCACAGCGGCTGTTGCCGCAACCTGTTTGATGGCCTTGCCTGCGTGGGCGGCCGATGAGCCAAAAGGCAACGTTGACGCCGCCAAGGCCAAAGTCTCTATGTGTATCGGCTGCCATAGCATCCCTGGCTACAAGGCTAGCTTCCCTGAGGTGTATTCGGTGCCTAAAATCGCCGGACAAAACGAAAAGTACCTCCAGGTGGCATTGCGCGCCTATGCCTCTGGTGAGCGCACCCATCCCACGATGGACGCCATCGCTAAAAGCTTGTCGGCACAAGACATCGCCGACATCGCTGCTTATTACACTTCGCTCAAATAATCGGGGGCCCCTATGAAACTCACTACGCTCGCCCTTGGTTCGGTTGTATTGTTCGGCGCTGTGGCGACAAGCCAGGCCGCTGATTTGGCTGCAGGTAAAGCCGTCTGGGAAAAACTGAATTGTGCCTCCTGCCATGGTGCAGATGCGGTCAAATCTATCGATCCATCCTACCCCATCTTGGCCGGTCAGCACGCTGACTTTTTGGCGCAAGCATTGCGTTCGTATCAGCGTGGCGCCTCAGGGGCCCCTGCCTCGGCAAACGTTCGCAAGAACGCGATTATGGGTGCTTTTGCAAAGCAATTATCCAAGCAAGACATTGAGAACGTGTCGGCTTGGTTGGCGGCCCAACCTGGCCCGCTCGCTGTTCGTCGTTAAGTGTTCCGTGGTCGGTCGCTAGTCGCGACTGACACGCTGACGAATTAGTTCAATATAGGCATCGCTGTCCAAGGCTTTGCCTAGTCTCTGAGATTCCCATACGACTGTGCCGAGGCATTCCATGATTTCGTGGGCTGCCTCGTGCTGATTTGTCCGCGAGGCAAGCTTGTCAAACGCATCGCGAATTCCGCGTGGGTGATCAATCGACAATTGTTCTGCGATAGCCAAGTGCATCGAGAGGTGTAGAAAAGGGTTGGTTTTCCCTTCTTCCACGTTGAACTCCCGCGTCATCGAATCTGGCTGGTTCAGTGTGTCGTGGTATTCGGGGTGCTGTTCAATCCAGTCCAGCGCAATGGCCTCAAGCGGGCTAAGAATCTGCTGGGTCTTGTGCTTATGCCAAGTGTCGATGAAAAACTGACGAACTTGATCGCGTGAAGGGTTGAACATGGTTGCTACCTGATGAAACGGGGACAGTTGAGTGCTAGTCTAGCATTTCACCCCTTGGCTGGCCTAAAGGATCGTAGCGATGAACCCTTTTGAGGCATGAGTGTCGCAAATTCGCAAAAAACCACCCTTATTTGGTGCAAAACTAGGGCATACCCTGATGCATGAGCGTCCACTGTCGTGCAGAATCCATCGCATGCAGGTGAGGGGACATTGCTCTGCTTAGGCAGGCATGTAGTATCAAAATATAAGAAAAGCACAGCGGCTGGCACATTTGTGTCGGCCGTTGTCGCTTGCGAGGCTAGGTCAAGTATCCTCTGATAATCATGACACCCAATGTGACACCCAAAGCGCGCGATCGAGTGGTCAGCTACTGGCACCGTAACCTGATATTCATCTTGTGTTTGCTGCTTGTATGGTTGCTCGTGAGCTTCGTGCCAGTCTATTTTGCGCGTGAGCTCAGCGGCCTCTACTTGTTTGACTGGCCATTCCCTTTTTGGATGGCAGCGTTCGGCGCCCAGTTCTGCTTTCTGTTGACGATCGGTCTGTATGCGTGGGGCATGGATCGGATGGATCGACGCGAACGCCGCGATCGGAGTCAGGAGAGCTAATGGGCCTGAGCACTCAACGGCCTCGTACGCAAGCTGCGCAGCTTTTTCGTGGATATACCGCCTACACCTTGGGTTTTATGGCGCTGGTGGCGCTGCTCGCGACGCTTGAGGTATTAGGTCTGGCGCGGCAATGGATTGGGTATGCGTTCTTGCTCTCTACGGTGGGTCTCTATGCCGGGATCGGCATCATGTGCCGAACTTCAGATCCGGTTGAGTATTACGTTGCCGGCCGACGCGTTCCGGCTTTCTATAACGGGATGGCCACGGCTGCTGACTGGATGTCCGTGGCGTCCTTCATTGGTATCGCTGGAACGCTTTATTTGAGTGGGTATAACGGCTTAGCCTATATTTTGGGCTGGACCGGGGGCTACGTGCTCGTTGCACTTTTTTTGGCGCCTTACTTGCGCAAGTTTGGCGGGTACACCATTCCAGATTTTTTGGGCGCACGCTACGAGGGTAACCTCACGCGCTTAATCGGCGTACTTTGCGCCGTACTGTGTTCGTTTATCTATTTGGTCGCGCAGATTTACGGTGTGGGCATCATCACGACGCGCATGACCGGAATTTCTTTTGAGCTCGGCATCTTTATCGGTTTGGGTGGCGTCCTGGTGTGCTCATTTTTGGGAGGCATGCGGGCAGTCACTTGGACGCAGGTCGGTCAGTACATCATTTTGGTGATTGCCTACCTCGTCCCGGTTGTTTGGTTAGCGGTCAAGCAAACGGGCGAGCCTATTCCGCAAGTTGCTGCCAGCGCAGTCTTGCAGCAAGTCACAGAGCGTGAGCGTGAACTCACGCACGATGAAGCAGAGCGACAAGTGCGTGCGTTGTGGCAGAATCGCGCCGAGTTGATGCAGGCCCGTGTGAACAGTCTGCCTCTTTCTTTTGAGGAAGAAAAGCAGCAGCTGCATTGGCGTTTGCTGCGCGCCCGCGCGAACGATGCTCCGATGGCTGAAATACGCGCACTGGAACGTGAGCATGCGAACTATCCGCAGTCGATTGAGGCGGCGCGCACGGCATGGACGAAAGCCCGGGATGACTTCAGCTCTCGCGCATCGCCCCCTGTGCCGCATGCGGATCCGTTTGCCGGAAAAAATCGCGATAGCCCTGAGGCGGCGCGCAATAACTTTTTGGCGATAGTGCTGTGTTTGATGCTGGGTACCGCCGGGCTGCCGCATATTTTGATGCGTTCGCTCACAACACCGTCTGTAAGCGAGGCACGAAAGTCAGTGTTTTGGTCGTTACTTTTTATCCTGTTGTTGTACATGACAGCCCCAGCCTTGGCGATTTTGATCAAGTACGAGATCTATTCTGATCTGGTGGGTATACCCTTTGCGGAACTGCCGTCCTGGGTAAATGCGTGGTCTGCGGTGGATCGCTCATTGATCAGCATCGTCGATCTCAACCGAGATGGCATCGTGCAGCTAGCGGAGGTGCAGCTCGGTGCAGACGTTGTGGTGCTCGCTGCACCAGAAATAGGCGGGTTGCCCTACGTGATTTCAGGGCTTGTTGCGGCGGGCGCGTTGGCGGCGGCATTGTCGACCGCGGACGGCTTGTTATTGACCTTATCGAATGCCTTATCTCACGACACCTTGTTCAGAGTGGTCTCCCCTCGGATGGGAGCGGGGCGCCAAGTCATTCTATCCAAGATGCTCTTGCTGGTTGTGGCCTTCGCAGCAGCCTGGGCGGCGACGCGCACGCCCGCCGATATTTTGTTTTTAGTCGGCGCTGCGTTCTCGTTTGCTGCGGCGTGCTTCTTTCCTGTGTTGGTCATGGGCGTGTTTTGGAAACGAGCTAATAAGTACGGCGCAGCCGCTGGAATGTTGTCTGGGCTGATTGTCACCATCTATTACATGGTGCAGGCACAACCCTGGCTACGAGAGCTCGTGCTGGGCATTCCGACCGGAGTACCCGTGGAGTTGTGGTGGCATATTCAACCCATCGCTGCAGGTGTCTTTGGTGCGCCCGTGGCGTTCGTGGTGATTGTGCTGGTGTCGTGGGCGACGCCGGCGCCTCTCGCAGTCACCCAGCAGATGGTGGACTACTTAAGACAGCCGGATTAAGACTAAGAGTGCGCCGTGGCCGCCATGTGCGATCGGCGCGCTAGCGAAGGCGCTCACGGCGGGTAATTGCGTCAACCATTGCGCGACACGGCTTTTTAGGACGGGTTGGCCGTTCTGTGAGCCATAGCCTTTGCCGTGCACGATGCGTACGCAGCGTGCGCCATGGCTTTGGCTTTGCGCAACGAAGGTGACAAGCGCACTCCGCGCTTGATCGCTGTTCAGTCCATGTAAGTCCAAATGAGCACTGATCGGCCAAAAGGCTCGACGCAGTTGACGTTGAACATCCGGCCCGATGCCGGGTGCAGCCCACTGCAGTTCAGTCTCTTCGTCTGTCGGGGCGGAGAAACCATCCGAGAGTGCTAACTTGGGCTCAGGGGCCTGACCGGCTGCGCGCGCCCGACGTTGTGCAAGCTGGTCACTCGTACTTTGCCCTGAGACTGCGCGATGCATCGTGCGTTCATCCGTATTGAGTGGTGTCACCGCTTGCGTCATGCGGGCAAAGAGTTGGTGATCGGCAGCGCTGGCGATAGGCGCAGCCTGCGTCTGTTTTTGTTGTGCCTTTGCGCGCGCCTCGTCGGCCTCGCGTGCGGCTTGAGCGGCCGCATGCAGGCGTTTGAGGTCGGCTAGACCCGCCTTATTGCTGCGCATTCTCCAGCCACCGTTGCGCGTCTAGGGCGGCCATACAACCGGTTCCTGCACTGGTAATGGCTTGGCGGTAGACGTGATCTTGTACGTCGCCGGCCGCGAATACGCCAGGCACAGAGGTCATGGTGGCTAATCCCGACAAACCACTTCGGGTCACGATGTAGCCATTGGCCATGTCTAACTTTCCCTCAAAAATACTTGTGTTTGGGTGGTGTCCGATCGCAATAAAGACGCCGGTAAGGGTTAAATCTAGTGACGGTTCGCCCTTGGTGGAGCGCAGACGTAAGCCCGTCACCCCACTTTGATCGCCCAGCACTTCGTCGACTTCGCGAAAGGCGGCGATCTTCATGTTGCCGTTCGCCACCTTTTCCATCATTTTGTCGATCATGATGGGTTCAGCACGAAACTTGTCGCGTCGATGCACAACGGTGACCGAACGGCAGATGTTGGCGAGGTACAGCGCCTCTTCGACTGCGGTGTTGCCACCGCCTACTACCGCAACATCCTGATTTTTGTAGAAAAAACCGTCACAGGTCGCGCAACCCGACACCCCGCGCCCCATAAAGGCTTCCTCGGAGGGCAGCCCCAGATACTTGGCTGACGCGCCAGTTGAAATGATGAGTGCGTCGCAGGTGTATTGTGCGCCACCGTCACCGGTCAGACGAAATGGTCGACTGGAAAAGTCGACACTGGCGATGTGGTCGAATACCATCTCAGTATTAAAGCGCTCTGCGTGTGCAGCAAAGCGTTGCATGAGCTCTGGGCCTTGCACGCCGTTTGCGTCTGCGGGCCAGTTATCGACCTCTGTGGTGGTCATGAGTTGACCGCCCTGGGCTAGTCCGGTGATCATCACGGGACTCAGGTTGGCTCGGGCAGCGTAGACTGCGGCGGTATAGCCGGCCGGGCCTGAGCCCAAAATGAGAACTTTGGCATGTTTTGGCGTTGACATTGGATTTACCCTCTAGATTGACCTGCAAATTATAATGTTCTCTATGCCTAGACTTTCTCCCGCCACGACGCGCCCTTCGCGCACGACACGAAACACCCGAAATGGGCCCTCAGCGCTGCAAACGCGACTGCTATCCATCGCTCGAGAAGCGCGCTGGATCGTATTTGCCGCCTTGGCCGCTTGGCTGACCCTTGTGCTAGCCACCTGGAACGCCGCAGACCCTGCCTGGTCTCACTCGGTGGGCCGGGATGCTGAGCAGTTGCACAACCGCGGGGGCGTGATAGGAGCCTATTTTGCGGATGTCTTGCTCTACCTGTTCGGCTTCTCTGCCTGGTGGTGGGTCATTTTGTTGGTTCACCGGGTGCGGGCGGGGTATTTACGCCTTGCTGCCCAGTTGCGTACCCGTGGCGAGCCCGAAACATTGGCTCGTGTGCGTTGGGAGCAGGGGATTGGTTTCTTCGTTGCGTTGCTGGGATCGGTCGGTCTTGAGGCCTACCGACTGAGCTCATTGGGTCTGCAGCTTCCAGGGCGCATGGATTACAACAGTGGCGCAGGTGGCGTGATTGGGCATGTGTGGTCGGGCTTTCTGGCCCAGGCGGTTGGTTTTGCGGGTAGCACGATCATCCTGATCGCCATGATCGTGATTGGTTCGAGTTTATTTTTCGGGTTCTCTTGGGCAACGGTGGCTGAGAAAGTCGGCGCTGCGCTCGAGTGGCTCATGCTCAAGGTCAGCAACATCCGTAACGCCCGTCAAGACCGCCGCGCAGGTCAAGTGGCGCAGGCAGTGCGGCACGAGCAAGTCGAGGCTAAGCACGAAAAAACTGTGCACGAGCAACCGATTCGGATTGAGCCGGCAATCGTCACAGTACAAAAATCTGAGCGCTTACAAAAAGAAAAGCAGCAATCCCTGTTTACTGAGCCGGTGGCGGCTGGTGATTTGCCTGCGTTGAGTTTATTAGACCAGCCTGAGCCGAGTTTTGAGACAGTTTCTGCCGAGACGATTGAATTTACTTCGCGCTTGATTGAAAAGAAACTCGCGGACTTTGGGGTAGAGGTTCAGGTTGTGGCCGCGCAAGCGGGGCCGGTCATCACGCGCTATGAAATCGAGCCGGCCGTAGGGGTCAAGGGTAGTCAGATCGTCAATTTGGCGAAAGACCTCGCGCGTGCACTGAGTTTGGTCAGTATCCGTGTGGTTGAAACCATTCCGGGCAAAAACTTAATGGGTTTTGAATTGCCCAACCCAAGGCGGCAGATGGTCAAGCTCTCTGAGATTCTTGGATCGCAGGTCTATCACTCCAGCAACTCAGTGGTCACGATGGCGCTAGGTAAGGATATCGCCGGTCACGCCGTGGTGGCGGATCTGGCGAAGATGCCGCACTTGCTGGTGGCCGGTACAACCGGATCCGGGAAGTCGGTCGGTATCAATGCGATGATTCTCTCGCTGTTGTACAAGGCTGACGCCACCCAGACGCGCTTAATTCTGATCGATCCAAAGATGCTCGAAATGAGTGTCTACGAAGGCATCCCTCATCTGCTTGCTCCAGTGGTGACAGATATGCGCCAAGCCGCAAACGCACTGAACTGGTGTGTCGGTGAAATGGAAAAACGCTACCGCCTCATGAGTAAATTAGGGGTGCGTAACTTAACGGGCTATAACAACAAGATACGCGACGCCATCAAGCGTGAAGAGCCCATCCCGAATCCATTCTCGCTCACGCCCGATGCGCCTGAGCCACTCAAAGAGTTGCCCACGATTGTGGTGGTGATCGATGAGTTGGCTGACTTGATGATGGTGGTGGGTAAAAAGATTGAAGAGCTGATTGCACGTCTCGCGCAGAAGGCGCGCGCAGCGGGCATCCATTTGATTTTGGCGACGCAGCGTCCGAGTGTGGATGTGATCACTGGACTGATCAAAGCAAACATTCCGACACGCATCGCTTTTCAGGTGTCCTCCAAAATTGATTCCCGTACGATTCTTGATCAAATGGGTGCGGAGGCCTTGCTTGGCCAGGGCGACATGCTTTATATGCCCCCTGGCACGGGACTGCCTGTGCGGGTGCACGGCGCCTTTGTTTCCGACGAGGAAGTGCATCGCGTCGTGGAGTCACTGAAGGCGCAGGGCGAGCCGGATTACATTGATGGTTTGTTAGAGGGTGGAGTAGAGGGCGAGACGGGTGATGGGGTCAGTAGCGTCACGGGTTTTGCAAACGCGGAAGCCGACCCGATGTACGACCAGGCTGTTGAGATCGTCTTGAAAAATCGTCGAGCGTCGATTTCACTCGTGCAGAGACATCTGCGTATTGGCTACAACCGTGCGGCGCGCCTGCTTGAGCAGATGGAAAACTCGGGCTTGGTGTCAGCGATGCAGTCAAATGGCAACCGCGAAATTCTCGCCCCCAATACGGCGCATGAAGAATGATGATGTTCTATCGCGTGCGGCGGTTGGTGCAATCGTTGTGTGCGATGCTCTTTGCGTGCTTATTCGGTTTGTCGTCTGCGACGCTCCATGCGCAGCCTGCTGCGGATCAGTTGCGTGGTTTTGTGCAAGCGGTTCAGTCGGCAACCGGTAGTTTCTCGCAATTTACTGTGGGTCCACAAGGCCAAACAAAGCCTGCACAAACAGGGCGGTTTTCTTTTAAGCGGCCCGGGCAGTTTAATTGGGAAGTTCTCAAACCCTACGCGCAACAAATCTTGTCCGACGGACAACAGATTTATCAGTTTGATCCTGATTTAAATCAAGTGAGTGTGCGTAAAGTAGATCAGGCAATTGGTGCGTCACCCGCAGCGATTTTGTTTGGATCCGGTGCGCTAGACCAGGCGTTTACGATGTCGGTCTTGCCAGACAAAGATGGCTTGGCCTGGATGCGCGCTGTGCCTCGTGCGGGAGATGCAGGATTTGTACACGTTGAGATTGGTTTTCAGGATGGACTTCCAGCGCACATTATTTTGCTAGATGCGTTTGGGCAGACTACGCACGTCAAACTTTCTGGCTTAGTGCGCAATCCAAGTCTGGCGTCCGATGCGTTCAAGTTTGTGCCGCCCCAAGGCGCTGACGTTGTACGCATGCAATGACCGATTTATTTAAGTCCAAGCCCATTCCTCCACTGGCTGAGGCCTTGCGCCCCACAAGTTTAGAGCAGGTGGTGGGTCAAAGCCATTTGTTAGGCCCTGGAAAGCCCTTGCGTGTCTCGTTCGAGTCTGGTCGTCCGCACTCTATGATTTTGTGGGGTCCGCCTGGTGTGGGCAAGACGACGCTCGCTCGCCTAACTGCTCAGGCCTTTGATTGCGCTTTCATTGCAATTTCGGCTGTGTTCGCGGGAGTCAAAGATATTCGTGCGGCGATGGATGAAGCGCAAATGACGCTTGAGCAGTACCAACGGCGCACGCTTTTGTTTGTGGATGAAATCCATCGTTTCAACAAAGCGCAGCAAGATGCCTTATTGCCCTTCGTAGAGTCTGGTCTTGTGACCTTCATCGGCGCGACTACCGAGAACCCTTCCTTTGAAGTCAACGCAGCGTTATTGTCCCGCGCGCAGGTGTACGTGCTTCAGTCACTCAACGAAGATGAGTTGCGTGAACTGTTGCTACGTGCACAGCGTACTGTTTTGCAGGATCTTCAGTTTGAGGATGCGGCTCTCAACACCTTGATTGGTTATGCAGATGGCGATGCGCGTCGTTTTCTGAGTTTGTTAGAGCAAGCAAGCGTTGCCGCGCAGAATGCGGGGCAGAGCCTAGTGGATAGTCCTTTGGTTGAAAACGCCTTGAGCATGAATGCGAGGCGTTTTGATAAGGGGGGCGATAATTTTTACGACCAGATATCGGCGTTGCACAAGTCTGTGCGCGGATCTAGTCCCGATGCAGCCCTGTATTGGCTGACCAGGATGCTTGATGGTGGAGCAGATCCTAAGTATTTATCGAGACGAATCGTGCGTATGGCTTGGGAAGACATTGGCCTGGCTGATCCCCGGGCAATGCAGATTGCCAACGATGCGGCGTCGACCTTCGAACGACTTGGGTCACCCGAAGGTGAGCTCGCCCTGGCGCAGGCGGTGCTGTATCTGGCTGTCGCACCTAAAAGTAATGCGGGCTATATGGCCTATAACCAGGCGGTTGCCTTTATCAAAGGCGACGGTTCGCGCACCGTACCGATTCATTTGCGCAATGCGCCGACCAAGCTGATGAAGGAGCTTGGGCATGGTCACGCCTATCGCTATGCGCATGACGAACCTGAGGCGTACGCAGCAGGGGAATCTTATCTGCCAGAGGGCATGCGTGAGCCTGGATGGTATGCCCCAACCTCGCGGGGGCTTGAGGGGAAAATTGCCGAAAAACTTGCGCATCTGCGTGAACTCGACGCGCAAGCACGCAAGAAAGGAAAGGACTAAGGCAATGGAATCGGTTGATGCACTCATACTGGCACGTATCCAATTTGCGTTCACAGTTAGCTTTCACATTATCTTCCCGTCATTTTCAATTGGACTGGCAAGCTATCTCGCCGTGCTCAACGGTTTGCACCTTACAACGGGACGAGCGGTCTACCTCACCCTTTTCAATTATTGGAAGAAGATATTTGCCATCGCGTTCGGTATGGGAGTCGTTTCGGGAATTGTGATGAGCTACGAGTTCGGGACTAACTGGAGCGTCTTCGCGGAAAAGACCGGACCAGTGCTCGGGCCCCTGATGGGCTACGAGGTGATGTCGGCGTTTTTCCTCGAGGCGGGATTCCTTGGGGTCATGCTCTTTGGACGTGAACGTGTGGGACCGAAGCTGCATTGCTTTGCCACGGCAATGGTTGCGCTCGGTACATTTATGTCCGCTTTTTGGATTTTGTCCGTTAACAGCTGGATGCATACGCCGGCAGGCTATGCGATGAATGATGTCGGTCAGTTTATTGTGGTGGATTGGTGGGCGGTTATTTTCAATCCCTCCTTCCCGTATCGCCTGGTGCATATGTTGTTAGCCGCATATCTGACGACTGCTTTTGTCGTGGGTGGGGTTGCGGCCTATCATTTATTACGCAATAAAAATGAGAGTGTAAAGGGTTCGGCGACTGCAGTGATGTTCTCCATGGCTCTTTGGATGGCGGCGATCGTGGCGCCCATGCAAATCGCAGCGGGTGATGCGCATGGACTCAATACGCTGGAGTATCAGCCTCGCAAAATAGCAGCAATAGAGGGCCACTACGAAACCATGAAAGGAGCGCCGCTCATTTTGTTTGGTGTGCCCAATGCAAAAGAGAAGCGTATGGATTATGTGGTGCAGATCCCATACTTAGGTAGTTTGATTTTGACCCACACACTGGATGGTGAGATCCAGGGAATGAACACCTGGCCCGTCGATGAACAGCCGCCGATGGGCATTGTGTTCTACGCGTTCCGTGTCATGGTTGGTATCGGGTCACTCATGTGTCTGCTTGGTCTTTGGAGCTTGTGGCTACGTTACAAGGGTCGACTGTACAGCACACCACTGATGCACCGTGCAGCGATGTGGATGGGGCCTTCAGGCTTTGTTGCGGTGCTGGCAGGCTGGACGGTTACCGAAGTTGGGCGTCAACCTTATACCGTCTATAACTTAATGCGTACGGCTGACTCCGCGTCTCCTATCGATGCGACAGCAATAGCATTTTCTTTATTGGCATTTGTCGTGGTCTATTTCTTCGTGTTTGGCGCGGGCGTCTATTACATTCTTCGGCAAATGGCCCATCCGCCCTCCGTGTCAGACCCAGCGTTATCCGTTCAGGAACCGATGCGTGCGGCCGGCCTGGCGGGTGCGCGCACGGGTGTGGTTGGGCACCCTGGCACGGGAGGTCAAACATGACGATCGATCTGCCCTTGATTTGGGCTGGTTTAATCGCTTTTGCGGTATTGGCTTATATTGTTTTAGATGGTTTTGATCTCGGCATTGGCATCTTGTTTCCCTGGGGACGCACTGAAGAGCATCGTGATCAGATGATGAATACCGTCGCTCCAGTCTGGGATGGTAATGAAACCTGGCTAGTGTTGGGTGGCGGCGGGCTATTCGCAGTTTTTCCGCTCGCTTATGCCGTCATCATGCCAGCCTTGTATGCGCCCATCATCACCATGTTGCTTGCGCTCGTGTTTCGCGGGGTTGCATTTGAGTTTAGATGGAAGAGTCAAAACCGCAAATATCTCTGGGACTGGGCCTTTGCGGGTGGATCCGCTGTGGCCACGTTCGCTCAGGGCGTGGCGCTCGGGGCGCTCGTGCAGGGGATCCCTGTTGCGAACCGCGCTTATGCCGGCGGTTGGTGGGACTGGTTGACGCCATTTAGTTTGCTGACAGGCTTCGCATTACTCGTGGGTTACGCATTATTAGGTGCGACGTGGTTGGTGTTGAAAACAGAGGGCGAGGTCGAGCGCATCGCCAGGAAGGCAGCGTTTGGTTTGGGCTTGACGCTGTTGGGCCTGATTGGTTTAGTAAGCTTGCTGACGCCTTTCATGCATGAACACTTTATGCAAAAGTGGTTCGCTTGGCCGGCGATTGCCTTTGTTGCGCCCGTGCCCTTGTTGGTGTTGGTGTGTGCGTATGCTCTATTTAAAGGCTTGGCGGATAAATCTGGTTTGATGCCATTTTTAGCTGCCCAAGGGCTGTTTGTCTTGTCTTATATCGGCTTATTGATTAGTTTCTTTCCCTATGTCGTGCCGCCTTCGCTGACACTCTGGCAGGCTGCTGCGCCCGATAATAGTTTGCGGTTCCTGCTGGTGGGTGCAATGGTATTGATTCCCGTTATTTTGCTCTATACCGCATACGCCTATTGGGTTTTTCGCGGCAAGGTTCAAGCAAAGCATCACTACCATTAGACTCAGATGAAGCGATGGCTCTGGTTTCTCGTGATTTGGGCGTCAAGCGTGGCTTGCTTAGCCATAGTTGCCTGGCTGCTGCGCCGTTTACAATACTGGCTTCATTAGCCTTGATTGCCTAAACATTATGCTTGACCCTGCCTTGTTGCGAAAAGATTTGGATGCCGTTGTTCGTCGTTTGTCTTCGCGAGGCTTCGCCTTCCCGATGGAACAGTTCAACGGGCTCGAGTCGCGTCGCAAATCAGTGCAAACCGAAACTGAAAACTTGCAAGCCCAGCGCAATGCGTTAGCCAAACAAATTGGTGCGTTGAAGTCGCGGGGGGAGGATGCGTCGGCAGTGCTTGCGGAGTCGCAGGCCCTTCCTGCGAAGCTCAAGGCCCTCGAGCTGGATCTCGCCGACATCCAATCTCAGCTCTCTGACATGCTGATGGCAATACCTAACTTGCCCCACGAGAGCGTTCCACAAGGTGCCGATAGTGAGGGGAATATCGAAGTTCGTCGTTGGGTGCCGCAGGCCGACGCGTCGGGAGATCCCGAGCGTTTGCCCTTTGAGCCGCGAGATCACGTCACGCTTGGTGAAACGATTGGTCTAGATTTTGATACGGCGGCTAAATTGTCTGGCGCAAGATTTAGCTTTATGCGCGGACCGATCGCGCGCCTGCATCGCGCCCTTGCGCAGTTCATGCTGGACTTGCAAACCGGCACCCACGGCTACACCGAGTGCTATACGCCATACATTGTGAATGCCTCGACCCTAATGGGTACAGGTCAGTTACCGAAGTTTAAAAACGATATGTTCTGGGTCACCCGCGGTGGTGATGAGCCTACCGTAGACGAGCAAGGCAATGTGGTTGCCCGCGAAGATCAATATTTAATCTCGACTTCGGAAATCACACTCACCAGTTTTGTACGAGACACTATCGTGCCTCCGACTGATCTTCCTATCCGTCTGACAGCGCACACGCCCTGTTTCCGCTCAGAAGCGGGCAGTGGCGGACGTGATACGCGTGGATTGATTCGTCAGCACCAGTTCGACAAGGTCGAGATGGTGCAGATCGTCGCGCCGGAGGCTTCCTATGAAGCGCTGGAGGACATGGCGGGCCATGCAGAGAAAGTGTTGCAGTTGCTTGGTTTGCCTTATCGTGTGATGTTGCTTTGCACTGGCGATATGGGCTTTGGTGCGACCAAGACCTACGATCTTGAAGTGTGGTTGCCAGCACAAAACGCTTGGCGAGAGATATCGTCTGTTTCGAACTGCGAAAGTTTTCAGGCTCGTCGTATGCAGGCGCGTACGCGTACGGCGGCAGGCAAGACCGAGTTTGTCCATACGCTGAACGGCTCGGGTCTTGCCGTCGGCCGTGCGCTTGTTGCTGTGCTTGAGAATTATCAGCAGGCCGATGGCAGCATCCTGATTCCCGATGTGCTGCACCCCTACATGGGTGGTAAAACTGTATTGCAAGCGGGCTGACACGACACACTATGCGCGGGACGACTCTACTGGTGTTGACTGTACCGCCCTTGATGTGGGCTAGTAACGCCATCGTGGGCCGGATGGCGGCAGGAACAATCCCTCCGCTGACGCTCAATTTTTTGCGCTGGGTGGTTGCACTGGCTGTATTGCTGCCATTTATCTTTGCGCAACTCAAAGTGGATTGGTCCTTGGGGCGTCAGCACTGGAAGCTCTTTGCAGCGACCGGGTTTTTAAGTACAACCTGCTATAACGCGCTCCAGTACTTAGCGCTCATTACATCGAGCCCCATTAATATCGCTTTGATTACGGCAGCGGGTCCGATTTTCACTTTGCTAGTGGGTCGCGCTTTCTTTTCTGCCCATATTGGCCGCGCTGCCGCTCTGGGTGCCGTGCTGTCGATTCTTGGTGTGGCTTGGGTTCTCTTGCGTGGTGAAATCCAAAATCTCACACACGTTGCGTTTGTCTCAGGCGATTTGTTTATGCTGTTTGCGATCGGGCTCTGGAGTGTCTACACCTGGTTGTTACGTGACCGGCCCAAAGCGATGTCGGGCTATAGTGTGCTTGCGTTACAGATGATTTGGGGTCTCGCATTTGCTGTTCCGATGGTCTTGGCCGAAGTGCTTTGGGGAGGATACCCGCCCGTGCAGTGGGATGCGCACACATTGGGAATGGTCGTGTACGTAGCCCTTGGGCCCGCGCTGTTGGCCTATATTTGTTGGCAGCGGGCGGTTGCGCTCACGGGCTCACAGTTACCGATGTTCTTTTTAAACTTAACGCCCGTTTTTGCTGCCATTCTCGCGGTGCTGTTGTTGGGTGAGTTTCCGAACTCCTACCATTACATCGGTCTGGTCCTAATCGTGCTGGGCATCGTATTGTCGAATCGTGACGAAGCGGTCACAAACATAAAAAAATAACGTGGATCATCCACATTAACGTATCTGTTTTTAAGGTGAGTAAGAAATGAAACGAGTATTGCGTCGCGTGTTGCAAACAACGGTGGGTCTGATGGCCACCTTGGTGCTTGGAGGGGTCGCTGCGCCCACGGCTGTCGCCGACACTGTGCAAGGATCCTATTTGGTCGGTGGGGCACAGGCGAATGCGGGCGTCCCATTCTTTGGTGCCGGGTCAAAAGCCCAGGCCGATGGTGCCTGGGATTATTATCAAAAAACGATCGGTCAACCTATGTCCGAATGGGCTAAGACTGAAGTGAGGCGTGCGCCAGGCGGCACGGTGTTTTATCCGTTTTCTGGCCCAGATTTTGTGACCGTCTCCCACTTGTTTCCGCAGGCCGATCGCTTTGTGATGGTTGCCATGCAGGCTGCCGGTGAGCCGGCGGATATGGCAAACATGTCGAGCGGGCGCGTGCAAAGTTTTCAGGCGAAGTTTATGCGAGAGTGGATGAAGTTCAGTCGCTTGGCATTTTTTCGCACGGATGACTTGAACGAAGACTTGCGTGATAAGCACGCACAGATCGGTGTCACAACGATTTTGATTACGTTCGCTTTGTACTCTGGGTATGACGTCAAGGCGGTTTATCCAATCGTGTTTGATGAGGCTTCAGGCGATTACATCAAAGGCAACGGCCCCTGGAAATCGGTTCGCCTCGAACTGAGTAAGGCTGGTAAGCCCGTCGTATTGGATTATGTGAGCTTGGATTTGTCCGACGGTGCGCTGAGCCAAAGCGCTTCAACGCGAGCTTGGCTCGCACGAGAATCACGTCATCCTGTTTTATTAAAGGCCGCCTCCCACTTATTGCAGGAAACGTATTTTGCGGTCTTAAAAGATATCCTAGTCGAAAACGCCACGATGGTCATACAAGATGAGACCGGATTGAATTACACCAATCTTGCTCAAATCGGATCGGTTGATTTGTATGGGGGGTTCTTGTATCCGCACGAGCTGTTTAATCGTAAAAAGCAAGAGTCTCTCGCGCAGGCGTATCGGGAATCCAAGGACGTGAAGCCTTTGCCCTTCGCGTTTAGCTACAACAAGACGACAGAGCGTCGT
Source organism: uncultured beta proteobacterium (assembly GCA_903958565.1). Lineage (GTDB taxonomy): Bacteria > Pseudomonadota > Gammaproteobacteria > Burkholderiales > Burkholderiaceae_B > Zwartia. Next base: position 42,833 of record CAJBTJ010000206.1, read on the forward strand.
AGCGTTCAGATCGTTAGACGTTAACGCGTGTTGCGCGGTCGTGCAAAGGCGCCCTGGCTGAAGGTGCGCACCGCTGCGTTAAAGGTCTCTGGTTCATCCACGAACAGGGCGTGCCCGGCTTGATCAAACATTGCGATGGTAATGAGCCCGGTCGCACGCTTTTTCTCAAGGGCGTCGGCCTGCTCTTTGAGCCAGGGTCGCACGGCAAACAGCACGGGGATCTTTTGTTTCTCAAGCGTATCGCGCCAGTACTCGCGCGGGTAAGGTTGATTCCGTAGCTGGATCGCCACGTTCGCGGGTACGCGCAGTGCCGAATCCAGTACGGCCTGCGCCATAAGAGGCGGTGGCGTTTGGCGATAAATATCCTGACTAAATGTGCGCATGTATTGCTCACGCTTTTTCGGATCATTCATCGTCTGTTGAAAATTCGACTTTCCACCCTTAGGGGGACGACCTTCGCCAACCGAGTTGTCGATTAGGATGAGCCCACGCAGATCCTTCGGAGCGTATTTTGCAACGTAGTCTAAGGACTCAAGCACCGCAAGTGACCAGCCCGCCAAGATATATTCTTTGACCTTCGCAAATTTCAGGAATTCGTCCATGTCTTTGAGGCGACGTGCTGGAGCATGCGAAAGTTTAGTCAGGTCAGAGAGGCCTTGTGAGCGTGGGTCGAGCGCCAAGACACGATATTGATTCGATAAGCCAATCAGCTGTTGTTCGAAGACCGCTGCGGGCATCAGCCAACCAGGGATAAAGACGATGGTTTGCGGGCCGCTGCCGGCTTCGAGATAATGTAGACGCACGCCATCAGATGTTTTGAAAGTATGGTGCTGCACGGGGGCCGCCCACAAAAGAATGGGGCATAGCAGCAAGCCAAGCATGCCCAACAGTTGTTTAAATCGGTTCATGGGTACACTACTCAAAACACGAACGAGATGTGGATAGTGAGACATTATGATCGAAATTACCGGTAGCACGCGAATCTATGGGATTGTGGCTGATCCAGTGGTTCAAGTGAAAACCCCGCAGACGATGCGCAAGGTCTTTGAGCGGCGCGGCACCGACGGGGTTCTCGTACCCATGCATGTGCCACCAGCTGGCTTGCGAGATCTCGTTCAAGCCTTGCGCAGCATGAAAAATTTTGGTGGGATGGTGGTCACCGTACCGCACAAGACAAGCATGGTCAGTCTCTGTGATGTGGTGACGCCAGAGGCGCTTGCGGTCGGGGCGGTCAATATCGTACGACGCGAGTCAGATGGAACGCTTGCCGGTGACATCTTGGATGGCAAAGGCTTTGTCGAGGGGTTAAGTCAAAGCGGGTTCAAGCTCGAGGGACTAACCGTACTCCTCTGCGGCGCGGGCGGGGCAGCGCGGGCCATTGCGTTTGCGCTCGCCCAGGCTGGAATTCGAAAATTATCGATTCACAACCGAACACAAGCAGCCGCTCAGCAGATTCTTGATGGTGTCAAGACGCTATACCCTGCGGTTCAGACGGGTTTGGGCTCTGAGGATCCCTCTGGCTTTGATTTCGTGGTGAATGCAACGTCTTTAGGGATGCGAGCTGAGGATCCATTGCCCTTGGACACATCGCGCCTAGTTCCGACGCAAGTCGTAGCGGAAATCATCATGACGCCTAAGTTGACCTCCTTGCTTGAGTGCGCGCAGGCGAAGGGATGCCGCATACAGTACGGCCTGCCGATGCTTGAATGTCAGATTGAAATGATGGCGGATTTTATGGGAGTCGCAAAATAATGGAAACCTTTGATTACGTGATTGTTGGCGGCGGGACGGCCGCTTGCGTGCTTGCGAATCGACTGACAGAAAATGGTCAGTATTCGGTGTTGATGCTTGAGGCGGGTGGAGAGCCTAAGAGCATGTGGATCAATATTCCTGCTGGCTTCACGAAACTACTTAATGACCCAACCTATAACTGGCGCTTCGAGACTGAGCCTGAAGATAATGTGCGGGGCCGCACGATTGCCATCCCGCGTGGAAAAGGGTTGGGCGGTTCAAGCTTGATCAACGGAATGATTTATGTGCATGGTCAGCCCGAAGACTACGATCACTGGGCCGCTTTGGGCGCGCAGGGCTGGTCTGCGAAAGACGTCATGCCTTACTTTAAGAAAATTGAAACCTATATGCCCGGAGGCGCACATCGCGGAAGATCCGGGCCGATGCATATTCATCACGTGAGCGAGCGTTTTCCGATCGCGAGCGCTGTGATCGAGGCAGCAGGGCAGGATGGTCAGAAGCTGACGGACGACTATAACGGCATGGATCAGGAAGGGTTTGGCTACTACCAAGTGGCTCAAAAAGGTGGACAGCGTTGGAGTGCGGCCGATGGGTACTTGCAGCCTGTGCGCCATCGAAAAAACTTGACGGTACGGACCGGTGCGCATGTGACCAACGTGTTGCTCACGCAGGGGCGCTGCACCGGAGTGTCGTATGTGCAGCAAGATAGCTTGCACGAGGTGACCGCTAAGCGAGAAGTCATTATGGCGGCCGGTGCAGTGCAAACCCCGCAAATCTTAGAGCTCTCCGGGATCGGTGATCCATCGCTATTGCAAAAATTCGGGATCGCTTGTCTGCATGCTGCACCGCGTGTGGGTGAGAACTACATCGACCATTTTGCAACGCGCATGAATTGGCGTGTCAAAAATACGCAGACACTCAATGAGCTAGCGCAAGGCTGGCGCGTGGGCGTCGCAGCATTGCAATACTTTTTACAGCGCAAGGGGATACTCACCTTGGGGACGGGTCTGGTGCGGGGGTTTGTCAAGACGCGCCCAGAGTTGGCAACGCCAGATGTACAGTATTTCTTTATGCATGCGAGCTATGCGAACGCTGCGATCCGTAAGCTCGATCAAGCGCCAGGCATGACCATGGGGGTGTCGGGTATTCGTCCGACATCGCAAGGTAGCATTCATATCAAGTCCCCTGATCCTATGGTGGGGCCGTCAATACGCCCAAATTTTCTGGCTGATCACGCGGACCAGCAGTCGCTCATTGATGGCATGCGCATCGCGCGACGCATCATGGGCCGCGACGCACTGAAGACTTATATCGACTTTGAAATGGCGCCAGGCGATTCTGTACAGACGGACGCACAGTGGTTGGATTTTGCACGCAATAACGGACAGACCACTTATCACCCTGTCGCAACATGCCGTATGGGGACGGATATTAATGCTGTGGTCGATGTACGTTTACGTTTTAAAGGGCTGAGCGGTCTTAGGATCGTTGATGCATCCGTCATGCCAGCGATGGTTTCGGGCAATACGCAAGGCCCGGTCATGATGATTGCAGAAAAAGGTGCAGAGATGATTCTTGAGGACGCCCTGACGCATTAAGCGTCAGGTAGCGTCAGGTAGTGCTGCGCGAGTGTTTTAAAGGCAATCGCTCCGGCGTCGCGCCCTGTCTCCTCCGACACAATCTGACCCACTGCTTCGGCGATCGATGAGGCGAGCGCAGCGTCTAAAAACAGTAAGCGTGCACGGCGGGCTAGAACGTCTTCGACTGTTCGCGCATACTCATGTCGCACAGCGAAGCGAACCATGGCCTCGGTGAGTCCTCCCCCTAGTTCGCGCTGCGCGCCAGGTAACGTATCGATATAGGTGGCCTCGTCTCCATAGGCGGCAATGCCAGGCGCGGCGCTCATGGGATGAGAGACGGTGGTGCCCGATTGCGCTCCCACAAGTGGGAGGTGTTCGGTTTGACAGGGTGCACGCTGTGGTAGAAGTGACGCGCTTGTGCATTGAGCCAAAACATCTTCGGCCATTGCGCGATAGGTTGTCCACTTTCCTCCGGTCACCGTCACAAGCTTGCTCTTGCTAATGAGTACCGTATGCTCCCGACTGATTTTCTTGGTGTTACCGCTTTCATCTTTTGGAGGCTTGACCAGAGGTCGTAAGCCCACCCAGATGCTTTTGATGTCTTCGCGCTGGGGTGCACGCTTAAGGTAGCGTGCGGACTCGCGCAAAATGAATTCCAGCTCTTCCTTAAAGGGCGTCGGCTCACGACTTAAGTCGTGGCGAGGGGTGTCCGTTGTGCCGATGATGACTTTTCCGAGCCACGGTACGGCGAACAATACACGGCCATCTGTCGTGTGGGGCACAATCAACGCGTGATCGCCCGGCAGAAAATCATGATCGACGACGATGTGTACGCCTTGACTCGGTGCAACAATATTGGAATGCGATTCTTGAGTTGCCTGTGCATCGAGATCGCGCAGCGCGTCGACCCATACCCCAGTGGCATTGACGACACAGGAGGCCCGAATATTGTATTGTTCAGCCGTCTCGGTATCGCGCACGACCAAGCCAGAGAGACGACCGTTTGCGTGGGTGAGCGCGACCGCTTCGCAGTAGTTGAGCAGCAGCGCCTCATGTTGCGCGGCCGTGCGCCCTAAGGCGAGTGCGAGTCTTGCATCATCAAACTGCCCGTCCCAATATTTAACGGAACCTTTGAGGCCGGCGGTATTGAGGTTGGGAAGGTTTTGTAAGGTATGCGACTTTCCCATGAAGCGTGTGCGTCCGAGGCTTCGGCGTCCGGCAAGCGCATCATAGAGAATGAGCCCTGCTCCATAAAAGCCTTGCTCCCAAAATTTGTAGCAAGGCATCACAAAGGATAGCGGTTGCGCGAGGTGGGGCGCATTGTGCAGTAGCGTGGTGCGTTCGTGCAACGCTTCATAGACCAGCGACACGTTGCCCTGTGCTAAGTATCGTACGCCGCCGTGCACAAGCTTTGTTGAACGCGAAGAGGTGCCTTGTGCGAAGTCGGTCGCCTCGATGAGCACAACCGAATAGCCTCGCGCAGCAGCGTCCAAGGCAAGCCCAAGACCTGTCGCGCCACCACCAATAATCGCCAGATCGTATTGCGTGTTGTCTTTCAGGCGAGCGAGTAGGCTGGCGCGTTTTGTGTCCAGTGGTGTGTTGGGCTGACCGCGAGTAGAGAGAGACTCAGATGGACGCATGATGTGGTGTCGGTGCCGCGTTGGGTATCGTATTGATTGACTAGTTTAGTCTTGCGCCCAGTCTTTCGCTCGTTCGACAGCCTGATGCCATCGGGCGAGTTTCGTTTGACGTGCCGTATCAGTCAGTCGAGGCTCAAAGCGCTGATCGATCACCCATTGTGATGAAATCTGCTCGGTGTTTGACCAGAAGCCGACCGTCAGCCCAGCGAGGTAGGCTGCACCGAGGGCTGTCGTCTCTGTGACGGCAGGCCGCACAACGGGAATCCCCAGGAAATCAGCCTGTATTTGCATGAGCAAGTTGTTTTTGGAGGCGCCGCCATCCACGCGCAATTCGGCCAACATGATGCCGGAGTCTTTTTGCATAGCAGTAAAGACATCGGCGACCTGAAGTGCGATCGCTTCGAGTGCGGCACGTGCGATATGCGCCTTCGTCGTCCCACGCGTCATACCAACTAAAGTGCCCCGCGCGTGACCGTCCCAATGGGGGGCACCAAGACCCGTAAAGGCGGGCACAAGATAGGTGTCGCCCACATCCGGCACGCTTTGCGCCAAACTTTCAACTTCTACTGCGGTTTGAATGATATTGAGGCCATCACGCAGCCACTGTATCGTTGCACCACCCATGAATACTGACGCCTCGAGGCAGTAGGTGGTGTCTGGCGTGCCTCTTGGCGTCGCGGCACGTTGCCAGCCCACTGTGGTGAGTAGCCGGTTTGCACTCTCAACCGGAGTGCTGCCCGTGTTTAAAAGCATGAAACATCCTGTGCCATAGGTGTTCTTGGCCATCCCAGGCGAGAAGCAGGCTTGACCAAAGGTCGCCGCTTGCTGGTCACCGATCATGGCCGCAATCGACACTGCACGGCCAAAGAGCGAAGGGTCCGTCTCTCCAAACACCCCACCGCTTGGTCGAACCTCGGGTAGCACTGCGCGCGGAATCTTGAAGAGCGCTAAGAGTTCGTCGTCCCACTGCAGGGTGTGCACGTTAAACAGCAACGTCCGTGAGGCATTACTCGGGTCGGTTGCATGGACCTTGCCTGCTGTGAGTTTCCAGAGCAGCCAGGTGTCGATGGTGCCAAAGGCCAATTCGCCTCGTTCGGCTCTTGCACGCGCGCCGGGTATTTGGTCAAGCAACCACGCTAATTTTGTTGCAGAAAAATAGGCATCCAGCACAAGCCCAGTTTTTTGTTGCAATAGCGCGGTGTGGCCCTGTGTTCGCATCGTGTCGCAGAGATCTGCCGTGCGGCGATCCTGCCATACGATTGCGTTGGCAAGGGGTTCGCCCGTCAACCGATCCCACAGGACAGTCGTCTCACGCTGATTGGTGATGGCGATTCCGGCGATTTGGTTGACCAGGGCGGCGGTGTCGGGCAGCCCTACAACCTGTTCAATCACCTGGCGCTGGGTATTCCAGATTTCGTTAGCGTCGTGCTCCACCCAGCCGGGTTGTGGGAAAATTTGTCGAAACTCTTTTTGCGCAGTCTTGACGCTGCGACCCTGTGCGTCAAATAAAATCGCCCGGGAGCTGGTGGTGCCTTGGTCGAGCGCGAGGATGTATTGCATGGTCTGTGGGGTCTCAAACGCAAAAAGTTGGTCATTGAAGCTTAAAACAGGGCAGACCCTAATTCAAACTTGGGGCAGTAAGTGTTACAAACATATGACAAAAAGATAAACAAAACTGTCATCAGCAATCATTACAGTACAGACAGTACCTTCAAATTTAACGTTCGACAATGCGTGACGGTGTGCGCAACTCAAGGAGATCCTATGAAGCTGAAATTTACCGCGGCTGCAGCCGCAATGACGTTAGGTGCGCTGACAGCAATGCCTGTTCAAGCGCAGACCGAGATTCAATGGTGGCACGCGATGAGTGGTGCGTTGGGCGAGTGGATCAACGATCTTGCCAAGGATTTCAATAATAGCCAGAAGAATTACAAGGTAGTGCCAGTGTTTAAGGGTACCTACGATGAAGCGATGACGGCTGCTGTTGCAGCGTTTCGTGCTGGCAATGCGCCGCACGTTCTCCAGGTTTTCGAAGTCGGCACGGCAACCATGATGGCCAGCAAGGGCGCGATCGTCCCTGTGGCCGACGTGATGAGCAAGGCGGGCATCAAATTTGACCCCGCAGCGTATGTGCCGGCCGTCGCGGGCTACTACACGGCGCCGAACGGCCAAATGTTGAGTTTTCCGTTTAACAGTTCAACAACCGTACTTTGGTACAACAAAGATGCCTTTAAAGCAGCTGGCTTGGATCCCGAAAAGCCTCCTGTGACCTGGCCTGAAGTCATCGAGGCAACCAAGAAGCTCAAGGCCTCGGGCCATAAGTGCCCCTACACAACGAGTTGGGTGAGCTGGACGCAGCTCGAGAGCTTTAGCGCTTGGCACAACACTGAGTTTGCCACGCAAGGTAATGGCATGAAGGGCATGGATGCGCGCCTAAAGGTCAACGAACCCTTGCAGGTGCGTCACATTCAGAACTTGGCGGACATGGCCAAAGACGGTTTGTTCGTATACAAAGGCCGTGCCAATGCAGCAGACCCAGTCTTTGTTTCGGGTGAGTGCGCGATGACCACAGGCTCTTCGGCTTTGTACGGTAATTTGAAGCGTAATGCGAAGTTTGCCTTTGGCACATCGACCTTGCCTTACTATGCGGATGTAAAAGGTGCGCCACAGAACACCGTGATTGGTGGCGCTAGTCTCTGGGTGATGGCCGGACGCAAGGCAGACGAGTACAAGGGCGTCGCAGAATTTTTTGATTTTCTCTCACGTCCAGAAGAGGCCGCAAAGAGCCATCAGCGCACAGGTTACTTGCCGCTCACGATTGCGTCGTTTGAGTTGACCGAGAAGTCGGGTTTTTACAAACAAAATCCCGGTACCGATGTTTCGGTGACACAGATGATTCGCAAGACGACTGATAATTCCCGAGGCATTCGTCTAGGCAACCATGTGCAGATTCGCACCATCATCGATGAAGAACTCGAGCAAGTCTGGGGTGGCAAAAAAGCTGCGAAAGATGCATTGGATGCAATCGTCAAGCGCGGAAACGAGTTGCTAGAGCGTTTTGAAAAGGCGAATAGCCGCTAAGGTGATAAGAAAACGCGATGGGAGGCTTAAGAAGCCCATCGCGTTTTCTATAAAAGCTGATGGAAAAGAAGGTTCGTTTTAAATCTCGATGGTTACCGTGGGCGCTTGTGGCGCCGCAGATGACGATCGTCTTGGTGTTCTTCTTTTGGCCTGCAGGCCAGGCGTTGTATCAAAGCGTCCTTGAAGAGGATGCGTTTGGAATGTCGCGTCAGTTCGTCGGCTGGCAGAATTTCTCCCGACTCTTTAACGACCCACTGTACCTTGAGTCATTTCAAACAACAGCAATCTTTTCGCTGCTAGTGGCCGTGGTCGGACTGAGCTTGGCCCTGTTGTTGGCGGTGATGGCTGACCGAGTGTGGCGTGCTGCCAATATTTATAAAACGCTTCTAATTTGGCCGTATGCTGTCGCCCCGGCGGTCGCCGGTGTCTTGTGGGTGTTTATTTTCGCTTCTCCGATGGGAGTCGTCTCCTACGCCCTACATTGGTTTGGCGTCGATTGGAACCACATGCTCGATGGTCGCGACGCGATGACCTTAATTGTTGTCGCAGCGGTATGGAAACAAATTTCGTATAACTTTTTGTTTTTTCTTGCAGGCTTGCAGTCGATCCCGCGTTCGCTCCTCGAGGCAGCGGCCATTGACGGCGCGACGCCTTGGTATCGCTTTCGCACGATTGTGTTCCCCTTGTTGTCACCCACAACTTTCTTCTTGTTGGTGATAAACGTGGTGTATGCCTTTTTTGACACCTTCGCGATTATCGACGCGACGACGCACGGCGGCCCTGGCAAGTCGACCGCGATCCTCGTCTACAAGGTGTACTACGATGGGTTTAAAGCGATGGATATGGGAAGCTCTGCTGCCCAGTCGGTCATTTTGATGGCGATCGTGGTGTGTCTGACGGTTGTGCAATTTCGGTTTATCGAGCGTAAGGTGCAATACGCATGAGTATGATCGAACGTCGTCCGGGCTTGACCCTACTATCCCATCTCGTGCTCATACTCGGCGTGTTGATCGTAGCGTTCCCCGTCTACGTCACGATTATTGCTTCCACACAAACCACTGCGCAGATTGTGCAGAACACGCCGATGTCGCTCTTGCCGGGCGATCATGCGCTTGAGACCTATCGCCTCGCGCTCTTCGGCGGCGCAACCGAAGCCGGGGGACGTATCAATGCCGCATGGCCCATGATGTGGGTCAGTCTGGTGTCGGCACTGCTCATTAGTTTCGGAAAAATCACCATCTCGATTTTGTCAGCCTTTGCGATCGTCTATTTTCGGTTCCCCTTTCGCGGACTGATGTTCTGGATGATTTTCATTACGCTGATGCTGCCTGTCGAAGTACGGATTGGCCCAACTTATGGTGT
>CAJBTJ010000207.1 GCA_903958565.1 uncultured beta proteobacterium
CATCATCCATTTCTGGTTGCGCAAAGATTTGTACAACTCGATCACATGACGCGTGGGCGTGTCATGTTGGGCTGCGGTCCTGGAGCCCTCGTATCGGATGCTTACATGATGGGGATTCAGGCGGAGCGCCAGCGTCCTATGATGGATGAGTCTCTGGGTGCGATCATGCGGTTGCTGGCCTGCGAGGAACCGGTCAACTTAAAGACAGATTGGTTTGAACTCAATGATGCACGTCTGCATCTCGCGCCGTATACCAAAGGTGGGTTTCCGGTTGCGGTGGCAAGTTCGACCACCCCTTCCGGGGTATTAACGGCTGCCAAGCATGGAGTTGGCTTGATTTCCTTGGGTGCGGGCTTACCGGGTGGGCCACAGAAGTTGGCAGAACAATGGAAGCTAGGTGAGGCCGAGGCCACCAAGTTTGGCAAGACCATGCGGCGCGATGATTGGCGCTTGGTCGTCAATATCCATGTGGCCGAAGACGATGAACAGGCGGTCGCTGAAGTGCGCAAAGGCGAGCGGCTCGAGACCTTGAGCTACTTTAGTGAAACCTTGGGGCGCCCGCCGATGCGCAGCGAGAATCCGCTGGCCGAAGGGCTGAAGGCGGGGACAACCATTGTTGGTTCGCCCGAGACCGTTGCGGCAGGAATAGAGCGTCTGTTATCTTTTACGGATGGCGGTGCAGGCGCCGTATTGTTCCGCTCGCACGAGTGGGCTACCCGCGAGCAGACCTTAAGGAGCTATGAGCTTTTCGCGCGCTGGGTGATGCCGCGTTTTCAAGGGAGTCTGACGACCCTCCAGACCTCGAGACAGTGGGCAAGCGATAATCGTAGCGGTATTTTCGGTCCCCAAATGGGAGCCTTGCGCAAGGCTTTTACAGACGCTGGACAAGATGTGCCTGACCATATGCGGCTGAGGCTCCACACCGGCAAATCGCCTCTCGAAGAGTAATTTTTAAGCCATCATCGAATCCTTACGAGAATTAGCTGTTTTTTTTGCCGCCAAGTGCTAAATTTTGCGGTCTGATTTTGTAATTACACCGCAGTCACACTTTCCACACCGATCAGCGAGGTCAATCATGAATATTCGTTTAGTGCTATCCACAACGGCTCTTGCCCTTGGATTAACCGTCACGCAGGCTTTTGCCCAGATTGCTTATGGGACAACATTGGGTGACGACAAGTATCAGCCCTCCGTCGGGCAAAGCGGTAAAGATGTGATTTGGGTACCGACTAATGATGCCGTGGCGGATGCCATGCTCAAGGCTGCGAATGTTGGACCGAATGATCTTGTGTTTGATCTGGGGGCGGGTGATGGGAAGATCGCTATTGCCGCAGCAAAAAATTATGGTGCCCGATCAGTCGGTATTGAATACAACAAAGATATGGCAGCGCTTGCAACCCGTAATGCGGAACGCGCTGGTGTCTCAGATAAAGTCAAGATCATCCACGGCGACATTTTTGTGGAGGACTTCTCCAAGGCCAATGTGCTGACGATGTATTTGTTGCCTGATCTCAATCTGAAGCTGCGCCCGACGATTCTTAAGATGGCTCCTGGTACGCGTGTCGCGACCAACTCCTTCAATATGGGTGATTGGGAACCTGATCAAGTGATTGGGACGGGCTATACCCAAGGCTACTTTTGGGTGGTGCCTGGTAACGCAGCGGGCAAATGGACAATCAAGGGTATCGATGGCGGCCAGGGCGATGTTCTTGAGTTAACCCAGCGCTATCAAAAAGTGGGTGGCACGTTCACGATTAAGGGTAAGTCACAGCCCATTCTCGGTGGAGTCCTGACCGGTAATCGTTTGAAATTCAGCTTCGTCGACCAGAATGGTCAATCACGTATTTTTGATGTCGAAATCAAGGGCAACGCTTTAACGGGCAATGTGCACGAGAATTCGCCACTGTACGAAGTTTCGGGTACTCGTAGTTAACAATAAAAGTTTGATCCTTTATGAACGCGCCTGCAAACAATAACGCACCTTCAAAAAGACTATCACCTTTCAGTGCGATCGCCATCATTGTCGGCATTGTTATTGGTGCAGGTATCTTTAAAACCCCCTCCATGGTGGCGGGGGTCACCGGAGACGCGGGATGGCTTCTGGTAGCCTGGTTAGCTGGTGGGCTCATCTCGCTCGCGGGGGCGCTGTGCTATGCAGAACTCGCGACGACCTACCCGCATGCAGGGGGCGATTATCATTTTCTAGCGCGCGCCTTTGGTAAGCCAATTTCTTTTCTGTATGCGTGGGCCAAGGCAATGGTCATCAATACGGGATCGATTGCTTTATTAGCTTTTGTGTTTGGCGACTATATGAGTAAGGCACTTAACCTTGGGCCTTACTCGACCGCGATTTGGGCGATTGGTGTCGTGCTTGTTTTGACAATCGTGAACTTGATCGGTATTGCTGCCGCGTCTTGGGTGCAGACGCTCTTGACGCTAATCGAAGTGTCTGGACTGATCTTAGTGGCAATTGCAGGGTTTTATGTTTCAAGTGATGCCCCTGCATCACCAGCTTATTTTTCGTCGACGCCAAGTCTTGGGATGTTTGGCTTGGCGATGGTGTTCGTGCTGCTGACGTACGGGGGTTGGAACGAAGCGGCGTATATTTCTGCCGAGGTGCACGGCGGACGCAGAGCGATCGTCCCTGTCATCGTCATCAGCATTTTTGTTTTAACTATTATTTATGTTTTGGTGAACTTCGCTTTGCTTTCAGGCTTGGGTTTGAAGGGATTGGCGAGCAGTAACGCGGTAGCCGCTGATTTGATGGGGCGGGCGTTTGGCCCTGCGGGTGAACGTGTGCTCGGTGTGTTTGTGGCAACGGCCGCGCTGACCAGCATCAATGCGACCATGATTGTGGGTGCACGCACAAACTATGCTTTGGGCAAAGATTGGCCGGCCTTGTCATTCATGGGGCATTGGGAGGGTGGTCGAGGCTCCCCGACGCGAGCGTTATGGGTGCAGTCCGCTATTAGTCTCGTGCTGGTCATTTTTGGTTTATGGCAGACCGATGGCTTTGGTGCAATGGTGGAATTCACAGCGCCGGTATTTTGGTTTTTCTTGTTTTTGGTAGGGGTATCCTTGTTCGTGATGCGGGTGAAAGACCCGTCGGCAGATCGGCCCTTCAAGGTCCCGCTTTATCCGTTCACCCCCATTTTGTTTTGTCTGACTTGCGCCTATTTAACCTACTCGAGCATTACCTATGCTGCGAGTAAAAATGCGGTGGATGTATCCTTATGGGTCATGGCGCTTGGTATTGTGGCGCTGCTGCTCATGCAGTTGCGCAAAAAAATCTGAAGCCTTAGTGCTTCAGACCAAGCACGGCGAGGGCTTCACCATAGGTGATCGCGTCTTCGCATAAAAAAGCGACGACATCACCGTTATCCATGTTTTCGAGAATCTGCACGATTTCTTCAGTGATATCCGTTCCTCTCGTGATGCCAGCAACGTGGATTTGTGCATCGCTTTCAAAGAGTGTTTGCGGAATTATTTTTTCGACGACATGAACGTCAATTTTTGAAATGACGATGTAAGCCTGTACCTGTAGGTCTTCGATCGTAATGCTGAGCACGAGCCCGCCCTCGATTGTTTCTTGAATACTGCTTTGGATCATGAGGTCCATATCAATTCACCTTTTGGATCGTTGTTTTTTCTTCCAGGGCATTCAGGAGGGCGCTGAGTAATTGATTGAGCTCCGCACACATTAAGGTCATATCGCTATCGAATTTTTCAGCCTCATGATCGATTGCGGACTGTTCGGTCTCATCAAGGATATCCTGCGGCGCCACTCTCTTGATATCTAAATTTTCAGTCAGTACGAAGGACACGCGGTCATTCCAGGTCAGCGCGAGACGTGTGCATTGCTTGCCGTTCTTGATGTGTTTGTCGATGTCTTCGGAGTCGAGCACGTGCTTGACGTATCGGATGGCTGCCGCCTTGTCTCCGCCCGCACGAAATTCGGCATCTTGATCGATGGTGAAATGACTGGGAGGGGCGCTTGTCGAGATCCAGGCGGTCATGGCAACCGCTGGGCTAATCGTTACTTGTATTGGCTCAAAGGGGAATGGGTAAATAGCCTTGCCTAAGGCTGAGATAACCTCTTCGGCTTTTGATGTGGAAGCGGTGTCGATGGCAAGCCAGTGATTGATCGGGTCAATCCATACGCGTGTATCACGGATGAGGCTAAAGGCGCGCGGCAGAAGGGTGCTTGTGACTTCCTCTTTAAGATCGCGGCGCTGTTTACGGCCAGGTTTAAAGCCTTGTTGTTCCTCCAGATCTTGAGCGCGCGCTTTCACAAATTGGTTGATGACTGAAGCTGGAAGTAGTTTTTTTTCCGAACGAAAAGCACAAATGATTTGTTTACCGATCGGGTAAGCCAGACGTTGGTCTTGCTCACGCAAAGCGACCCAACCGACAGAGCTTGCTGCGCTGGCGTCTGCCTGGGCAAATCGTTCTTTATTTAAAAAGTCTTCGATCTGATCGAAGGTCCAAGCCCACTCATGTGAGAGGCGAAAAAGCTTAAGATTTTTGAACCACATAGCAG
>CAJBTJ010000208.1 GCA_903958565.1 uncultured beta proteobacterium
CGGCCAGCCTGAGTGCTCTTGTTCGGGTACCACTTTTCGAATAGAGCGCAACAGACGCGACAGATTCTCGGCCCGCAAACCTTCGTTCACGCCACCCGCGCGACTACGATCAAAATCAATCAGCCAAATGCTGCCGCCCTGACCCGCCATCACGTTGTATACATTCAAATCAGCGTGCCAGACACCGAAGGCGTGCATCCTAGCGATCTCACGTCCAGCTTGCGCCCACACCTGCGAGTCCACGATTCGAGCAAGCGGTTGCGCGTTCGGGATCCTAACCGTCAGCAACGCCGCCTCATACAACAAACCACGTTTGTGGACATGCGCCGCAATCGGCTGCGGCACAGGCAGGCCTGCACGATGCATCTGCCCGAGTAACTCAAACTCCGCGAAGGAGCGAGTCTTTGTTAGACCCGTCCACACATAACTCGCGCGCAAAAGCTTGGCGGCCCAGCCACCCCGACGATAATGACGCAAAACAGCCTGTAACTGTCGGACGCGGACAAACCATGCAGCGCTGCGCCCCCCCGCTCCAACCGGCGACGCTTCTGAGCGCAGATTATTCGGATCAAACCACGATTGAAGTTCCTCAGGGGACGGTACGGGCTCTGCTTCAAACAGGCCTAAATCTAAGCGCACCCATTCTTGTGCCCCAATATTGATGGTCTGTAGGTGAAGTTGATCAGCCATCTTTATTGCGCATCCAATCTGCCACACCAAAAAATATTTCCAGCATGCGCTCGATTAAGGCATCGTCATAAGAAAGATCCTTCATGGCACGCCCCATACATAACAACCACTGATCGCGCTCTACGACACCAATCGAGTACGGCAAGTGTCGTGCCCGCAAGCGCGGATGCCCAAAGCGTTCAATGTAGTGCTGTGGCCCACCAAAATAACCGCATAGATACCAGGATAACTTGTCGCGTGCTTGATCGAGGGAGGGGCCATGCACCTGGCGCAAGATCGTAAGATCCTCATCAATATCCATGACATCATAAAAGCGATCGACGAGCCGGCGAATACCTTGCTCGCCACCAAGCGTCTCAAAAACGGAAGGTTGGGTTTCAGTCGTTTGGGTCATGGTTCCCGGTTCGCTTCGTCAAATTATTGATGCCGCAAAATAGTAAGTGGAGGGGTCTTCAATACCCCTTGAAGAACAAGGGCTCCCGCTAACCATGCACCAAGCATACACACCGTCACCCCGAGGAGCCAGGGCCAAAGTGAAAACTGCATATCGAACTCAAACACCCACGTCGACAAGGCCCATGCCGCGAGATTCGCACCGAGCGAAGCCAATACACCCGCCACCGCGCCAACCGCCAACAATTCAGAGCGCATCGCACCTGCTAGTTGACGTCGCGATGCGCCAAACGCCCGCAGAAGGGCCGCTTCACGGACACGCTCATCGCGCGTTGCCGTCAACGCAGCCGCCAATACCACCGCTCCAGCAAGCAAAGAAAACACAAACAATCCCTGCACGGCCACAGCCACTTTATCGAGGATGCTCTGCAACTGGCTCAGAATCGCGCCCACATCAAACACCGTCAGGTTCGGAAAGCGCTCGAGTAGCTCTTGTGTGGTGCGTGTCCCCTCAGGAGGCAAATAAAATGCGGTCATCCAAGTTTGGGGCGCCTCGGCTAGCGCTGCAGGAGTCAAAATCGCAAAGAAATTGGCTCGCATGGAATCCCAATCTACTCTGCGCAAGCTTGTCACCACGACTTTGACGGACTCTCCGGCCACATCGAACTCGAGCGTATCGCCGAGCTTCAGGCGCAAGGACTTGGCCAGACTCAGCTCAAGCGAGACCTCGTGCGCGTTAGCATCTAAGTCGCGACCCGCCACGATTTGGCTGATCTCCGGCAGCTTGCTTGCATAGGACAAATTGAACTCTCGCTCAACCAAACGCTGGGCACGGGCATCTGTATAGTCTGCGGCACTCACTGCGGTTGAATTGTTGGCAATCAGTCTGCCGCGAACCATCGGCGAAAGCTGCACGGCCGCTAGCCCTTCCTTCGATAACGCGCGCCGCACCTCATCGACCTGATCAGTTTGGACGTTAATCAAAAAACGATTGGGCGCATCAGCCGGAAGCGTACGTTGCCATCCCGCCAACAAATCTGTACGAACGATCGCCAGCAACAAAATTGCCATCATGCCGATCGCCAACGCACTGGTTTGGGCCACTGTTGCTCCACGTCGGCGGATGACGCCCGCAAGCGCAAAACGCAGGACAGGGAAGGCATCGAGATGCACGCGCACTTTACTCAAGAACCAAAGACAGGTCAGACTCACCAAGGAAAATATCCCAGCAGCCGCCACAAAACCGGCCGCAAGCCCGGCACCGAGTTTGATGTCTTGGGCGACCCACCACATCAACACCAAGAACCCTCCGAGGCCCAGCGCATAACCCAACCAGCTTTGCAATGGAATAGGAAGCACTTGGGTGCGCAACACTTGCGATGGTGGGACGTGTCGCAAGGCGTGCAGCGGCGGCCAGGCGAATGCCAATAACAACCATAAACCCGCAAAGAGCCCTTGGGCAGCAGGCATCCATCCCGCGCTGGGTAACTCCGCACCGACCAAGCCCGCCAGCAATCCGACGCCAGCCATTTGAACTAACCACCCGATCAAACACCCAACGAGAGAGGCGGCCACGCCCACAACAACAAACTCACCAATCAAAATTGTGGACACTTGCCGCTGCGTCGCACCTAAACAGCGCATCATGGCGACGCTGTTGCGATGTCGCTGACCGAACCGACGTGCACCCAGTGCGACAGCCACGGCAGCAATCAAGACAGCCAGCATCGCCACCAAAGAAAGAAACTGCTGAGCACGATCAAGGGAGCGACGGATTTCCGGACGACCTGACTCGACCGTGAGAATCTTTTGTCCCGAACGCATCACCGAATCAAGCCAGTCACGATAGCGCCCAACGTCGGCATCATTTCCAGCAATGAGCAAGGAATACGCAATGCGGCTCCCCGTTGTAATCAGGCCAGCGCGTAATAAATCTTCTGCACGCAACATGACACGCGGCGCAAGATTGACAAACTGAGGTCCACGGTCGGGCTCATACGCGATCGCGCGAGTAATCGTGAGTTTCAGGTCTCCGACCTTCAGGGTTTGTCCAATTTTTAATCCGGTCAGAGCCAGAATTTGTGGATCCACCCAGACTTGCCCAATCTCCGGGGCAGTCGTCGTGGCGAGCTCTGGACCACCCAACACGGTGACCGTGCGCAAGGCGCCACGCAGCGGATAGCCAGACTCCACGCCTTTTAACGAAGCGAGCATCAGACCGCTATCTCCCCCCACCATCGAAGGAAACTGCCAACTGCGCACCGTGCGCAACCCGCTCGCTTGCGCCCGCGACAACCAACTATCCGGTATGGCGCTTGACGATTCCACCACGAGATCGGCACCCAGCATTTGTACGGCATCGCGTTCAAGCGCGCGGCCAACGCGATCAGCCAAAAATCCAACGCTGGTGACCGCCGCCACAGCAATCAGTACCGCCAACGCGAGTAGACGCAAATCGCCCGCGCGCGCGTCGCGCCAACATTGCTTAAAGATCAGTTGTAAGGTCTTCATGCGCGCAAACGATCCAAGGCATCCTGCAATCTGTCGACCCCCCAGACCTCGAGACCTTCGATCGCTTGTCGTGGCGCATTGGCTTTGGGAATGATTGCAATCGAGAAGCCGAGTTTGGCCGCTTCACGCAGACGCTCCTGTCCCCTCGGGGCGGGGCGCACTTCGCCAGCGAGTCCGACTTCGCCAAATGCAAACAGCCCTTTGGGTAACGGCCTATCGCGTAAAGACGAAATGATCGCCAGCAACACAGCTAAATCTGCAGCGGGTTCTGTAATACGAACCCCACCGACTGCGTTCACAAAGACATCCTGATCAGATGTTGACACGCCCGCATGCCGATTCAACACGGCCAACAACATCGCGAGGCGGTTGCCTTCTAGACCCACGGACAAGCGGCGAGGATTGGGAACATGCGCCGTATCCACTAAGGCTTGTATTTCTACCAGTAAGGGGCGGGTCCCCTCTTGCGTCGCCATCACGCAGGACCCAGACACTTGCGCAGAATGTTGCGACAAAAAGAGCGCGGAAGGGTTGGCAACCCCCTTTAGGCCGCGATCTGTCATGGCAAAAACACCTAACTCATTGACCGCACCAAAACGGTTCTTGAAGGCACGCACCAACCGAAAGGACGAATGCGTGTCACCCTCAAAGTACAGAACAGTGTCCACAATATGCTCCAGCACGCGGGGACCCGCAAGGGTGCCATCTTTCGTGACATGGCCGATCATCACAATCGGAATACCTGCCTGCTTGGCCAAGCGCGTCAATTGGGCGGCGCATTCTTTTACCTGAGACACCGACCCGGGTGCGGCACTCAGTTCACTTGAGTAAACGGTTTGAATGGAATCGATCACCGCGACAGCAGGCTTTTGCTCTAGAAGAGCTGCCTGAATGGCCTCAAGACGAATTTCTGCAAATAAATCGACCGAACCACCCGATAGTCCCAAACGACGCGCACGCAGCGCGACTTGCTCGGCCGACTCCTCACCCGTCACATACAACACGCGCGACGCGCCGGACATCGCCACTAAAGCCTGCAACAAGAGCGTTGACTTTCCAATCCCTGGGTCTCCACCGATCAACACAACGGCGCCCGCGACCAACCCACCACCCAGCACGCGATCAAACTCTGGAATACCCGTCGACATACGAGGCAACTCGAGCGCCTCGACGTCAGAGAGGCTTCTCAATGGGCTGGCGGTCGCCAGCGGCGCATAGCGATGCTGCTCGGCCTGAGACGAAGCCCCCGTGTCGCGCGACTCCTCTAGGGTATTCCAGGCGTGGCAATGGGGACACTGCCCGAGCCATTTTGGGCTGATGCCACCACATTCGGAACACGCAAAGATCGTTTTAATTTTGGCCATGAAAAACCCTGGCGCGCCATGCGCCTAAGACTGGTAGTCTAACGCAGGGGGCTTCTAAACGTGCCCTACACTGCGACTTGCACGTCCTGATAAAGCTTAAGCATAATTTACCCATGGCTGTCGATCATTACGAGAATTTTCCCGTGGCGTCCTGGCTACTGCCCAAGCCTCTGCGCCCGGCTGTGGTGGCTATCTATCGCTTTGCCCGAAGCGCGGACGATATTGCTGACGAGGGAGACGCCCTCCCCGCAGAACGTTTGGCAGCGCTGGCGCAATATCGCCTCGGGCTGACCACGTTGGCATCGGGTGACTATGACGGTGCGCGCTTACCGAAGGAGCTACGCGAGATTTTCTTGCCACTCGGGCGAGCCATCCAAGAACATAGCCTTCCCTTTCAGTCTTTTTTTGACTTGTTAACGGCCTTTGAACAAGACCTGACACAGGCACGCTATCCCAACAACGAAGCAGTCATGGCGTATTGTCGACTGTCGGCAAACCCCGTCGGCTTGCTCATGTTGCACCTGTACAAGACAACCGATGCACGCGCGATCGAACAGTCAGACGCTATTTGCAGCGCATTACAACGCGTCAATTTTTTACAAGACGTGGCAATAGACTGGCGCAAGAACCGTATCTACTTGCCAGGCGATGCCCTCGCGCACTTTGGTGTGTCCGAAGAAACGATTGCACAAGGGGAATGCACGCAAGCTTGGCGCGATCTCATGACCGAGCAGGTCAAACAATGCCGCGCATTGTTACACTTTGGCTATCCACTCGGTCGACGTTTGCCAGGCCGAATCGGACTCGAGCTTCGTCTGATCGTCCAAGGTGGTTTAAACATTCTTGAAAAAATTGAGCAAGTAGAATTTGATGTATTCACTCGACGGCCCATTTTGCGGCCCACCGACTGGATAACAATGTTTTGGCGAGCACTTTGGCGATAACTCAATGACCCCAAGCGAATACTGTCAAGAAAAAGCGGCAAAAAGCGGCTCGAGCTTTTACTACGCTTTCCTTTTTCTTCCGCCGGACCGGCGCCTTGCTATCACGGCGCTTTACGCGTTTTGCCGCGAAGTGGACGACGTGGTCGACGAATGCACGGATACTTCTATTGCCCGCATCAAGCTTGCTTGGTGGCGCACGCAAGTCGACGCCATGTACCAAGACAAAGCAGAACACCCCGTCACCCAAGCACTCACACCTTGGCTGGTACCTTTCCAGATCACGCGGGAGCGTCTATTCGCCATCATTGATGGCATGGAGATGGATCTCGATCAAACGCGTTATTTGGATTGGCCGGCGCTCGAGAAATATTGCTGGCATGTGGCCGGCGTAGTGGGTGAGCTTTCTGCTGGAATCTTTGGTGTACATAGCCCTGACACCCTGAACTACGCCAGCAAACTAGGCATTGCCTTTCAGTTAACCAATATCATTCGTGATGTGGGTGATGATGCACGCCGTGGTCGCATCTATATTCCGATTAGTGATCTTCAAAAATTTGATGTTCGTGCAGCGGATATCTTGAACAGTCAATATTCAGAAAAATTTGCAGCACTCATGGCCTTTGAGGGTACACGCGCCCGCGCGCTGTATCGTGAGGCCATCGAGGCGCTTCCACCACCAGAGCAGCGCGCGCAGCGCCCCGGTCTGATGATGGCAGCAATTTATTATGCTCTGCTCAATGAGATCGAGCACGAAAATTGGCAAGTGTTAGACCAGCGTATCTCACTCACGCCTGTGCGTAAGCTTTGGCTTGCCTGGAAAAATTTTGTCGGAGCGGGACGCAGCGTCGTCAAACAAATCCGACGAACGGAAAACCGCGCGTGAATATCGCGGTGATTGGTGCTGGCTGGGCTGGGCTCGCTGCGGCCGTCGCACTCAAACAATCAGGGGCGCAGGTTACAGTTTTTGAAGCCTCTGGAACGCCTGGTGGTCGTGCACGCGGCGTAAACGATCTTCAGTTAGGCACCATCGATAACGGTCAACACCTGATGCTCGGCGCCTACCGCGAGTCTCTGGGACTGATCAAACAGCTCTCCCCAAAGCGCTCAGAGCACGAGTTGTTATTGCGTCTCCCACTCACCTTAGAAAGTGCCGACGGGAGTTTTCGCTTACGCGCGCCCCGGCTGATCGCCCCCCTACACCTGGTTTGGGGGTTGATCTTTGCTCGAGGCCTCACGATCAGTGAGCGCGCGTCTGCGTTACGCATGGCTGGAGCCATACGCCTAAAGGGCTGGAAGGCTGCTGCTCACCAAAGTGTGCGCGCCTTGCTTGTCCAATACAAACAATCCGATACGCTCATTCGCAAGATCTGGGAGCCGCTTTGTTTAGCAGCACTGAATACTCCGCTTGAGCAGGCCTGCGCGCAACTATTTCTTAATGTCTTGCGTGACGGTTTAGGCGGCGCTCGTAGCGGCTCGGATCTGATTGTGCCGCGCGTTGACCTGTCGACTCTTTGGCCCACCGCCGCCGCGCAGCACGTCAGCATGCGTGTCCGTCATATCGTCCGGAATCTGCGTATACACGAAGACGGTGTCGACGTGGATCATGAGCGCTTTGATGTCTGCGTGCTCGCCGTTCCGCCCTACGCGGCACGGCGCATTCTTGCTGAATGTCTCGACGATCGCAACGCTGCCGTCACAACATTACGTCAACGCCTAGAGGGCTTTGACTATCGCGCGATTGCAACGCTTACTCTGCAGCTCGAAAAGTCTTGGTCAATCCCTGTGCCGATGATGATGCTTGATGAAAACATCGCGTCGCACCAGTATGGTCAGTGGATCTTTAGTCGTCCAGATCATTCCGATCAAGTGACGGTTGTGGTCAGTGACGCACCAGACTTGCTTAAGATCGAGCGCAATGTGCTCATCGAGGCTATTTCCACGCAGATACGCACGCAATGTCAACGGCACCCCAACGCGATCGAGATCCTTCCACCTGTCATTCACCATCGACTGATTGTCGAGAAACGCGCAACCTTTGATGCACGCGTAGGGTTGCATAGACCCTCAACTACCACCCCATGGCCCAGACTCATGTTGGCCGGCGATTGGACAGACACCGGCTACCCCGCGGTGCTTGAAGGCGCTGTACGTAGCGGGTTACACGCCGCGAAGATACTGCTGCAAACCCAAACTATCCACGCAGAGACTGCACAGTAAGCAAACCTAGAAAGGTCAAGATCAAAGACCCTAATAGGCTGCCACCTGCGTACAGCGCTGCCATCGCCACGCGTCCTTCTTCAAGCAGAGCGAAGGTCTCCGCTGAGAAAGTAGAGAATGTGGTCAATCCCCCAAGCAAGCCGGTCACGATAAACAGGCGCCAGAAAGGCGGCATCGCGGGCAGCGTCGCAAAAAAACCGAGTGCCAAACCGACTAGGTAAGCACCCACAAGGTTAGCGACGAGAGTACCCCAAGGCATCACACCGTTCGGTTGATTCAGCCAGACCGCCAAGACCCAGCGTAACCAGGCCCCCACGGCAGCGCCTGCACCAACCGCAAAGAAATGCCCAGGCGTCAGATACTGCACCGTCAGACGCTCGCGTGCTCAGTAATGTATGCACGCACGCTTGCGACATCACATGGCAATACAGTCACTTTTTGCGGCAAAGACTCTAAACCTTCCAAACCCGCTGGCACCGGGGCGGGCATGCCAAGCGCCTCTTGAATCACCTCGGAGAACTTGGCAGGCAGCGCAGTTTCGAGGACAAGCATAGGAATCCCTGGCTCGATATAGCTGGCCGCAACCTTGACGCCATCTGCGGTGTGCGGATCAATCAGCATGCCCGTTTTTTCTTTGACAGAACGAATCGTGTCGAGACGATCTTGGTGAGTACTGAAGCCGGCGACAAACCCATAGTCGCGCTCGAACTCTGGCAAATATGAGGACAAATCAAAATGCCCATTCGTCGAAAGTTCTCGCCACAATCCCGCTACGCGCACGGGATCACGGCCTACCAAATCAAACACGAAACGCTCAAAGTTAGACGCCCGTGAGATGTCCATCGAAGGGCTCGAGGTCGCAAACGTTTGCGCCGCAACGCGTGGGCGGTAAATGCCTGTGCGGAAAAACTCTTCCAGCACATTATTTTCATTGGTCGCCAAGACCAATCGACGAATCGGCAACCCCATCATGCGCGCGATATGTCCCGCGAGAATATTGCCAAAGTTTCCAGAGGGCACGCTAAAAGACACCTGCTGCCCTGGAGCGGTCGTTGCACGCAACCACCCGTGAAAGTAATACACAACCTGTGCTGCAATTCGAGCCCAATTAATAGAATTAACGGCACCAAGGCGATACCGAGACTTAAAAGACAAATCGCTCGCCAAGGCCTTCACGATATCTTGCGCTTCGTCAAAGACGCCTTTCACCGCGATGTTGTGAATGTTGGCGTCTTGCAAGGAATACATCTGGGCACGCTGAAACGCACTCATACGACCATGCGGAGAAAGCATGAAGACCGCTACCGCATCCTTGCCACGCATCGCATATTCGGCCGCCGAGCCCGTATCCCCCGATGTCGCGCCTAAGATATTGAGCGTCGTATGGCGTTGACGTAATACGTACGGAAAAACCTGGCCCAGAAACTGCATCGCCATGTCTTTGAAGGCCAAGGTTGGGCCCTCTGAGACGCACAACAAGGACATCCCGTTATTCAACGCGCGCAACGGAACAATCGCATCCGTTTTAAACGACTCTTTACAATAGGCAGTGCGCGTCATGCGTTGCAGATCAGCGCGCTCAATATCCGATACAAACAAGCCAAGCACCTCGGCTGCGAGCGCGTGATAGGGCAATGAGCGCCAGGACTCTAGCGTCGCGACCGACACCTTGGGTAGCACCTGAGGGATGGCCAAGCCACCGTCGGGAGCAAGTCCTTCGAGCAAAATATCCGCAAAGCCTTGGGCATCCATGCCCCCGCGGGTGGAGACATATTTCATGACAAACTTTCCATCCGCAAGCGGGTCACTTTCGAGCGCACAAAGGGCAACGCCTCGATCTGGGCGATTGCGACGTTCACATTGCGCTCAACGGCCTCATGCGTCAAAAACACGAGATCAGCGCTTGCGTCAACATCCGAGGGCTGTTGAATCATTGAACCAATCGAAATGCCACTATTAGAGAATACGCGCGCAATGTCGGCCAAGACACCTGGTTGATCCGCAACCGTTAAACGCAAGTAGTAGGAGGTAATCACGTCGTCAATCGCCAGTATGGGCGTATCCGACATGGAGTCGGGCTGAAACGCAAGATGCGGGACACGGTGTTCTGGATCAGCGGTCAGCAGACGCGTTACATCAACCAGATCAGCCACCACCGCAGAAGCCGTGGGCTCCTCCCCGGCTCCCTTACCGTAATAAAGCGTCTGGCCGACAGCGTCACCGCGGACCAACACTGCGTTCATCGCGCCCTCGACATTGGCGAGCATTGACTTAGCAGGTACCAGTGCGGGATGTACGCGTAGTTCGATACCTTCGGGGCGACGCTTAGTAATCCCCAGCAGTTTGATGCGATAGCCCAAACGCTCTGCTAACTTGATGTCTTCGGCCGACAACTTAGAAATGCCTTCAATATAAGCGCGCTCGAACTGAACCGGAATACCAAACGCCAGCGATGCCAACAACGTCAGCTTATGCGCGGCGTCAACGCCCTCGATGTCAAAGGTTGGATCTGCTTCGGCATAGCCCAGCTTTTGGGCTTCAGCTAAGACGGTCGCAAACGGTAACCCGCGCGAACGCATCTCAGACAAAATAAAGTTTGTCGTGCCGTTGATGATCCCAGCGACCCACTCGATACGATTCGCAGTCAAGCCCTCCCGAATCGCTTTGATGATTGGAATGCCACCTGCTACTGCAGCCTCAAAGGCCACCACAACGCCTTTAGCGGATGCCGCCGCAAAAATTTCTGTCCCGTGCTTAGCGAGCAGGGCCTTGTTAGCCGTGACAACATGCTTGCCCTGCGCAATAGCTTCAAGCACCAATTCGCGCGCAAGGGTGTCCCCACCCATTAGTTCTACAACAATATCAATCGATGGATCACGCACCAAACCATAGGGATCGGTGTCTACCTTTATCGAGGTACCCACTAAGGCGCGCGCTTTCTCAATATCGCGTACAGCGATGCGTGTGACCTCAATTGTTTGTCCCGCACGACGCGCGATTTCCAGCGCATTCCGACGAAGCACTTTCCATGTTCCGCCACCAACCACGCCAAGACCGAGTAGGCCAACCTTAATAGAGTCCATTACAGCAATCCATCCTTACGAAACATTTCTTTGATGCCTCGCACCGCCTGTCGGGTACGCTGCTCGTTTTCAATTAGTGCAAACCTTACGTATTCATCACCGTAGTCCCCAAAACCAATACCAGGCGATACGGCTACCTTGGCCTCTTCCAATATTCGTTTGGCAAATTCCAATGAACCTTTAGCGCGATAGGGCTCAGGAATGTGTGCCCAGATATACATGGAGGCCTTGGGGTTCTCGACCATCCAACCGGCCTCATGCAAGCCCTTCACCAGCACATCGCGGCGACTTTGATATTTTTGGACAACTTCCTGCACACAATCTTGCGGACCATCCAGCGCAGCGATCGACGCAACTTGAATCGGCGTAAAGGTCCCGTAATCATGGTAACTCTTGATGCGCGCCAAGGCGTTGACAAGCTCAGCATTCCCAACCATGAAGCCCACCCGCCATCCAGCCATGTTGTAGCTCTTACTCATCGTGAAAAATTCAACCGCCACTTCGCGTGCACCCTCAACTTGCATAATAGACGGTGCTTGATACCCATCAAAGCAAATGTCAGCATAGGCGAGATCGTGCACCACAATGATGTCATGTTCGCGCGCAAGCTTAATCACGCGTTCAAAGAATGGCAGGTCCACGCACTGCGCGGTTGGGTTACTGGGGAATCCCAGAATCATCATTTTTGGCTTAGGGATTGACTCGCGCACTGCGCGCTCAAGTTCTTCAAAGAAGTCGACGCCCGGCGTCATGCGCACCGACCGAATGTTTGCCCCCGCGATCACGGCGCCGTAAATATGAATCGGATAGCTGGGGTTTGGCACGAGCACCGTGTCGCCCGCATCAAGCGTCGCCAACATCAAATGTGCCAAGCCCTCTTTCGAGCCAATTGTGACAATGGCTTCAGAGTCAGGATCAAGCGCCACTTGATAACGGCGTTGATACCAATCTGCAATCGCCTTACGTAACCGCGGAATCCCCTTAGAGACGGAATAGCCGTGCGTGGTCGGTCGCTCGGACGCCTCAACAAGCTTTTCGACGATATGAGCGGGCGTCGCACCATCTGGGTTGCCCATGGACATATCAATGATGTCTTCGCCACGCCGGCGAGCCGCCATTTTCAGCTCGGCAGTGATATTGAATACATACGGTGGCAACCGCTCAATGCGGGGAAACCTTTTCATCCTAAATCCTTGGTCGTCGAACCTAAATGGCCCTTATTTGCAGTGCAGCAAAACCCCATAATCTAGCGCATCACGAGCTACCCGGCAAATCCGGCTCAAAAACCCGTAAAAATTCCGCTTTCTCCTAGTAAAAGACCTCACAGCCTGTCATCGCACAGAACGAACGATTGCGCTATGATCAACCGAACCTGCCGGAGTATTGATTGAAGCTTCACACTGATACCAATTCGGCACTGAACACCGTCACAGGATACGGTGACGGCTTTGTCGAAATCAACCAGACGCGTTTTAACCACGCGATTGCCTTTGGCCCCTTGGGCGCCGTTGAACATTGGTCTGCGACCTCCCCCTCTGACATTACAACGGCTCTTCTGCTGCAGGCTGCAAAGCTTAAATTCGCCGCGCTGGACCCGATGGCATTTTTGGATGCTTCAGAATCGAGCGGACCCAGCTTGGAGGGAACACGCCCCGAAGTCCTGCTGATCGGCACAGGCAATCGCCAACGCATGCTCCCCCACGCCACCCTGCTGCCACTCTTACTGGCCGGCGTAGGTGTCGAATGCATGAGCACGCAAGCCGCAGCACGCACCTACAACATCCTCATGGCGGAGGGCCGGCAAGTCATCGCAGCCCTACTTCCAGAGCATACATCCGACGGAGCACCCCCCACATGACAACCGTACTAATTGGCAAAGCCGCACCCGCTTTCAAGGCGCTGAGTACTTTTGGTGAGCTCACGCTCAAACAATGTGCTGGACGTGGCGTGGTGCTCTATTTTTATCCCAAAGACAACACGCCTGGCTGTACGACTGAAACCGAAAATTTTCGGGACTTGCACGATCAATTCTTGGCGCAGAGCTGCGTTGTCATTGGCGTGTCTCGTGACTCCCTCAAGTCGCACGAGAACTTCAGTAAAAAGCTCGAACTGCCTTTTCCTCTGATCGCAGACACAGATGAAGTCGTGTGCAATACCTACGATGTCATCAAAATGAAACAAATGTATGGGAAACAGGTACGTGGCATTGAACGCAGCACTTTCCTCATTGATGCGCGTGGAAAGCTCGTTCAAGCGTGGCGGGGGGTCAAGGTACCCGGTCACGCCCAAGAGGTGCTGCAAGCCGCAGGTAGTCTGACCTAATTTTTCGATTGTTGTGATCCCAGGAGATTGTTTCGTATGCCGTTGCCCAAGCTGCCCACCCGCCCTGCTGCAATACTCGATTTAAACGATACTGAACTCGATCTCTTACCCCCCACTGCGCAGACCGCGAAAGGCAAGCCTGCCAACGTCCACAAAACCAACCCTATCGCTCCAGTCCTGCGGACAAATGACGTCATTCAAGATGAGGGCGTTGCCGGACAACGCAGCTCATTCAAATTACCGACGACAACAACCCCCGCGGCAGTACCTGCTATCGCACCGAGTAAAGCAATCGTTACAAAAAAATCGCCCGCGCCTCGTTCGCCAACCCGTCGTGCGACCAAGGCCGAGTCAGGAGTAAGCAAGTTATTTGTGCTTGACACGAACGTGCTGCTGCATGATCCATCCTCACTTTTCCGCTTTGAGGAACACGACGTCTTTTTACCCATGATGACGTTAGAAGAGCTTGATCACCAAAAGAAAGGGATGTCGGAGGTGGCGCGTAATGCCCGCCAAGTCAGTCGGTCACTCGATACGCTGGTGGCAGAACACCGACAGCTTGACGAAGGCTTGCCGCTCAGCGGCCTAGGGCACAAAGATGCTGTGGGTCGACTGTTTTTCCAAACAACGGCGATGTCTGGGACGCTCCCACCAGACCTTCCAATGGGTAAGGCAGACAACCAAATTCTGAGTGTGGTGCGCGCGCTGCAAGACGCACATCCTAGCCGGGAAGTCGTGCTTGTATCCAAAGATATCAACATGCGGCTCAAGGCGCGTGCACTGTCGATGTCAGCAGAGGACTACTTCAACGACCAAGTGCTGGAAGACTCTGACTTGCTCTACACGGGGATGTTGGAATTACCAGAAAACTTCTGGAATAAGCATGGCAAGGGTGTTGAATCCTGGCAGCAAGGCGGCACGACCTTCTACCGAATCAACGGACCTTTATGTCATCAATTCATGGTCAATCAGTTCGTGTATTTCGAGGGTTCTATGCCTTTGTACGCGCAAGTGCGCGAGGTAAACGGCAAAACTGCGGTGCTCGCGACGCTGCGTGACTTCACACACGGCAAGAACAACGTCTGGGGTGTGACGGCACGCAATCGCGAACAAAATTTTGCGATGAATCTATTGATGAACCCTGAGTGCGATTTTGTTTCCTTACTCGGGCAGGCCGGTACAGGCAAAACACTCATGACGCTCGCAGCCGGTCTTGCTCAAGTCCTGGAGACAAAACGTTATAGCGAAATCATCATGACACGCGTGACGGTCCCAGTGGGTGAGGATATTGGCTTCTTGCCAGGGACTGAAGAAGAGAAGATGCAACCTTGGATGGGCGCGCTCGAAGACAACCTTGAAGTCTTAAACATGGGTGATGCCGACGGCGGTGGCAACGAATGGGGACGCACCACAACATTGGATTTAATCCGTTCGAAAATTAAGATCAAGTCGCTGAACTTTATGCGCGGCCGAACATTTTTAAATAAATATCTCATCATCGATGAGGCACAAAACTTGACGCCCAAACAAATGAAGACTCTCATCACGCGGGCGGGACCTGGCACCAAAGTCATTTGTTTGGGAAACATTGCTCAGATCGATACCCCATACCTGACCGAGGGCAGCTCAGGACTGACCTTTGTGGTGGATCGCTTCAAAGGCTGGCCACATGCAGGCAGCGTGACGCTACAGCGCGGCGAACGCTCACGCCTGGCGGACTATGCCGGGGAAGTGCTTTAGATGTCGATGCCTGTTGCTCTAACGGTCGGTGATGCAGCAGGCATTGGCCCTGAAATTGTGGTCAAACTCCACGCGCAAGGCTTACCTGCAGCTTGCGTGGTGTACGGGGACCTCGGTGCGCTCACACGTGCGGCGCGGATGCTTGGGTCTGCTGTGCAGTGCATCGCCATCGAGACATTGCAAGACATCCCTGCGGAACCTCGCCCGGGTGTCCTATATGTGCGCCCCACCTATCCTGCGTTACCGGAGGATCTGCCCTTAGGACGCGTTGACGCTCGAGCCGGCAGTGCGGCCGTGAACGCGTTGCGTATGGCAATCGACGATGCGATGCAGCAGCGTGTGCGTGCCATCGTCACTGCCCCACTGAACAAAGAGTCGATGCACGCCGCAGGGATCGATTTTCCTGGCCATACAGAAATACTCGCGCAACAATCGGGCACAGCGCATGTCGCCATGATGTTGGTCAACGATCAGTTACGCGTCATCCTTGCCACTATCCACATCCCGTTAGCGGCAGTGCCTCGCACACTGACGATCGAGCTTGAAAAACGTACCATCGAACTGGCGCATCAAGCCTGTCTGGCTATGGGTGTGTCAGCCCCGCGTATCGCGGTCGCAGGGCTTAATCCGCATGCGGGAGAACAGCGCAAGTTTGGTGATGAAGATCTCGACATCATTGCACCAGCCATCGCTCTTGCCCGCGCTCAGGGTATCGACGCGACAGGACCCTGGCCCGGCGATACGGTCTTCATGCGCGCACGCCAAGGCGAGTTTGATATGTGTGTCGCCCAATATCACGATCAAGGTCTCATTCCAATCAAGTATCTCGGTTTAGATCAAGGTGTGAATGTCACCGTCGGCCTGCCCTTTGTGCGCACCAGCGTAGACCATGGCACGGCTTTCGATATTGCAGGAAAAGGCGTGGCGGACTCGTCTTCGCTGCGTGCAGCATTTGATTTAGCGCTGACTCTCACAAAGAAATGAAACATATCTCTTTATAGGTGTAAACCCTATATTTTGCATCTTTATGTAAAAATTTAGGTTAACTAACCTCTCTAAGTATATAATTTGACTGGTTTTTATACTTTAAGAGGCGCTGGGAATGCGTTTGCTGCTCGCTTTACCCCTAAGAAAAGCATGGATTTCAAGCGTAATTTGCTTGGCCATCGCTGTTTCGCCTCTAGTCGCAAGCGCTCAGCAATCTGCGCCAAGCAGCACTTCCACGACGCAAGCTGCGAAACCCAAGAAAACCACCACTACAAAGAAAAAACAGCAAACAAGCAAGACAACCAAATCAACAACCCCCAGCGCGTCCCCAAGCAAGAAAGCTGCGCCGGCAGGCGCTCCGCAGGGTAATCGCGCCGTCACACCCAAGAACGAAAAAACTCCGACAGGCGCCAAAGCCGTTGTGCCTGCTGCGAATCATGGCAAGAGTGCGGCAGGTGCGGCAGCAGGTGTGGTGGCCGCAGCGGGTGGCTTACGCTCGAATGTCGTATTCGTACAAGACTTAAATAGCAAAGCTGTTCTGTACTCGCGCAACGAGCAAGTTGTGCGCCCCATCGCTTCCATCACAAAGTTGATGACGGCTGTCATCGTTGTGGATGCGAAACTTCCGATGAATGAAGTGATTCAAATCACGCAGGCGGACGTTGATGTTGTGAAACACAGCCGCTCACGTCTAGCCGTGGGTGCAAAACACACGCGCGGCGACCTCATGCATTTAGCGTTGATGTCTTCAGAGAACCGTGCTGCCCACGCCCTAGGACGCAGCTACCCGGGTGGCATGACGGCCTTCGTGAGCGCCATGAATGCCAAGGCGCGTGAACTTGGCATGGTGCAATCAACCTTCGTGGATCCCACAGGCCTATCAAGTGCAAACGTATCCACGCCACGCGACCTCGTCAAACTATTACAAGCATCTGCCTCGCGGCCTTCGATTCGCTTTTATACGACTGATCAGCAGCACGAAGTGCGCTCAGCCGGACACCCGACACTCTTTCGAAACACCAACATGCTCGTGAGCAATCCAAGCTGGGATATCAAGGTGTCCAAGACAGGCTTCATCAATGAGGCGGGTCAGTGTCTGGTGATGGTGGCGCGGATTAACAATCGAGACACAGCGATTGTGCTGCTCAATGCCGAGGGAAAGGGCACACGTATAGGCGATGCCATCAAAATCAGGCAAATGATTCAAGCGAAGCAAGTTGCCTCAGCGTCCGTTGAAGTTGCTAGTTTGAATTAATCAACGTCGTCGCATCAGCCTAGTAGCTCGATTGCGACGACCCACCTGCAAAGTTCAAAAAGCGTGTGCTGGAGCCTTGGAAGGTTAAGCGCACCACGCCGATCGGGCCGTTACGCTGTTTACCAACAATAATTTCAGCCGTTCCCTTATCGGGTGAGTCTGGGTTGTAGACCTCATCGCGATAAATAAACAAAATCAAATCAGCGTCTTGCTCAATCGCACCCGATTCGCGCAAGTCACTCATGACTGGGCGCTTATTGGGGCGTTGCTCAAGACTACGGTTCAACTGAGAGAGCGCAATGACAGGGCATTCCAGCTCTTTAGCCAAGGCTTTGAGCGAACGACTGATTTCGGAAATTTCAGTCGCGCGGTTCTCACCACTCGAACTTGCCCCCATCAACTGCAAGTAATCGATCACGATTAAGCCCAACCGTCCGCACTGGCGGGCCAAGCGACGAGCGCGTGCACGCACCTCCACCGAGCTTAACGCAGGAGTTTCATCGATATACAACTGGGCATCTTGCATACGCTGCACGGCGTGTGTCACACGAGGCCAGTCGTCGGCGAGTAATTTTCCGGTTCGCATGCGATGCTGATCGAGCATGCCAACCGAACCCAGCATACGCATCGCAAGCTGTACCGCTCCCATTTCCATGGAGAACACGGCCACAGGCAAACCATGTTCAATCGCGACATGTTCGGCGATATTCATCGCAAGCGAGGTTTTACCCATCGAGGGGCGCCCAGCCACGATGACGAGATCACCGCCTTGAAGACCCGAGGTCATGCGATCCAGGTCGGTGAAGCCCGTGGGCACACCCGTGACATCATTATCGCCCTCACGGTGATAGAGCTCATCAATACGCTCTACCACTTCGGACAATAACGGCTGTATTTCTCGGAATCCTGTCGTGGCCTTCGCGCCTTCCTGGGCGATCTTGAAGACCTTGGACTC
>CAJBTJ010000209.1 GCA_903958565.1 uncultured beta proteobacterium
GCACAGAATCTGATTCAAATGCTTAAACAGCGGGAGATTCGGATTATTGCTTCTGCGAACTCTATTGAAAAATGCGATAGTGCCCTAGCCGCAGGCGCGGACTACGCCTCACTGGATGATCCGCAGAACCTACCTGACGCCGTCGCTCAATATACAAAAGGACAGGGCGTCGATGTTTTGTTTGACTCGGTGGGCCCGGCGCTTTTTGATACGAGCTTGAAGATTTTAAGAAAGAAAGGTATGTTCATTCACTATGGTGCGAACTCTGGCGCCATTGGGGCGATTGACCCAATGCAGTTAGCGAATGCGGGCTCGCTCTATTTTGTCAGGCCGCGGCTAAACGACCACATCGGCACACGCAATGAACTTGTCGAGCGCAGTCAACGCCTGTTTAGTCTATGGGCAACGGGGCAAATCTCAAGTTCACCTCACCGCATTTACGAGCTCAGCGATATTGGTGTTGCCCACCAGGCGCTTGAAACGAGACAATCGATCGGCAAGTCTATCGTTCGAATCATGACGTAATGTCATTGCCCCATCTACCAAGCGTCTATAAAAGATTGAAGCATCCTTAGCGCAGCTGGGAGGACGACGCATATTTTTCTGCTCGTCCGTTTTATCCTGCGTAGCGCTTTGAGTTGGCGTCGGTTCTAAAAATCAATGGAAATTCTTTTGAAGTGTCAGCATTTGCTACAGATGCTGCTTCACTAATCGCAAGCTTGACGACATGGTGATTGGGGGACTTGGCGCAAACTGGATCTGTCGCGGCAGGGTCGCCTGTTAAGAGGAATGCTTGGCAGCGACAGCCACCAAAGTCTTTTTCTTTTTCTGAGCACGAGCGGCAGGGCTCTTGCATCCAACTGTCACCGCGAAAGAAGTTAAAGGCTTGACTTTCAAACCAGATTTCTCGGATGGAGTGCTCTTTCACATTTGGAATGTTGAGGCCGGGTAATTCTCTCGCGTTGTGACAAGGTAAGGCCGCGCCATCCGGTGCAATATCTAAAAAGATCGAGCCCCAGCCATTCATGCAGGCTTTTGGACGCTCTTCAAAGTAATCAGGGACGACAAAGAGCAGCTTGCACTGTTTGCCTATCTTTTCTCGGTAGGCATTCACGGTGGCTTCGGCCGCGACAAGTTGTTCGCGGGTAGGCAAAAGCTGCTGACGATTCTTCATTGCCCAGCCGTAATACTGTGTGTTGGCTAGTTCGAGATATTCTGCGGATAGGTCAAGCGCCATATCGATAATCTTATCGATGTGCGGAATATTATGACGATGAAGTACGACATTCATCACCATGGGATAGTCATACTTTTTAATTAAAGCGGCCACTTTTTTCTTTAGCTCGAACGTTTTCGTGCTGCTCAGAAAATCGTTCATCTCCTGCGTGGAGTCTTGAAAGGAAAGCTGAATGTGATCGAGTCCTGCTTGCTTAAGTGAGGCGATCCTTTTCTCGTTTAATCCAACGCCAGAAGTAATGAGATTGGTATAGAAACCAAGCCGTCGTGCTTCCGCGACTAAGATGTCGAGGTCATCGCGAAGCAATGGTTCACCACCCGAAAATCCTATTTGTGCGGCGCCGAGCGCACGCGCTTCACGCATGACGCGAATCCATGCGTCTGTATCAAGTTCATTTTTAATGCTGTCGTAGTTGACCGGGTTGTAGCAAAACACGCAGTGCAGGGGGCAGCGATATGTCAGCTCGGCGAGCAACCAGAAGGGTGGGTTGATAACAGGCTGAGTCATCGGCTGAGGGGGCTCCTATTGGATCCAGTCTTTTTCAAAGGCTGCGCGTAACATCCCTTCAATAGGGTCGCGCAAATCAGTCTCACCAAATGCCTGTTCGAGCTCGGCGATCAGCTGAGTAATTGTGTGGTCTCCGTCGCAGCGTTTCAGGATCTCGGCTGCGCTGAGGTTGAGTTGGACCATGCCTTCAGGATAAAGCAGCACATAAGCTTGTTGTGCCTCTTCCCACTGCAAGCGAAAAAGTTTGTTGAGTCGGGGG
The DNA here is from genome assembly GCA_903958565.1 of uncultured beta proteobacterium. GTDB lineage: Bacteria > Pseudomonadota > Gammaproteobacteria > Burkholderiales > Burkholderiaceae_B > Zwartia. Next base: position 2,004 of record CAJBTJ010000209.1, read on the forward strand.
CGCTCGGGAAGCGAAGCGGGCGTGGAGTCGCTCATACCGGATAGGCTCTTTCAATGCCATCAAGCATGGACCACAAAATATCGAGCTTGAATTGCAGGATGTCGAGTGCCCGTTCTTGTTGCGCACGTGTTGTAAAGTGGCTGAGTGTGACTTCAAGACCATGATCGACATCGCGCTGGGCTAATGGAATACGCGAGCGGAAATAATGTAAGCCTGTCGAATCGATCCATGGGTAATGTGTGGGCCAAGTTGCCAGACGATCTTTATGAATTTGAGGCGCGAACATTTCTGTCAACGAAGAGCAGATTGCCTCTTGCCAGGGCTGCTGACGTGCAAAGTTGACATAGGCATCACAGGCAAATTTCACTGAGGGCTCGACTTCTTTAAGAGACCAGAGCGTCTCACGATCTAAACCAACTGCTAGTCCGAGGCGAGTCCAAGCTTCGAGGCCTCCGCACTCTGTGTCGGTTTTGTAATCACCAAAGCCGTCGTGATCCAAAATTCTGGAAATCCATCTGCGACGCGTTTCACGATCCTGACAGTTGGACATGACTGCAGCGTCTTTGATGGGGATGATCCACTGATAGTAAAAACGGTTTAATACCCAACCGCGAATCTGTTCTTTAGAACATTCGCCAGCATTCATTTTGACGTTAAAGGGGTGATGAATATGATAGCTCTGACCTTTTGCGCGGAGTTGCGCTTCGAACTCTTCACGTGTCCAGGCTGGTTTTAATGCGGTCATGGTCAGATCTCTATGTGCATGCCATCGTAGGCGACCTCAATCCCGAGCGCTGTCAGTTGCAGCGCTTGCGGTGAGTCCTCGCGAAGGATGGGATTGGTATTGTTGATGTGAATCAGAATTCGTCGCTTGGTTGAATAAGATGCTAACGCTTCAATCATTCCACCCGATCCAGATTGGGCCAGATGCCCCATGTCGATCGCGCGCTTGGATGATAGGCCCATACTGATCATTTCATCATCGGTCCAAAACGTACCATCGACTAGCAGCACATCGGCTTGCCGCATGGCTTGCTCGACTTGTGGCTCAATCACACCAAGCCCCGGTGCATAAAACGCTTTTTTTCCGCTTGTCATGTCTGTTATGAGCAGCCCGATGTTGTCACCAGGATGAGGGTCATGACGATGAGGCGAATAGGGCGGAGCTTTACTAGAAAGTGTGATCGGCTTGAAAGCAATGCCTGTTAATTCAGGGATGCTGAAATTTTCTTGTGCAGGGCTAATCAATCGCTGTTCGACCGTGCAGTAATGAGACAGCGTCTTGACCAGCGGCAGGCCTGTCGTGAGATCGTCGAAGACTTGCTGGGTGGCATAAATGGGTAGGGGCGAATTTCTTTCGCGCAACATCATGAGACCCGTGACGTGATCCACTTGTGCGTCCATCAACACAACCGCAGCAATACCGCTATCACGCATTTGCCTAGCGGGTTGCAAAACAGGTGTTTGTTTGATTTGGGTCAGTACAACAGGCGACGCATTGATCAATGCCCAGTCGGGTGATCCGTTGCCAACGATGATAGAGGACTGAGTGCGCATCTGCGCGTTGATGCTGCCTTGGCGTACACCTGAGCAATTCGGGCAGTTACAGTTCCATTGAGGAAATCCCCCGCCAGCCGCGGAGCCCAATACGCGTATTTGCATCACAACTCAAAAAATAAAGGCCGGGACATTTGTCTCGGCCTTTTGAAAAACGATTAGCGATTGGCGATGTACATTGTGATTTCAAAACCCAAACGCAGATCAATTGCTGATGGTGTTTCCCATTTCATAGTGGTCTCCTAGAATGCAGTGGAAGTAAGGTATCGCAACGCCATTGGTTGGCATTAACTACAAGTATATAGAATAAATCGCAGGTATCTAGCAACTTTTTAACTGGTTGACCACATGAAAACTAAGCTATTTGCCGAGATCCAGCCCGTGGCGTACGGGTGGCTAGCGGTCGGGGATGGTCACCAGTTGCACTGGCAAGCTAGTGGTAATCCCGAAGGTATGCCCATCGTGTGGTTGCACGGTGGGCCGGGAAGTTCGGCAAGCCCTCTGCATCGCCGATTTTTTGATCCCGCTCTGTTCTGGATTATTCAATACGATCAGCGGGGTTGCGGACGGAGCCTGCCACTTGGGGCGATTGAGCACAATGAGACGTCACACTTAATTGCAGATATCGAATGCTTGCGCGAGCATCTGTCCATACCAAGGTGGAGTGTGGTGGGCGGCTCTTGGGGTGGTGCGCTAGCCTTACTTTACGCGCAGGCCCATCCTGATCGCGTCAACAGAATGCTGTGTCGTAGTCCGTTTTTATGTACCCAAGCTGAAATAGAAAACTTTATGGAACATCCCCCTGAGGGGTGTCGAGAACTTTGGGAAGCCCTGCAATCTCAAGTGCCTAAACGCTCTCAGCAGACCGTTCTCGAGTTTGGGTATCGCGTATTTTGTCTCGAGGAGGATGTTCAAAAGCAAGTCCCGCTTGCACAAGCATGGACCACCTACGAGGCAGCAATGAACGTTTATCCAATGCAAGCACCTACGATTGGCTTAGGGAATCCTGATGCGCTCATCGCTCGCTATCGGGTGCAGAGCCATTACCTTTGGCATCGGTGCTTTGTGGGTCCAAATATCTTGGCACAGGCTGATCGGTTGTCAGAGATTCCGCTTACGCTCGTGCATGGAGATGCCGATGCGCTCTGCCCCTTTGAAAATAGCCATGACATCCAACGTGCCGTACCTCAAGCAAACCTTATCCGTGTCGCAGGAGGCGGCCACGACCTGACGGACCCGGGCATGCTGAGCGCAACGTTTCAAGCACTGACATCTTGGCGCTAGTCATTACCCTAGCGACTTTTATGGCACCAAACTTTCACTTAAAAAGTGAAGGGTAAAGCAGTTGTCTAACTATCCAATTCTAGTAATATTGTTGGGCATTTAAAAACAAGAGAGACTTGTTCCAACATCAAACATCACGGAGACGACTGTGAAAAATTACTTGCGCACGATTAGTGGCCTGGGTTTAGCCTTGGTATTTAGTATGTCTGCCCAAGCGCAGACCGCAGCACCTGCCGCTGCACCGGCACCCCCACCTGCATGGAAACAAGGCATGCCCGAGTCGATGGCAAAATCCACGTTGGCTCCCTTGCCTGGCAAGCTGGTGGCGACTAAAGCCGCCGATGTGCCGATTGATAAAATCAAACTGCCGCCTGGTTTTAAAGTTGAGGTCTGGGCTGACGGCATTCCTGGTGGCCGCGCAATCGCAGAAGGCGAGAACGGCAAGTATTACGTCGGTACCCGTGCACTCGGCCGTATTTACGAAGTGACGGATAATGGCAAAGAGCGGACCTCACGTGTGGTGGTGGACAAGCTTAATCAGCCAACAGCCGCATACAAAGACGGTTCGCTTTACGTTGTAGCTATTGACAAAGTCTTGCGTTTCGATGGCATCGCTAAAAATCCAAACGCAACGCCTGTTGACTTGACTGCGAAGTTCAACTTCCCACC
>CAJBTJ010000210.1 GCA_903958565.1 uncultured beta proteobacterium
GGGTGCGTTCGAGGTATTTCGTTAACGGTCCGAACTTACGAACCTGTTCTGTCGCGGCCTCCTCGGGTATCGTTGTGACACGTAACACCTGTTGTGCAAAGGCGCTAGCGGTGATCACCGAGGCAAAAAAAGTTGCAGCGAATATGCTTAATGTTTGCAGCGAGAGAGCACGAATCATAGGATTCACTATTTTTGATGGTAAGTCTCTGTTTTAACATGGAATTATGACCTTCCGCCTCTGGCCGAGCAGGGTCAATTGGTTAACTTATCTAATCGATTTGTTTCAAGCATAATTAGGGTCGAAAGCTTTTTTCAACGGCCAGCGGATATTTCACTTCGTAAAGGTACATCACATGATTCTGTATGACATGAACACGGCAATGAATCCACGTCGCGTGCGGATCTTTTTAGCGGAGAAAGGCATTACGGTACCGATGCAGCAGGTCGATGGCCTGAATCGTGAAAACCTATCGCCGGTTTTTTTGAAGTTGAATTCACTGGGTAAGACACCTGTGCTAGAACTGGATGACGGCACCTTGCTGACCGAATCGATCGCGATCTGCCGCTACTTTGAGGCCCTGCATCCGGAACGCCCCTTGTTTGGCAGCACGCCGCTTGAGATAGCCAAGATTGAGATGTGGATGCGACGCATGGAATTTGAAATCGTCGCCCCGATCGTGACGGCGTTTCAACACACCGGGCAATACTGGGTGGGGCGTATCCCGCAGGAGCCGCTCTGCGGTGAGCATGCACGCAATCGCGCCTATGATTCCTTTGCCTGGCTCGATCGTGAGCTTGAAGGCCGCGAGTTTATCGCCGGAGATCAATACAGCATTGCAGATATCGTGGCGCAATGTGGCTTTCTGGTGGGTAAGGTGACGGGTACCAAGATCCCACCCGAACTCAAAGAGCTGACTCGTTGGTACACCTCGGTCGTCGCACGTCCCACGGCTCGTGCTTAGTATGAGCACTTCACCTGCAGTGACAACCTCACAGAAGGTTTGTTTAATTGTAGGCGCGGGCGATGCGACAGGTAGTGCCATTGCAAAACGCTTCGCACAAGCGGGCTATACCGTCTGTGTGACGCGTCGCACGCCCGACGCCAGTGCTGCGCTTGTGCGAAGTATTCAAGACGCGGGTGGTCGTGTGATTGCCTATCAACTTGATGCACGCCGTGAGGACGAGGTCATCGCGCTCTTCAAGAAAATAGAAGCCGAAGTGGGTGCTCTTGAAGTGGTCGTCTTCAATGTGGGCGGTAATGTGCGCTTTCCATTGTTAGAAATGACTGCAGAAAAATACTTCAAAACCTGGGAAATGTGCGCAATGGCTGGCTTCTTAGTTGGTCGCGAGGCGGCGAGGGCGCTACTGCCCAAAGGCCGTGGCACGATTTTGTTTACCGGTGCGACAGCCAGCTTAAGAGGCGGGGTGGGCTTCAGTGCCTTTGCGGGTGGGAAAGCGGCGCTGCGTGCCTTGGCACAAAGTATGGCCCGAGAGTTTGGACCACAGGGCTTGCATATCGCCCATATTGTGGTGGATGGCGTGATCGATTCAGAGCGCGTTCGCACCGCACAACCTGAACGTGTCGCCGCCTTAGGGCCAACAGGTTTAGTCGAGCCCGACAGTATCGCTCGGGCTTATCTGTGGCTGCACGAACAGACCCCCGATGCATGGACCTTTGAGTTAGACCTGCGGCCCGGGGTTGAGAAGTGGTAGAGCTGTGTGCGAGACGTAGGCTGGGTCAACGATTATGATGTTTTCATAATTTCTGAACCGAGTGCCCTAGGATCTCGAGCAAGCCAACGACCTGCCTCGACAGTATCAATGAATTCGCTCAGATCGCGATTAAAGCGCTCGGGCTCTTCGAGATTTAAGGTGTGACCAGTTTTTGGCATCACAATCAAGCCGCTGGTGGGAATTGTTTTTTTCATGAAGATGCCTGGGGCAAGGCAGTGATCATCTTCGTCTCCCACCATAATTAAGGTAGGCACTGTCATTTTTTTAAGATCTGCCTCTAAGTCGTAGATGGAGGGGCGTTCAGCTTGCACGCCACGCATTGTGTTTGCGCAGCCGGTGCTGTCATGCTCGCCGAGCTGAATCGCAAACTCTTGCCAACCTCTAGGATCTTTGTTTTGGTATTGCACTCTGGACGCGCCGAGTGAATAGGTTTTAGCGAATGTCTCGCTGCCTAACGTGGCAAACTGCTTAGCAACTTCTCGTGAAAGGTTACGAAAATACTCTTCCGTGTGTTTTTCGGCTCCGTACCCTGCGCCTGCTACTGTGAGCGATAGCGCGCGTTGTGGGGCGACTAAGCCGAAATGCAAGGTGGCGAAGCCTCCCATTGATAAACCCACAATGTGCGCACGCTCGATTTTTGCTGCGTCCATGACAGAAAGAATGTCATGAACAGCTTGCCTCTGAGAATAGGCTTTCACGTCTTGGGGGATATCGGAAGGTTTGAAGCCTCTCGCAGAAAAGGTAATGCAGCGATGCCGGCGAGAAAAGCTTCGCATCTGCGGCTCCCAACTGCGCCAGTCGCCGCCAAACTCATGAACGAAGACAATCGGTGTGCCTGAACCTGCTTCTTCGTAATACAGACGAATATTGTCGGATGTTGTAGCCCAGCTCATAGTGTTGCCTCTTTAATCAAAATTTTGTTGTGACACGACGACGGATCGGACAAGGGATCCCTCTTAGTCAGAACTAAATGCGCTTTCCTTAATGATGGATCCTCTGGCCGAGATACCACCATCAATCGTAACGATACTTCCCGTAATGTAGGCGGCACGAGGTGATGCTAAGAAGACCATCAGATCAGCCACTTCCTGTGAGCTCGCCGGACGCCCGCCGGGGTATTTGGCTCGAAGCTCTACGTGGCGGTTTTCATCGCCCCACAGATCCAACGCACGTCGTTTATTAATTTTTATCATTCGATCAGTTTCAACGGGGCCAGGATTCACGCCGACCACGCGCACGCCGTAATCTAAGCTCTGCCCACCAAGTGCTTTGGTAAATGCCATGAGCGCAGCATTTCCTGTGCTCCCAGCAATGTAGTTTGCGTCCCAGTTTTCACCAGAGTTTCCGATGTCATTAATGATGACGCCTGAACGGCGAGCTTTCATTCGGGCGTACATCTCACGGGTAAGGAAGATGTACCCAAAAAGCTTCAGATCATAGCCACGGCGCCAGTCTTCTTCGGACAGTGACTCGATGGGTCCTGAGGGAACTTCGCCGGCATTGTTGATGACGATATCGACATCAGGAGCCTTATTCGCTAAGGCGGTAATGTTCTCAGACTTTGATAAATCTAGGGGATAGATGTGAACCGCTACCCCATATTTTTGATTCAGATTTTGCTTGGCAGCTTCCAACGCATCCGCAGAGCGCGCCGTCAAATGCAGTGTGCAGCCCTCAGCAGCAAACGACTCGGCCGTTGCAAGCCCTATGCCTTTGGATGCGCCTGTGATGAGAACTGACTTACCTTTTAGGTTAAGGTCCATATGATTGTCTCTTTGATTTAAATAAATTCTCGATAAAACGTTTAGCCGCGTGGAACGCCGTAACGACGATTGGCGAGGTTTTCAGCAAGCGCGACCACGCCATAAAGCAACAGCCCGCCGCCGCAAAGAATAACGATCGCTGCCATGGCGACGCCTGTTTCTGCTCGTGCAGTCGCAAAGACGATGAGGTAGCCTAGGCCACGTTGCGCGGTGATGAATTCACCAATGATCACACCGATAATGGCCAGTGTCATCGCAACTTTCATCCCGCTAAAGATGTAGGGAAGCGCGCTAGGGAACTTAACGCTTTTAAACGTTTGCCACTCTGTTGCCGTAAGCGATCTACACAACTTGATCATGTTGCGATCCACGTTAGAAAAACCCGCTGTCGTTGCGATCACGATTGGAAAAAAGCTAATGAAGACAGAGAATGCTAAACGGGATTCTGTGCCGATTCCCAACCAAATGATGAATAGCGGAGCAAGAGCGATTTTTGGGATCAATTGAAAAAATACGAGATTCGGATAGAGCGCTTCGCGTGCAAGGCGTGAGTAGCTCAGCCATACTGCAAGTGCGATGCCGAGTGTGCAGGCAATGAGAAAGCCGGCGGCCGCCTCCAGCACGGTTGGAATGGCATGTCGCAGCAGAATCTCGTGCTGAGCACCAATAATTTCGAGTATTGCTGTCGGCGCAGGAAGAATGACCTGGGGAATATTGCTTAGGCGTACGGCAAGTTCCCAGCAGGCGAGCACGCCAACGGCAAGTAGAATGGGTAAGAAGATACTACGCGCATTGGCTGTCAAGCTCACGCGCGAGAAAGCCTCGGATTTCTGGTTGCCACCGACGAGCGCTCCCGTTTCAGTTCCCACGCCCATCTTGTTTTTATCGTTATCCATGATGTGCACGCTCGATCGTCAGGCGCAGTTCGCGGCACAACGCGCCAAATTCTGCCGTTTCTTCGATGTCAAATTGGCGGGGACGGTTGAAGGGAATGGTTAAGTCTAGAATGATCGAGGAGGGCTTGCCTCCCATCACGAGTACTCGATCAGATAAATAGACGGCTTCGCGGATACTGTGTGTGACAAATATCACGGTCTTGCGATAGCGTTCGAGTAGCTCTGACAACACGACATTCATTTGATCGCGAGTGATCGCATCCAGCGCACTAAAGGGCTCATCCATCAAGAGAATATTTGGATCATGAATCAGTGCACGACAGATAGCCACACGCTGTCGCATTCCGCCAGATAATTCATGCGGTCTTTTGGCAGTGAAATTTGACAGTCCAACACGATTAAGGAGTTCGTTCGCGCGATCGATGTAGTCCTTCTCGGGTAGTTTCAGTATCTGGATGGGGAACATGACGTTTTCCAAGACTGATTTCCACGGCAGTAATGTTGCATCTTGAAAAATAATTCCAGTCTCGCGGCGAGGGCCGTTCACTTCATGCCCAGCGAGATGAAAGCTGCCACGTGTGGGTTGTTCGAGCCCCGCCAGCATCATGAGTAAAGTACTTTTTCCACAACCGCTTGGCCCGAGAAGCGAGATGAATTCTCCTTCCGCCGCACTGAAAGTCGCCCCAGCGACCGCGGGGACGGGGCCGCTGGGAGATTGGTAGGTCTTTCCGACATCCGTTGCAGAGATGTAATGCATGTACGCCCTCATTACCTTCGATACGTTTTGCTGTTTAAGGCAACACTATTACGCAACATATTTGCGGTACGGCTCAACCATTTTTTGGGCCAAAGTAAGCTGCGCCTCTGAAAGTTTGATTTTTCCGGCGAACTGATTTGTAAATAGTGAAGTCATCTCCGGTAATTTTGCCCCTTGACCTACAGCAAACTCAAGCACGATCTCTGCCTGGCTTTTCATTTTCGCCGGGTCTGCCCAGCCTAGTCCGTTGTTGGTTACTTCTGGGACAAGATTTGTTAAGTTGGTCAAGCCAAGTCCGATTCGCGCGTAGTTTTTTCCAGAGGCAGTCATTGCGACCTCATCGTTTGCTTTCAGAAATATAGCCAATGCCTCGTCGGGATTCGTCATCACAAATTGAATAGCCTGCATCGCACCGTTTACAAAAGCTTGGCACATCGCTGGTTCGGCTTTAATTCGCGCTGTTTGGGTGATTAAGGACTGCCCGTAAAACTCAAGCCCTGCTGCTTTAAACAGCATAAAACGTACATCGACGCCGTTGGAGGCAAGCGAGGGAATGGTGCTTGATCCGAAGGCAGCAACGCCATCAACAAGTTTTTCAATCAACGATCTGTCTCGAACTTTAGAGTCCAACTGTACGAGCGTGACTTTGTTGAAGTCAAAACCTGCTTTTTTTGCGTACAGCGGTAGGAATGGATATTCACCGGAGCCGACGCTTGCTCCCAGCTTTTTTCCTTCGAGGTCTTTTGGCGTTTTGATAGGCGAATTTGCTAACACACCCACACCCATCAGGGCATCGTAATTGAGCTGTGCAATAGACGTGATGGGAAGTCCCTTTGCAGCTTGGACCATCACTGTTGGCGTCGCACCCATACCAAACATAAAGGTGTTCGCACCCACGGCCTGTGCAGTTGGCCCCGAGCCCGAGCCACGTGCGACCGTGACATCAAGCCCATTGCTTTTCCAAAACCCTTTATCTCGAGCGACATAGGCAAAAAGGTTTGGTCCCTCAGGTAACCATGATGTGGTAAAGGTAATCTTGTTTGCACTTTGGCCAAGACTCGGTGCGGAAATACCGAGAGCTGTAATTGCGCTGCTGGCGCCAGCTAATTTAATGAAGCTTCGACGTGTTTGGTACATGAGCATTCCTTTTGAGCAGGGAAAGGTAAGGGGTTGTACGCCACCACGCTAACAAATA
>CAJBTJ010000211.1 GCA_903958565.1 uncultured beta proteobacterium
CATCTTCCCAATAGCGCACGCTCGGGCCACGTATATTTTTCACCTCATCCAGAACGATCTGATCGATACGGTCGCGCTCTTGGTTGGTGTACTCGTGCTGTATGATTTCTTTGTACTTGCCAGTATCACGCGCTGCTTTGCGCTCATGACGTGTGCAGGTGCCCAAGGCACGCGCAACCAATTCACTTCGTTGGTTGTAGTAATACGCTTCAACGTATTGCATCACTAGGCGGCCAGAAAACTTACTCTGCTTTTCCTCAACACCTAAAACGCGCTCAACGGCGGAGATGCGATCGCCAGGTCTGATGTGTCGAATGAGCTCCCAATCATTGCCCGTGTAGAAACCATGGACACCGGGCAGTCCCCATCGTGTCCGACCGATCCAACCATACGCCATGGGGAACATTGGATGGCCCAACATGGTTCCATATCGCGTGGAATGGCCATATCCCACATCACGATAGAGTGGATTGAGATCACCGATGCCGTTACACCAGTTACGCAAAGTATCTGGCGTTGCATCTTGCAAGTAAGGCCCTTCAGGTCTCAGGTGCAACCCAATCATTTTTCTTGCATCTTCGATCGCCTGATCTGTAATGCGCCCTTCTGCAGGAGCGTCACCAACCCCTGCGTTTACCTGAGTTGACCCTTCACTCATCTTTAACACTCCTGTTATGTTTAAAATCTGACACGATCAATTTAATGCATTATATATAATCAGTGTAGCGCTCAAACAGGGGGTAATTACTTATTAATACACAATTTACGATTAGTTTTAGCTGTGTAGAATGCATTATTCGTTATTTATTTTAGATAAATCATGCATCAATCACCTCTTTCGGGCCGTCGAATCATTGAGTTGGGTTCCATGGTCGCAGCCCCCTTTGCCACGCACATACTGTCTCAGCTCGGTGCCGAAGTGATCAAAGTCGAGCCACCTGCGGGCGACCCTACCCGCAAACTCGTGCGCGGGGGCCCTAGCGGCACATTCATCGCCTACAACCATGGCAAACGAAGCATTTGCCTCAACCTCGCCCATGAAGGCGGTCGAGACGTGCTCTATCAGTTGCTCAAATCGGCCGATGGGCTGGTCCATAATCTCGCCCCCAAAGCCGCCGCGAAACTAGGTGTCAGCCGTGAAGCCTGCGCCGCAATCAACCCCAATCTGGTGTACTGCCACATAAGGGGTTACGGGCCAGGCCCGCAAGAAGATGACTTGGCATCGAACCCAGTCGCCGAAGCGGCAACCGGCGTCATGGAAAGCAACCGCGTCAACGGTCGGCCAAGTCGCCTCGGCCCGTCCTATCATGATCAGTTTGCTGGCGCCTATGCTGTCATTGGTATGCTTGGCTCATTTCTTCAGCGTGCCGAAAACCGCTCACAGGATCGTCATGTCGAAGTTGGGCTATACGAGACGGGGCTACACATTGCTGCGCGCGACCTAGTCGGCGTCCAACTCAAAACACAACTTTTAGGAAGAGCGGAGCGCGAACCAAGTGGAGAGTTCAGCATGCCGGGCTATGGCGCTTACATCACTCGGGACGAGAAATGGATTTATTTACTGATGCTGACCGATGCGCATTGGGAAAAATTTTGCGAAGCACTACAGCTACCCCTAGTCG
>CAJBTJ010000212.1 GCA_903958565.1 uncultured beta proteobacterium
GCCCCAGAAGACAAGGTCAACATATGGGGATGGCAGCAAGGAACAAGTCAGTTGATCTTGGCTCTGGATGGCGGGGGTCCAGCGGGATTCCAAGGCGCCACTTTCCAATATGATTTGAATGGCGATAGACTTATTGATACTCGTATTACTTTCTCAAACCTTGTACTTGCTTCGTTGCCAAATCCTACTGCTGAAGAAATCGCTGGAAATGAATATTTGTTGTTTGCCTAGCCTGAACTAAATCGCATGTAGGACTTTCGGTGAGCACCAGTTTCCGAGGTAACAGTATGGATTCAATATTTTGCGTCGACTGTATTGAAGATGCACTGCGGCACTCGCTCCCAGTTCGTTTGCTGCGACCACGTTATCGCACATCGCGGCTTTTACCTATTTGACGCCGTCAGATGGGCCGTATCGATCAATTTTGCGCTGCTTCGGTGGATAGCCTGTGGTGGTGTGCTTTGTCAATGTCACACGTTAGAGAGGTTATCACTCTGCCCGCTCCGCCAGCCTGGCACTGTGAATCAGTAGGGAATTTAAGGCTTATACTGACATGTTCTAGTAATTTACCCTTTTGGGTCAAACGGGAACGTTTTTTTACGCATAATAGGCATTGAGTTAACGCTAAACATATCAATTCAGTCACGGTCCCCACAAAGTTGAGGCGCTCGAATGAAGAAATTCAAGAAGAAAGGCACATTAGACAGTGGCATCGAGTCTGATTTTTCTTATGTGGATGAGCTGGGCACCATGGCAAACGGGATCGTTTCCGCTGCCGACCCGGTTGGCGCTACCCTGGGTAATGGGCACGGATACGCTGCGCGTATGGGCTCAGACTTGGGGCTCATCGTCAGTCCAGCCGCAACCTTTCCGCTCTCCAGTTTAGTTACAGCGGGACTAGGACCGTTGACGGATCAGTCACTCAGTGCAACGCTTGTGTATGCGCGGCTAGAGCTAACCGCAGCCCTGATTAACCCCACCGCGAACCCCGCCGTCTTGCCTAATGATAGGCCTGCCTATACGGGCAGCGAGGGACAGGAAGACGCGCACAAATCACCATCAGACCAGCCAGTAGCAGCCATCGATGCTAAGGTTTACATCGAAATGTTCAGCAATGATCCCAAATACACGGACGGTGGTCTCTGGGGCATGTATGGCGACACAACGCCTATCGCTAATGCCTACGGCAGTCAGGCTGGCGAGGCTTGGGCGGCCGGTTACACCGGCTCAGGTAAGGGTATTGTGGGTGTAATCGATACTGGTATCGATTACACCCACCCCGATCTGTATTTGAATGTCTGGCTAAATCAGGGCGAAATCTCGAATGCCTTGCGCCCGACGCTCGCCGATGTAGACCTCGATGGTCTGATTACGTTTCACGATCTAAACAATGTCGCGAATGCCACGCGGGTGACGGATATCAACCTTAACGGCTATATCGATGCCGGTGATTTACTCAACGACGTACGCTGGGAAAATAGCATAGATGAAAATGCCAACGGATATGTCGACGATCTAGTCGGCTGGGACTTTTCCAATAACGACAATGATCCTTTTGACGACAACAGCCACGGCACCCATGTGAGTGGCACCATCGGCGCAATCGGGGGTAACGGCA
>CAJBTJ010000213.1 GCA_903958565.1 uncultured beta proteobacterium
GAAGCGTTTGAGCGGTTGTTAGCGGGGTTGACGAGCGCAGTGGATGTGCCGGTCAAGACACTGTCGCTGATGGATGGTGTGGCGCGCAAAGCGCTGCTGGAAGATTCTCGTGGTTTAGATGTTGCGGTGCCGGGCCCCATGCCGACATTGGCGTCGCTGTTTGACGAGCAAGCGCTGCGTACCCCGTCTTTGATCGCTGTTAACTTTACAAACTCTAACCTCACTTACGAAGAGTTAAATGCAAGAGCTAACCGACTCGCTCGATATTTAATTCAGCACGGTGCGGGACCTGAAAAAATAGTTGCGGTATTGCTAGATCGTTCCCCGGAAATGATCATTGCCTTGCTCGCAGTTTTGAAGTCGGGCGCAGCGTATTTGCCTTTAGATCCTGACTATCCTGCCTCTCGGTTAGAGTTCATGCTGTCTGATAGTCAGGCCTGCGCCTTAGTGACGACCAAGGCGGCACATCAAAGGCTTGAACAAGATATTGCTCAGTCTCGGGCCGATAGTGTGCCCAAGAATCCCGTGACTAACATGCAGTTGTTGCCGATGGGCTTGCAGCTTGTTGATGTAGAGTCTTCGGAGGTAATCACTCGTCTTCAGGCCCTGTCTGATAGGCCAATTAGCGATAGCGACCGATTAAATCGTTTGCAGCCTGATCATCTTGCATATCTGATCTATACCTCCGGGTCTACCGGGCGTCCGAAAGGCGTGGGTATGCCCCATCAAGCGATTGTGAACTTGATTCGATGGCAAGAAAATGAAATACAGGATCTTCGTCAACGCATTTTGCAATACAGCCCGATTAGTTTTGACGTCTCCGCTCAAGAGATATCGTATGCCCTGACGAAGGGGCACACACTTGTGCTGGTCAGGGATGATGTGCGCCGGGATAATATGGCGCTGATCGAGCACTTACATGCGCAGCATGTTGATCAGTTGTATGTGCCGTTTGTTGTTCTAAACAGCTTGGCTGACACCCATGACAGTTTGGATGTGGTGACCTGGCCTAAAACGGTTATCACAGCTGGCGAACAGCTTCAGATTACACCGAGCATCAGAAAAATATTTCAACAAAATAGATTGGCGAGACTGCATAACCATTATGGACCGACGGAGTCACATGTTGTCAGTTCGTATTCTTTGTCCAGCGATGTGGACACATGGGAGGACCTCCCTCCAATTGGTCGAGCGATATGGAATACCCAGCTATACATTCTGAATGCTTGCCTTGAGCCGGTGCCGCCAGGCGTCATCGGCGAGTTGTATATCGCTGGTATTAACCTGGCGCGTGGCTATTTAGGACGTGCAAGCTTGACCGCGGAGCGTTTTGTCGCAAGTCCGTTTGGTCCTGCAGGTAGCCGTGTGTATCGTACGGGCGATTTGGCCCGTCGTCGTGCGGATGGTGAGATTATTTACCTAGGTCGTGCAGATCATCAGGTAAAAATTCGCGGCTATCGGATTGAACTGGGTGATGTTGAAAAAGCGTTACGCAACGTATTACATGATCACATCAGCGAGGTCGCGGTTGTTGCTAAAGATTCGGTTGGTGGTAAGCGCTTGGTGGCGTACTTGGTGCCGCAAGCGGGTCAAACGCTAGAGACCGTTGCGCAGATTCGCAGCGCGTTAGCTGAGAGCTTGCCCGACTACATGGTGCCCAGTGGCTTTGTCGTGCTTGATCGTCTACCTCTGACTCCAAACGGCAAGCTTGATCAACGTGCATTGCCCGAGCCGGAGACACATTCGAGCGACAAGCCTTACCGCGCACCTGTGACGGCAAGTCAAGCACTATTGTGTACGCTGTTTGGTGAGCTCACAGGGTCAGCGATCGTTGGTCTGGATGATGGCTTCTTTGAGCTTGGCGGTCACTCTTTGTTAGCGATGCGGTTAATCGCGCGGATCCGTGCGGAAACGGGATGCAACTTGCCGTTGCGGATGCTGTTTGCACACGCTACGCCCGACGCACTCGCACCGTATTTGGATGCACTTGAGTCGGATCAGGGACCAGCCCTTGAGGCAGGGGCAGGTCGCATGGGAGAAGGGCGTGTCACATTGTCTTTTGGGCAGCGACGACTATGGACGCTGAATGAACTTGAAGGCACCTCGGCGACCTACAACCTGCCCGGTGCGCTCAGGTTTACGGGGCAACTCAATATTCAAGCGCTTAGCCAAGCATTGACGGCGATTGTTGTGCGTCACGAACCCTTGCGTACGGTCATGATTGACTCGGGACGCGGCGAGCCGGATGGCTATCTGCTCCCTGCGCCCGAAGCCACGACGCTCATGACGGTCACGGATCTGAGTGGGATAGATTCCCGCTTAGAGCGTGAACGCCAATTGCGTGAGCTGATTACACAGGAGACGGGAAAACCTTTCGATTTAGCGAAGGATCTGTCGCTTCGTGCCGGCGTCGTTATTTTGGGTCGCCAAGAATCTGTATTTATGTTGACCATGCATCACCAGGCGGGTGATGGGGTATCGATGGCGGTTCTCACGCGTGAGCTGATGCAGGGCTACAGTGCGTATTGCGCAGGCACTGAGCCAGAGTGGACGC
>CAJBTJ010000214.1 GCA_903958565.1 uncultured beta proteobacterium
ATACCCGCTCGGATATCGTTTTGAATGTCCTTATAGCCTTTGTGTCGGACGTCGCCAAACGGCCACTCAGTTTTCAACATTAACCTACCAAGCAAGGGCACGCTGGTCATCATGCGAATGCCAATTCTAGTTTTAGTCGCCGTGCGTAAGGCGATGTCAGAAATTGTAGAGCTCACTGAGTTGACGGGTTTTAGTAGCTCTGCGCCAGCTTGTTTAGCACTGACATTCAGAAAATCTTCTACGCTTCGGAAACATTTATAGAAAGATGCCCTAGACATCTCCGAATGTGCTGCGACATCTTCAACTTTTATGTCGCTGATCGGTTTCGTCGAAATTAACTTGGCGCTACTCGACACGATGCGTGCGCGTGCCCATTGGCGGCGTTTTTTATCATTGTCAAAGAGGTGGTTAGTAATCTTAGCCATCATTAATTTCTATGACACATTGACCCACAAGGGTAAGTTTGTCGAAGACTAATTATCTAACGCGGCGACCTTGCCTAGCACCCCTGTTGTTGGCAGTGCGTGTAGAGAAGGGGATGGAGTTTTTAATAATTCATCAGCAGTTTTCGCATCCAGACCCAACCCAATAAGCGCTTGGTACAGCACTTTATTTTCATAGCTTGTGGAGGGTGACTTGCCTAGCATGACGCTAACCCCACCAATTAGGCTGCCGACCAACAGGTTGCACCCAATGGACGCAGGCATTTTGGCGAAGAGCCCCTCTTTAATGCCAAGTTCAACATCCGAACTGATGTTGGTAAAGACATTGAACTCGGTGTTTTGAGTCGGCCAAGGCAGTTGAATCAGGAAATTTCCTAAGATCTTATGCTTGGCCAAACTGCGCATAGTTAATTTTGCATTGACAACCAGACGGTTAGCCGTGCTGGGTATCTGGTGGGTGATCGCATCGATCTCTGCGGTGAGTTCGTGTGCCAGTTGGTTTGCCAGGGCTGGAATTAATGCCTGAACCGAGGGAAAGTACTTATAAAAGCTGCCTCGCGACACCTCCGCATGCTTAATGATGTCGTCAACATCAATCTCGTGGATAGAGACCTCAGAGGCTAGAGCAAGCAAGCTAAACATGAGGGAGTTTTGCATCTCTTCACGTCTTGATGCTGCAACTCTAATGCGATGATCTTGTATTTTAAGCATCCTTGTATTTTAGGTCATCCGCATTATTTTTAAAAGAATTGCGAGCTTTTTTTGACATTTT
This sequence comes from uncultured beta proteobacterium, assembly GCA_903958565.1. GTDB lineage: Bacteria > Pseudomonadota > Gammaproteobacteria > Burkholderiales > Burkholderiaceae_B > Zwartia. The sequence continues at coordinate 1,216 of CAJBTJ010000214.1, forward strand.
CGCCATTCTGACCGATTTGAGGCCTCGCACGTCAATGTTTGACACGGCACAAATCAGGCCTCCTTCCTGATTCCATTGACACGCCAACCAATGAATTTGTATACTAAGTGTCACTATGACATTTCATTTATTTTTGTTTGAAAACAATTATTTGTCAAAAAAAACAGGACAGGAATCGAACATGTTTGGCTCAAAAAATCTCAGTTCTTTTTTAGGACCCATCTGTCTACTGACTTTGCTAGTGGGTTGCGGAGAAGGTTCGTCTTCATCGAGCAGTTCGCAAACAGATCCTGGCACGCCAACGACGCTGGTGACCGCGGCCAATGGAACAAGCACTCAATTTTGCGCTCCAAATGCGCAGTGTATTTCCCCTCTGTTTGCAAAACTCGCTCAGGTTTCAAACAAACTGAGCATAGCCGCTACGCCTTGGACCGACACCACCACTAATATTATTACCATCTCTCAAACTCCTTACGTCGAAGGGGCCGTGACGGCGGCCCAGATCGACCCGGCAGGCAGTGTTTTCTCAATCACAATCGATGACAAATATCGCTACTTTCAAGGCAATGGTTTGCCAAATACGCCAATGGGAAATTATCCTGTGCAGCCAGGCACCGCGGCGTATCCGTATTACTCAGCCTTACCTGGTGGTACCGATCCGCGAACAGGTCAACAATATTCCTCTGCTGCTGCCATTTCTATTTCTCCTTACGACCTGAGAGGAAAATTGCCGTTAAATCCCGTGGTGACTGGCTTTAATCCGATTAACTCGCTCATCATTGGCATCACATTGACCGGAACAGTTTGGCATGCAGAAATCGCAAATGATTCAAGTGGTAATTGGTACAGTCCAACCAATGCACTTCCGAATGATCAGTGCTTTGGCCATCCTTATTCTCAGCAATATCATTTGCATGGCTATTCATGGAAGTGCTTCCCGAATCAAGGGACTACTGGTCATTCACCCTTAGTTGGCTATGCGTTGGACGGTTTCGGAATTTATGGTCCGCGTGGCGAAGATGGAAAGATGGTCACGAATGATCAGTTAGACGCGTGTCATGGTCATACTCACCCAGTTGAATTTAATGGCGAGGTTCAAAATATCTATCATTACCATTTGAATAATGAATATCCTTTTTCTGTAGGCTGTTTTAGAGGGACGCCTGACTACGCTGCGGCACTTGGCTCTGAAACGATGCGACAGGGCGTCCCCTATGACAAGCTTCCGAATCTGGCAGGGATTGTTGTCCCCCCGAATGTGACTTCTGAAATTTTAAAACCGGGTGTGCGTTAGGTACGATCGAAAACGTGACCCTTAATGTTCGTGCGGTGAGTGCTGGCAAAAGTCAAACCTTAGCGCTTTTGCAAACTGGCGAGATACAAGGATGGGGCGGAGCGGGTAGCGGACGCTATTCCCCTGGGAATATCGATATTTGCAGCCCTAGAAGATCGAATAGCGACCCTGTATACGTTGGACAATCTGAACGTTTTTCTTCAGCGTCAGCAGGCTACGGTGTCAGTCTGGGCGTGACGATGCAAAACGAGGTCTTGGTTTGGGGTTGGAATCCAATTGGTATCGATGGTGTTGAGGCAAGTTCTGAAATACCCAGCCTCATAGAATCCATTACTCGCCCAGTATCCGTGGCGGCAGGTCAATCAATCTTTGCTGCCCTTGATGAAGCAGGCAGGCTTTACACCTGGGGTCTTAATGTGGATCACGCTTTGGGCCGACCGACTGAACACATGAATACTTTGCCCGGCATTGTGTATGGCCTACCCGCCCTACAAGCGGTAGCGTTAGGCGATAACTTTATGATCGCGTTGTCGCGCGCGGGCGAAGTTTTTTCTTTTGGTAGTAATTCCGTGGGGCAACTTGGGTTGGGACATTTAAGAAACGCAGCCACTCCAACGCCTGTTCGCATTGCGGCCTCGATTAAGAGTATCGCAGTCGGTGCAACCCACGTCTTGGCCCTTTGCCGTGATGGCAACGTTTACGCTTGGGGTAGCAATCAATACGGACAGTTAGGTCATCAACATCAGCGCTACGACAGCCAAGCGACTTTGCTTGAGATGCCAGAAAAAATATCAGTACTCGCTGCCGGTATGCATTTTTCATTAGCGTTAACAGAAGCCGGTCACGTCTACGCCTGGGGGTGGAACGGTTTTGGCCAACTTGGTACCAATGACACGCAGCCTCGAAGTACACCTACAAAAGTGCAGGGGCTTGCCCAAGTGCAGGCAATTGCTGCGGGTGAGATGCATGCTCTGGCGGTTAGCAAGCAAGCTTTATTCGGATGGGGTAACAATGAAGTTGGTCAGATCGGTCGTGCCGCTCAACAACAACTGATGCCTTTTCCCTTCTGGGAAAATGGCTGATGCGACCATGACGAACGGTCACGAACAAGAACACGGCAGGCGTCAATTTTTACGCTACGGGTTGAGTATCGCTTCAGGTATCGTGGTACCGGTGAGCTTAACGGCGTGTGAGCAGCACGAGACTGAGCGTCAAAAAACTCCGACACAAACCTTCGTTCAACCGCCACTGATTGAAGCAAAAAATGGTTTGTTGGATGTCACACTGACAGCTTCCTATTTTGACACTGTGTTATCTGGTGTACGGCCGAATGTCCGTCATCCCGTGTCCTTACGTGCCTATGGCTATGACGCTCAGCGCGCAGGCTACGCAGGCCCAACCTTAGTGGTGCGCGGCGGGGATACCTTGAGGATTCGGCTGCTGAACCAATTGCCAGAGAATCCTCCCTTTAGAGCGTTTCGTGATCCGACAAATTACATCAAGCCCAACACGACGAATTTGCATGTACACGGTTTGCATGTCTCTCCCGCTATCAATACGGATACAACACCGCCCGAATATGGTGACTATGTAGTGGATCCTAATTACGGTGGGGTACTGCCGAACGGGGAGTCTCGCCAGTATGTCCACCGCATACCCAAGAATCACCCTGCCGGTCCGTTCTACTATCACCCCCAATATCATGGCTCAAGTGCCTTGCAAGTCGGCAGCTTGATGTCGGGTGCGATTATGGTCAGAGGAGAGGTGGACGACCTGCCAGAAATGGTGCAAGCGACGGAGCTGATCTTTTTATTTCAGGCACCTTATTTTGCGTTAAATCCCTTCTTTAATGACGGGATGGGTGTTGCCGACGGTCGCTTAGAAAAGTTTCTTCAGTTGACGCAATACCCAACCGGTCGAGGCTTAAAGAAACAAAGTCGCGCTGATCAGTATAGCGATGCTCAGCCTGTACTGATTAATGGTGTACGTCAACCTACGATCGTGATGCGTTCTGGCGAAGTCCAGCGTTGGCGATTGATCAATACCCAAGTGTTTAACTCTCTGAATCTCAGTCTAGATGGGCACGTGCTTAAGCAATACACAGCGGATGGCTGGGGTAGCGCTTCGTATGTAGAACATGACGATGCTAGAAAAACGAGCGGACTTGGTTTGCACCTCGCGCCAGGTAATCGCGCCTCAGTTGTGGTCCAAGCAGACAAGCCAGGCACCTATTACTTGCGCGGCTTGCCTGTAAAGATTTCCGGAGGTGCTGATCCAATCGTATTGCCAGAGGATACCTTGGCAAAAGTGATCGTGGTCGACGTTAAACACACCATGTCAACACCGAAGACGCCGTTGCCGGTCAGTCACTTTTTAGCGCCCATTACGGATGACGAGTTTGCCAATAACGGCGGTAAGAAACGCAACATTATTTTTAAGATGACTGGCAATGACGCGTTGTTAAATGCTCAACAAACACCAGGTCCGTTGGAGCAGACGGCAGAAGTACTCAGCTCCCTTGTCGTGCAAGCGGAAAAGTCTTACCAACATCACAAGTTGCAGCTTCAAGAAAAGATCGCGTCAACCTTCGGATCGCGGTCTCGGACGCCAATCTACCCACCACCGCCAAATCTTGCAGCGCCTTTTGACATTCAGGCCGCCAACACACTCCATGAAATTGCGATACTGGATGCGGTTGAAGAATGGACTATTTTCAACATGAATCACTTGGCTCACGTGTTTCATATTCACGTCAATCCGATGTACATCATCAAGGTCAATGGCAAGCCTATAGAGCCATACTGGTGTGACACGGTCGCATTACCCACGGGTGGTACCAGCCAAAACCCTAGCTCAGTCACCTTTCGGATGCGGTTTAAGGATTTTACTGGACCCTACATCCTCCATAATCAGCGGCTGCAAGCGAGCGATCTTGGAATGATTCAACGCGTCACTGTCGTTGCGCGGGGTTGATTTGACATGGCCAGTCTCATCATTCGTTGCCCTGTACACCCCGTCGCAAACGATGTTGAAGACTGGTCGGCGCAAGAGCTGTATTTCTCTTGGACGCTGAGCAATGAAACCGATTTTAAAAAAGTGTTGGATTTAGACGCTTTGCCAGTCGCAGACTCTGTGCTCGCGATTATTCCTGGCATTGACGTTCGATTAACAGAACTCAAGGTTCCAGCGGTCAGTTCTAAGAAAATCATTCAGATTTTACCGATGCTCATGGAAGATGAGTTGTTGGCTTCAGTTTCGGACACCAGTATTCAGCTGCTTCCTCCGATGTTGAATCAAGCTCCCGATCGAAGATTAGTAAGCGTGATCAATCGTGACTGGTTATTGTGGCTCAGTCAAAAACTTGCGGTGATTAATTGCGAACAGCTTCAATTGATTTCAGAGAGCCTATTGCTGCCAGAAACGACTTCAGTTATTTTTTATCAACAAGAGGACACAACAAATTTCTACACTTCAAAAAAATCGTCGACTGATATCGTGTGTTGGTCGCAACCAGTGGATGAGCCTGTTCTATTCACTGAACAATATAGCGATCAGCCGGAAATGCTGGAGCTGTCCGCAGAGCTCTTAGTTAGTGGCGTGACGACATACAAGGAATCTTATAAAGCAGTTAATTTACTACCCGACGAATACTATGATTTTAGAAAAGACCGACAAAGCGAACTACAACACTGGTTGTCGCGAGATTTATGGAAAGCTCCCCTGCGATGGACAAGATACGCGGCGCTGACGCTTTGTACGAGCTACCTTTGTTATATATTGACCTTGCTATGGCAAGATCGTCAGTGGGAAGCCCGCCTACAGAATGCAACGAGTCAAGTCTTAACAGATCGCACAGATGGTCAACCGAGTTTTGCAAGCTTAGTCAACGCCAGTTGCCTTGCTGCACATAGAAATCTTGAGACTTGCAGCGGCGATTTTGAGCCACAGTTAGTGGCTTTGCAAAACGTACTGAGAAACGCCTCGCCAGAGGGCCTCAAAGGCTTGGAGTATTCAAAAAAAGGGTTGATCTTTGAGTTGCAGGAGGCGACTCTTTCGACAAGCCAGCGTTTAGCCATTATGCAAGACCACTCGGTGCAGTCTCTTGGCCCGACGCGGTTTTTGTTGAGCCCCTATGCGAGCCTTGCACATGACTAATTCTGCCTCATCGCCTGCGATAAAAGAAAATCTTCTGCGCATCTTTAAGCAGTTACCGCCTAAGATCATTATTGGCGTTGGTGTTTTACTTATGCTGAGTGTTTGTTGGTTGTTGCTGATTCAGCCGCTTCAGCATACCCTCGAGCTGCGTTTACAACGATACCCAACTCAACTAATGAGTATTCAAGAGCTCAATCGAACGCTGCTCAACTATAAAGATAAGAGTGTACGAACCCAAAGTCTGTCAGAGAGTGAGTTGTCTGTCTTGCAACAAAAGCTATTTTCTGAAGGAGTCAAATTTACCTTAAACCGAGTTGAGACGACAGACCTGGTGCGGCTCGAGCTGAAGATTGATGAGATTGAATTCAGTCGATGGCTTGAGCTCGTGGTGGATTTTCGAAAGAATAGTGGGTTGTACGCGAGCGATGTCGTCATCAAAAAAATTGATCGTGTAGGCGTGATTCAACTGAGCGCAACCTTGGTGCAAGTGCGATGAAGATTCAATTTGAGCGCCATTCGTTCCATTTTGGGTGGCCGAGCCGAATCGTTCTCTTGGCGAGCATACTAATTTTAGTGATCGCTTTTTTTCCGATACGCTGGCTGAGTACAAGCGTTACAAAATTGACAAATTGTCAATTGGCAGTTCTCCAGCCCGAAGGGACTCTGTGGAAGGGGAGTGCACAGCTGGGTTTTTCGGATATTAAATTAGGTACTTCAGAGACGTGTCAGGCTCCGGGGGCTGGCACTGACAGATTTTCATGGACAACTCAGTGCTCAGTATTTGATGTTAAGTGCACATGGGTGATTCAGTATGTCAACACGATACGACCCGTTGAGTTAACTGTTCAGCCCAGCACAATCACGTTGGCCAGTAATCAAATCGAGCTACCGGCTAATCTGCTTGAGGTTGCGGGTGGTGTATTTCGCTCTCTACATCTCCGGGGAAAATTAGTGATTCGATGGGACGATCTCATTTGGGATTCTTCGCGTAAAGGTCTTGTCGAGGTTCATTTTTTAAACTTAACGAGCCCTATCAGCCCGGTTAAACCACTCGGCAGTTATGCATTGACGTTTCAAATTGCTCAAGAGTTGCAGTTGGATTTTTCGACAATCAATGGACCGTTGCTACTAACGGCAAAGGGAACGATTGATAAGGGCCGATTGTCATTGCATGGGGAGGCAACGGCTTCACCAGAATCTTTTGACTCCTTAATTGGCTTGCTCTCAATAATTGGTAACAAAGACGGCGCTGCTTACCGCTTTAAAATTTAAGGCTCATTATGTTTCGTTTTTTTAAAAATACCGTAACGCTAGCGTTTATCGTCTTTGTGCAACAAAACTGTTTTGCGCAAAGCAATGGTATCAACCTATCGTTTAATAATGCTGATGTTGAGGCTGTCATTTCAACCGTTGCTCGAGCCACTAATCGTTCGATTGTGGTTGACCCAAAGGTTCGAGGCAAGATCTCTTTAAATAGTAGTCGGCCGCTTACGCCCGATCAAGCGTTAGACAGCTTGTCAACAGCCTTGCGAATGAACGGCTTTGCGCTAGTGAATACTGCCGGTGGCTACCGTGTTGTGACAGAGGCGGATGCAAAATTACAATCCTCACAGACTTATACGTCAAGGACAGATGTCACGGGCGATCAAATTATTACCCGCATATTTCATTTAAATTTTGCATCAGTGGCCAATGTGGTCAATATACTCAGGCCTCTGATCGCGCCTAGCAATACGATCAACGCTTTGCCTGGTAATAACTCAATTATTGTGACCGATTACGCCAGCAACCTCGAGCGAATTGAAAAAATTATTCAAAGCGTCGATAACCCCTCGGCGACCAAAGTGGAAACAATTGCATTAAAAAATGCGCAAGCGAACAAAGTGGCTTCCCTTGTCAATCGAGCGCTCGAAACCAGTGTCCCTCAGGGTGGTGATCCTATTTCGAAACCCACCGTTCTGGCAGATCCTAGGACAAATTCATTGATCGTTCGCAGTGGCAATACCGAGCGGTTGGCACAAATTCGAAGGCTTGTCGCTACGCTCGATACCTCAAAGAATGTAGGTAGTGTGTATGTGGTGCCTTTGAAAAATGCAGAGGCGTCCCAATTAGCGATTACCTTGCGGGCACTTGTGGCGGCGGATAGTTCTTCGACTGATTCGACCAGTACAAACGTTCAAGGCAACGCCAATCTTAGCGCGCAAGCGCCAATGAACCCTATTCAGGGTGGCACATCTCCAATAAACCTTGGCGGCGGTGTCGGGGGCGGGCTCAATCCTCTTGGAGCCGGGATGTCGGCTGCGGCATCCACTGCGTTGACCAGCAGCAGCAGTCCTTCGACCGGAGGCACTATTCAGGCCGATCCCAATACAAACTCACTGATTATTACGGCGACCGAACCCGTTTTTAAAGATTTAATGAAAGTGATCGCGCAGCTCGACCGGCGCAGGGCCCAGGTCTATATCGAAT
>CAJBTJ010000215.1 GCA_903958565.1 uncultured beta proteobacterium
GCACCGTCTCGGCTGAGATCAAAGTTGGTGCGGGACGACCAGGAATCAAGGCAGTCGAAATCACGAGGTCTGCTTGCTTGCAGCGTTCTGAGACCAAGACGGCCTGTCGTGCCATCCAGCTCGCAGGCATGGGGCGTGCGTAGCCACCCACGCCTTGCGCGATCTCACGTTCTTCATCAGTTTCAAACGGCACGTCAATAAACTTTGCACCAAGCGATTCAACTTGCTCTTTCGCAGCAGGACGCACATCCGATGCTTCGACGACGGCGCCTAAACGTTTCGCGGTGGCGATCGCTTGCAGACCTGCCACGCCGGTGCCTAAGATCACGACGCGTGCGGCTTTGATCGTGCCGGCTGCCGTCATCATCATGGGGAACATGCGGCCGTAGTAATGAGCGCCAAGCAACACGGCCTTATAACCCGCTAAGTTTGCTTGGGATGACAAGACGTCCAGGCTTTGCGCACGCGTTGTACGCGGGGCGGCTTCGAGTGCAAAAGCAGTGAGACCAGCTTGCGCCATCGCGTCAAGTCCAGCTTCATCAAACGGATCGAGCATGCCAACAATCGCTGTGCCGCGTTGGATTTTTCCAAGTTCTGCATGGTCGGGCGCACGAACCTTTAGAAGCAGCGTAGCCGACAGCGCTTGCGCGGCATCCGTCAGTTGAGCCCCCGCTTGCTCGTAGGCTGCATCGCTAAAGTGGGCGGCAAGTCCCGCATCGTGTTCGACCAGCACCTGGTGGCCGGCGGCGACGTATTTTTTGACGGTTTCAGGGGTGGCGGCAACCCGGGTCTCGCCATCGCGTGTCTCGCGCGGAATCCCAATGCGCATAGACTTCTCCAAATAGAAAAAATTGAATCCCTGATTTATACACCATGAGACGCGGCTTGACCCGAGAGCACTTTCTCCGATCCCGACTACAATTTCAACCAATATGACTGATTCATCCCCAAGTAAGCAGTTCAACGCAAAAAAACGCGTCGTTGTCGGCATGTCCGGCGGCGTTGACTCGTCGGTAACGGCTTGGCTGCTCAAAGAGCAGGGTTACGAGGTCGTGGGTCTCTTCATGAAAAACTGGGAAGACGACGATGACTCAGAATATTGTTCTACCCGTCAGGATTGGTTGGATGCCGTGAGCGTGGCCGATGTTGTGGGTGTAGACATTGAGGCTGTGAATTTTGCGGCGGAGTATAAAGATCGCGTATTTGCAGATTTTCTGCGTGAATATTCAGCAGGTCGTACCCCCAACCCTGACGTGCTTTGCAATGCCGAGATCAAGTTCAAGGCGTTCTTGGATCACGCGATGTCGCTTGGAGCAGATCACATCGCAACGGGCCACTACGCGCGCGTGCGGGCGGTCGAGGGTGCGACAGGCTCGCGCTTTGAGTTGCTTAAGGCACTGGATCACACCAAAGACCAGAGCTATTTCTTGCATCGTTTAAATCAGTCGCAGCTGTCACGCACGCTCTTTCCTTTAGGCGAGATTCCCAAAAGCGAGGTGCGACGCATTGCGCATGAACTCAAACTATCGAATGCGGCGAAGAAAGACTCCACCGGTATTTGTTTTATTGGCGAGCGCCCGTTCCGTGAATTTTTGAATCGCTATTTACCCTCTAAACCCGGGCCTATCCTGACTGAAACCGGTAAGCAAGTGGGATTGCATCATGGTTTGTCTTTTTACACCTTAGGTCAGCGTAAGGGTTTGGGCATTGGTGGCGTCAAAGGGCACCAACACGCGGATGGCACGGGCCCAGTCTGGTATGCCGCACGTAAAGATTTAGAGAACAATACGCTATATGTCGTCGAAGGCCACGAGCACCCCTGGCTGTTATCTAACGCACTGCTTGCGGATCAGGCGAGCTGGGTGTCGGGCATCGCACCTGAGGCGGGTTCTTATGCGGCCAAGACCCGGTATCGCCAAGCGGATGCGTCTTGCAAGCTAGAGAGTGCAGCGCAAGACGGCTTTGGACTGCACTTTACCGAGCCACAATGGGCCATTACACCAGGCCAGTCGGCGGTGTTGTACGACGGTGATGTATGTTTGGGGGGTGGGATCATTGCCAGCTAGCGCCAGGCTAGGCTGTCAGATCACCGGCTAGCTGACGACAGGGACGGTATCGATAAAGCTCTGACGTAGTGCTAATTTGGCATACAGACGGCTAAGGTTGGGTGCACTGTTTCGCCACGCGATTTGTGGGAAGCGGAAATCCAGGTACCCCAGGATCACGCCAACGGCCACGTCTGCAAGACTGTAGCCAACACCGATGCAGTGCGATTGCGTACCCAGATCATTTTCCATGGCCGCTAAGGAAGCGTGAATTTTGCCGTACTGGCGGTCAATCCATTCTTTGCTTTGCTGTTCGACTGGGCGTTGAAGTTCTTTCACAATGATGATCGCGGCATCTAGCGTGCCGTCGGCTAGGGCCTCCCAGCATTTGACGATCGCGCGTTCACGCCCAGTTTTAGGGATCATATGACTCACTGGGGACAGTGTGTCTAAGTACTCCACAATCACCCGCGAATCGTACAAACGCGTGTTGTCGTCGGTGATCAGGCAGGGAACCTTGCCCAGCGGGTTGTACTGAGAAGCTTTGGTGTCGGCGGCCCAGACGTTTTCTAATTGCAACTCGTAGTCGAGCTTTTTCTCAGCCATCACAATGCGTACTTTGCGAACGTAGGGACTTGTGAGGGATGCAATAAGTTTCATGTAAACGATTAGGCAAAGATTATCTGAGGGGCTGTGTGGGGACTTAACCCCAAACAGCTTGTATACGCCGTATAGTGTATCTGCAAGGCGTGCTTCCTAGGTAGATGCACGGGAGTGATAAACTTCTTCGCATCCATTGTGTTGTTTTTTTGTCGTAAACCCACCCATGAAAACTAATCTATCCTTGAGCTCGCTTAATGCAGTATCGCCGCTTGACGGGCGCTATGCCTCGCGTTGCGACGGACTGCGGCCCCTACTGTCCGAAGCGGGCTTTATGGCGCACCGCGTAGAGGTGGAAATTGCTTGGTTGCTTGGCTTGTCCGAAGCAGGGTTGCCCGAGCTGCCGGCCTTTAGCTCCGGCGCGCGCGCCAAGCTGTTGAGCCTGGTGTCGAGTTTCTCAGAAGCCGATGCCGAGCGAATTAAGGATATTGAAAAAACTACCAATCATGACGTCAAAGCCGTTGAGTATTGGCTAAAAGAGAAGGTCGCGGGCGATGCCGAGCTCGAGCGGGCGGGGGAATTCATCCATTTTGCGTGCACTTCTGAAGACATCAACAACACCTCGCATGCCCTGATGCTCGGACGTGCACGGGACACAGTCGTATTGCCGCAGCTTCAAAAAGTGCACGCCGCCGTGCAACATATCGCGAAGACGCAGGCTGCGCAGCCTATGCTTTCGCGCACCCACGGACAGCCCGCTACGCCCACTACCTTGGGCAAAGAGTTCGCCAACGTCGCAGCACGGTTGCGTGATGCGATCGAAAACATACAAGCTGTGGTGCCGCTCGCAAAAATGAACGGCGCGACAGGTAACTACAACGCACATGTGTCCGCCTATCCCGAAATCGATTGGCCCGCGTTCAGCGGCCGTGTCTTGAAGCAATTAGGTCTCAAGCAAAATCCTCACACGATTCAGATTGAACCGCACGACTGGATGGCCGCATTGTTTGATGCGATTGCGCGCACCAATACGATTCTGATTGATTTGAATCGCGACATCTGGGGCTACATTGCGTTGGGATATTTCAAGCAGCGCCTGAAAGACGGCGAAGTAGGGTCGTCGACCATGCCGCATAAAGTCAATCCGATTGATTTTGAGAACTCAGAGGGCAACCTCGGCTTAGCCAACGCAATGCTGCGCCATTTGTCGGAGAAGCTGCCGATCTCGCGCTGGCAGCGGGATCTAACGGACTCCACCGTTCTGCGCAACCTCGGTGTGGCACTTGGTTATTGCCTGGTGTCCTACGACGCGTGCCTACGCGGTCTAGGCAAGCTCGAGGTCAATGCGGCCGCTATGGATGCAGACCTAGATAACTGTTGGGAAATCTTGGCCGAACCCATCCAGACGGTGATGCGCCGTTACGGCTTGCCACAACCCTATGAGCAACTGAAGGCGTTGACCCGCGGTAAGGGTATTACCCAAGAGGCTTTGCGAGAATTTATCAATGGCCTGGCGTTGCCTGCCGACGCAAAGGCTCGTATGCTTGCGATGACACCCCGCACCTATATTGGCTTGGCACAGAAATTGGCCCTTGTACCTTAAATAAGTTTTCCCTAACGCTATCTTCCATTTCGGAGTCGCAAGATGAAAAAACTATCGCTCGTATTGGCAGCAACAGTAGTCTGTGCACCGCTTTGGATGAGCTCGGCGCACGCACAATTCGCCAAGCCCGAAGATGCGATTAAGTATCGACAGTCTGCCTTATCCCTATTGGGGACACACATGAGCCGACTGCAGCCTGTGCTCAAGGGCCAAGTGGCCTTTGACGCGGCAGCGGTGAAGGCGAACGTCGCTGTGATTCAAACCCTGTCGACCTTGCCCTGGACAGCGTTTGTTGCAGGCACACAGGGGACAAGCAGCGCCAAGTCTGAAATCTGGTCTGACGCAGCGGGTTTTAAAGCTGCACAGCAAAAGTTCGAAGCGGCTGTCGTGCAATTGTCGACTGCAGCGGATTCAGGTGATTTGAATAAACTGCGCTCTGCAGCGGGTGACGTCGGTGCAAGTTGCAAGGCCTGTCACGATTCTTATCGCGCTAAAAAATAATTCTTTCGATTAGAGCTGAATTAAAGACCCCGCCGTTCAACGCTGAGCGGCGGGGTTTTTATTTGGCTTGAGCGAATTTCTAGCTGAGTAAAAACGGCATGACCGTTTGCACATACTGTTCAGGAATTTCCGTTGGCGGTATGTGTGCACAGGGCAGTGTCACGAGCTTGGCACCCTTGATACGCTCGACCAAGGCTTGGCCGCGCGCCAGCGGTGTGGACTGATCAAAGTCCCCAACGATCACCAAGGTGGGTGCTTGGATTTGACTCAGACGCGGGTAGAGGTCCATGTCACGGATCGCCGAGCAACAGCCGATGTAGCCTTGCGGTGCACCCGTCAGTACCGTGTTGCGCACACGTTGAAGTCCAATTGAATTTTTCGCGACAAACTCCGGTGTAAAGAATCGACCGAGAATACCGTCAACGACGGCAGCCATCCCACCTTGCTTGATTGCCGTGATGCGCTGATCCCAGGTGCCTGCAGGAAACTCGGCACCCGTGTTGCTCAAAATCAGACGGCGCAAGCCGGTTGGCCGGCGCGCCGCGAGTTCCATCCCCGTCATGCCGCCCAAAGAGATTCCGCAGAAGTCGTATTTTGTGAGTCGTGCTGCCGCAATCACTGCTTGCACATCGTCCGTTAGTTCATTTAGCGTGTAGTCGCCTGCTGGCGCGTCTGATCCGCCGTGGCCGCGTGTGTCGTAGCGCACCACATAAAAATTTTTCAGCAACTCATCCAGAATTGGATCCCACAACGTGTGATCCGTACCAAGCGAGTTACTCAATACCAAGGCCGGTAGCTCAGGGTTACCGTCTGTCCGCCAGTAAATTCGGCAGTTCGCATTGTTTAAGCTTGGCATAAAAATTGTCCCCACATATTTTGTGATGAATTGTTCTGTTTGGCCCGTTGTGCCAACGTATTTTTTTTCAGACCGATCTTAGCAAAAAGAGTTCCCTCTATCTGAGTGGATCTGTTTAGCTCAAGATCCCACCAAATTGTGCGGTCGATAACCACCAAGCAAGCCATGCTAAAAGTGAGGCCAGAATCAACGCGCCGGTACGCACACGCCAATCGTCTTGTGCGGGGGCGGTGTTCGCCAGCAATTGCTGGGTGTTTACGTCGCCATGGATCATCGGTCCGACTAGTCCGTGACCTTTGAAACGATAGACCCCGATGGCAACAACATGCAGACCAAGCATCGCGAAAATTACCCACTCGCCCAGTTTGTGCACGCTCGTGAGTCGCGACACCATGTCGTTGCTAACCAAGACTGATAGCGGGCCTTGATACATGATGTCGTCGCTGACAAATAGCCCAGTGCTCGTTTGCACGAGTAACAGCATAAGCATCGCGTAGACCGACCACGCACCCAACGGGTTGTGTCCAGCTTGTCGCGTGTGTGTGGTCGAGGTGGGGCGCAGATGACTCCAAGCGGCGCGGATACTCGGCAAAAAAGAGTTGAACCGAGCGTAGCGCGGACCGATCAGGCCCCACACGACACGGAACACCAGCAGGGCAAGTGTCGCAATGCCAAAATTCAAGTGCCATTGCATCCAGTTGCCGCCAAGCTTAACGGTCACGAGGGCACCGACCACGCACACCACGAGCAGCCAATGAAAGAGCCGGGTGGGTAAATCCCAGACGCGTGTTTTTTGAGAGACTTGGTTCAACGCGAGTTCCTGTTTGACGCCACAAGCAATCTTTATCAGAGGGTGTCTTAGTGTGTAATGGTCAATGTATCACCGTTTTGCGTTGCAACATAAATGTCATTTAACGTTGATACGCTAGAAAGAATGTTCAAGACTTAGACTAACATTGAACGCAATGCGAGTCAGTCAACAGAGCGATTTTCAACTATGACAGCGGTTCGGTTTGATCAGGTAGGAAAAAACTGGGGGGCAACCGCCGCCTTGTACCCAAGTGACTTGTCGCTTGAGCAAGGCGAGTTTTCTGTCTTGCTCGGGCCCTCCGGTTGTGGAAAAACCACCACCTTGCGTTTGATCGCGGGTTTAGAAACTCCGTCGTCGGGACGCATCAAGATTTTCGACCGCGATGTCACGGAGGCGGCACCTGCGCAACGCGGCGTGTCCATGGTGTTTCAGAACTATGCGCTATTTCCTCATTTGTCTGTCGCCGAGAACGTTGTCTTTGGCCTGAAGATTCGTCGTGTCAGTAGTCAGGATATCGCATCACGCCTCGCGCGTACGCTGGATTTGTTAAGCCTGAGTCATTTGCAAGCACGCAAACCGGGTGAGCTCTCGGGTGGTCAGCAGCAACGGGTTGCGTTGGCGCGCGCCCTGGTTGCAGACAGCAAACTCTGTTTGATGGATGAGCCGTTATCCAACTTGGATGCTCAGTTACGTCAAGAGATGCGTCACGAGTTACGCGCTTTGCAACAAAAACTTGGGCTCTCTGTGGTCTATGTCACCCACGATCAGACCGAAGCAATGAGTATGGCGGATCGCGTGGTGTTGCTACGCGATGGTCGTATTGAACAGGTCGCTACGCCGACCGACATTTATCAAAAACCTGCCACGCGCTTTGCGGCACAGTTTATTGGCAGTGCACGGATGAATATGTTAGAGCTTGCTCAGGGCAAGATCGCCGGTACAGAGATTTCGTTAAACGCACCCGTCGGGGCAACTCATGTCGGGATTCGTCCTGAGGATGTGCGTTTGGGTGGTCAGTACAGGCTGCCTGTGGACCACACAGAGTTTACGGGTGCAGATTTAATGCTGCACGCTAAAGCAGGGCAGCAATTGATTGTCGTGCGCGCCGAAGGTAAACACGCACAGCAAGTGCATGGTGAGATTCAGTTGGGTTGGGAAGAGGCAAGCCTGCACTGGTTTGGTCAGGATGGCTTACGTATTGTTAATTGAACGCTAAGGAGATCGTTATGAAGAAAACGTGGATACGCGCTGCAGCCGTTGCAGCAGGTCTGTGTATGAGTGCTGCTGCGTTTGCGCAGAAGACTGAAGTGTCGTTTTATTTCCCGATAGCTGTGGGTGGTCCGATTACAAAGATCATTGACGGCTATGCGTCGCAGTTTAATAAAGAGAACCCCAGCTATAACGTCACACCGGTTTATTCCGGTACATATCAAGAGACGATCGTTAAAGTGTTGACGGCACATAAAGCAGGTAAGCCGCCCACCTCCGCGATTCTGTTGTCGACCGATACGTTTACCTTGGCTGACGAGGGTGCTATTGCGCCGATCGATGATTTCGTCAAAACTGACGCCGATCGTGCCTGGCTCAAAAGCTTTTTTCCAGCCTTCTTGTTGAACGGTCAGTTCGACAACAAAACCTGGGGTGTGCCTTTCCAACGTTCAACCGTTGTCCTGTATTGGAACAAAGAGCTTTTCAAAGAAGCTGGCCTGGATCCAAACAAGCCGCCACAAACCTGGGCCGAAACCATCAGCATGGGTCAGAAGCTGACCAAGAAAGATGCGAGTGGCAAAGTCACGCAGTGGGGCATACAAGTACCTTCGAGCGGTTTCCCTTACTGGTTGTTCCAGGGTTTCAGCACACAGAACGGCGGCATTTTGGCTAATGCTGCAGGTAATGCTGTGAAGTATGACGACCCCAAAGTCGTGAGCGCTTTGCAGTATTGGGTTGACCTGTCGCGTAAGCACGGCATCCACCCACCGGGTGTTGTAGAGTGGGGCACCACGCCACGCGACTTCATGGAACGTAAGGCCGCCATGATCTGGACCACAACGGGTAACCTGACCAACATTCGCAGCAACGCCAAATTTGATTTCGGCGTAGCCATGTTGCCAGCCGGTGAGCGTCGCGGTTCGCCAACAGGTGGCGGTAACTTCTTTATCTTTAAGAAGGCCACCGTCGCCGAGCAAACGGGTGCTTACAAGTTTGCCCAGTGGCTGACCCAACCTGAGCGCGCTGCGCAGTGGAGTATCGACACTGGTTACGTGGCTGTTTCGCCCGCTGCCTACGAAACGCCTGCACTTAAAAAGTACGCTGCAGACTTCCCACCCGCACTGGTTGCGCGTGATCAGTTGCCACACGCTGTCGCTGAATTGTCGACCCATGACAACCAGCGCGTGACCAAGGCACTGAACGACGGCTTGCAGGCAGCTTTGACTGGTGCCAAGACGCCTGAACAGGCCATGAAGGATGCGCAGGCCGAAGCCAATCGTTTATTGCGTGGTTATAAGTAAATGCAGTTAGGATTGCGTCACGTCCAGGCCTATTTATTGCTGTTGCCCGCTTTTGTGTTTTTGGTGGGTTTCACGCACTATCCGGCCGTGGGCACGCTTATCGACAGTTTGATGTCGACGCCGCGTGCTGGACGTGCCGCAGTCTTTGTTGGGCTAGACAACTACGCCGTCATGATCGACGACCCCACCTTCTGGAAGTCGTTGCGTAATAATTTTTGGTTTGCTGTGGTCACCATCCCCGTCTCGATTGCCTTGTCGATCGGGATGGCGTTATGGGTCAATGACAAGATCGCGGGCCGGCAGTTTTTACGCTTGTCGTATTTTTTGCCAACGGTCTTGCCGATGATCGCTGTTGCGAACATCTGGATTTTTTTCTACACGCCTGGCTACGGCCTCATCAACCAAGTCATTCAGCTCTTTGGTGGGCATGGGCAGAACTGGCTGGGCGATCCTAATTTAGTGCTTGGTTCCGTGATCGTCGTGGCGATCTGGAAAGAGGCCGGTTTCTTTATGATTTTTTATCTTGCTGCCCTGCAGACGCTAAGCCCTAGTTATAAAGAGGCGGCGCAGATCGAGGGAGCGAGTGCCTGGTACTTCTTTCGGCGTGTGCAATGGCCGCTGCTGATGCCAACCACCATCTTTGTGTTGGTCAATGCGCTGATCAACGCCTTCCGTATGGTGGATCACATCATTGTGATGACCAAGGGCGGGCCCGATAACGCCTCGTCTTTGTTGCTGTTCTATTTGTATGAAGTCGGTTTTAAGTTTTGGGATCAGGGCTATGCCTCGGCACTCACGGCCGTCTTGTTAGCCTTGTTAGCGCTGATCGGTTTGTTCCAGTTCTTTGTGCTTGATCGCAGGACGCACTACCGATGAGTACGGCTCTTAACCGCAGCGCGCGCGTAGTTCGCTCAGGAAGCTTAGGCGGACAAGCCTCGCTGCTCTCTACCATCGGTGCCTGGTGTCTGGCCTTGCTGTGGATCATGCCGCTGCTCTATGCCTTTTGGGCCGCTATTCATCCTTCAGAGTTCGCGACCAAGTTATCGCTGACCGCACCACTGACACTTGATAACTTTAAAGCTGCCTGGGATGCCGCGCCTTTCGCGCGCTACTTCTTAAACACAACGCTGTTGGTCGCAACCATTCTCGGGATGCAGCTCGTGCTGTGTACGCTTGCAGCCTACGCGTTCGCCCGCTTTGAGTTCTTTGGCAAGAATGTATTGTTTTCGTTAGTGCTCGTGCAGCTGATGGTGATGCCAGAGATTCTACTAGTACGTAATTATCAAACGCTCAGCCATCTAGGTTTGGTCGATACCTTGTTTGGCATCGGCTTGCCGTACTTTGCGTCGGCCTTTGCAATCTTTTTATTGCGCCAGACTTTTAAGACTATCCCCAAGGAACTGGTAGAGGCCGCCGCGATGGAGGGGGCGTCGACCATGCAGATTCTGCGCTACGTCTACATCCCGCTCGCAAAGCCCGTCTATCTGGCGTTTTCGCTTGTGTCGGTGAGCCACCACTGGAATAATTTCTTATGGCCGTTGATTGTCAGTAACTCTGTCGAGTCACGTCCGCTCACGGTTGGTCTACAGGTGTTCTCGTCGAGTGATCAAGGGATTGACTGGTCCATCATTACCGCGGCGACCTTGCTGACCTCCGGTCCTTTACTTATTGGCTTCTTGTTGTTCCAGCGGCAGTTTGTCCAATCTTTTATGCGAGCAGGCATCAAGTGAAAATTCTGACTTGGAACGTGCAGTGGTTTAAAGGCCTAGATGAAGTCGTCGATATCAAACGCGTCATTGAGCATGCGCGCGGTATGGCGGATTTTGATGCGATCTGTATGCAAGAGGTGGCTGTCAACTATCGTGCGTTAACCGGTGAGACCGAGCCTGATCAGATCAAGGCCTTGCGCGCACTCTTGCCAGGTTTCGAGGTTGTGTTTAGCCCAGCCGTGGATGAGCTATCGCCTTGCGGCGGCTTTCGTCGGCAGTTCGGTAACGTGATTGCCTCGCGCGTACCGATTCGACAGATTCAACACTTTGCGCTCCCGCATCCGACGGCTGCTTCGTCCGAGCCCACCCCCAGCATGCCCCGCATCGCTTTGGACTGCACGCTGCAAGCCCCCTGGGGACCTGTGCGCCTGATGACCACCCATCTTGAGTACTACAACGAGGCGGCGCGGCATGCCCAGGCGAGGACCCTAAGAGAGCTCCACTCGCAGTCGTGCGCGCTTGCGGCGCAACAGCCCAAGCCGCAACCCGGTTCGCCTTACGAGCTCAAGCCCCACACCATGGATGCCTTACTCTGTGGCGACTTTAATTTTGAATACGACAGCCCCGAGCATGCATCCATTATTGAGTCAGGGCAGTCAGCTGCTTGGGTGAATTCCTGGGATCTCCTGCACCCTGGCAAACCGTACCCGGCGACATTTAGAATTTTTGACAGAACCTATGGCCCCGAACCTGTCGGTTGCGACTTCTTTTTTGTTAGTCCCTCTCTGGGTAAGCGCGTGCAAGAGCTCGTGGTGGATCAACAGACGCAAGCCTCTGATCACCAACCGGTTGTGATCACGCTACGAGATTAAGTGGCTTGGCAAATAATCAAAAAGTCCTCAAAGGGTGGGGTCGTGTCCTCACCTTGTCCGGTACACTAACGGATCGTTAGTTTTTGTATCCCGTTTGTACAACCACGGACATCCCCGACATGGCAAGTCACACCTCCCACGGCCAGCAGATTATGGAATGGTCTGAGCGCATTGCTGCGTTCAGCGAGCCCGCGTGGGCTGAAAAAGGCCAGCTCACGGTGACCTACCTGACTCCTGCGCATTTACAGACCGCGCAGGCGGTTACGCAGCTGATGCAGGAGGCGGGATTTGACGAGGTCTTGACCGATGCAGTGGGTAACGTCGTCGGTCGCTATCACGGCGCGGATGCGGCGGCCCCTGCGTTAATGACGGGCTCGCATTTCGACACGGTTCGCAATGGCGGCAAGTATGACGGGCGGCTTGGCATTTTGGTGCCGATCGCTGTGGTGGGCGTACTCGCCAAACAGAAAAAGCGTTTGCCCTATGGCATTGAAGTCATCGGGTTCTCTGAAGAAGAAGGCCAGCGCTATCGTGCGACCTTCTTGTCGTCCGGTGCGCTGACCGGTAGTTTTGATGCGACTTGGCTCGATCAAGTCGACGCCAACGGTGTGTCGATGCGTCAAGCCATGATTGATGCGGGCCTGCCTGGCACCCTGGAGTCGATAAAGGCGCTCACCCGTGATCCAAAAAAATATCTCGGTTTTGTAGAAGTTCATATCGAGCAAGGCCCCGTGCTGTGCGAGAAAAAATTGCCGCTCGGTATCGTCACCTCGATTAACGCCGGTGTGCGCGCAACATGCCGAATTATTGGTACTGCCGCCCATGCTGGCACAACACCCATGTCGATGCGCGAAGACGCCTTGCTGGCTGCGGCCGAAATCAGCTTGATGGCAGAACACCGCGCCAAAGCCCAAGAGGGGAGCGTAGCCACCGTTGGCCAGATGCAAGTGCCCGGCGGCTCGATCAATGTGATCCCTGGCGAATGCGTCTTCACCTTAGACATGCGTGGACCGACCGATGCGCAACGCGATGGTTTGGTCAACGATATCGTGACAGCCGCCAAGCAAATCGCCAAGCGTCGCGGTGTGAAGTTTGAATACAACGAAGTGATGCGTGCGAGTGCAGCGCCGTCGGATCCTGCTTGGCAGGCCCGCTGGGAGCGTGCTGTCACAAAAATTGGACAGCCCCTTTTTAAGCTCAATAGCGGCGCCGGTCACGATGCCATGAAAATCCACACCATCATGCCGCAGGCGATGTTGTTTGTGCGCGGTGGTAATCGTGGGATTAGTCATAACCCCTTAGAAATCATTACCGCAGAAGATGCGGAACTTGCCACCCAAGCCTTTATCGCTTTGCTCGACGAAATCAACTAATCATGACGACACCCAACAAGACTCAGCTGTATGCCAAACTCGATCAATGGATCGATGCACACTTTGATGAGCAGGTGAAATTCCTGCAGAAAGTGATTCAAGTCCCAACCGATACACCGCCTGGTAACAACACTCCGCATGCCTTGCATGTGGCGGAGCTCGTCAAAGCCTACGGAATGCAAGCAGAGCCCCATGCTGTGCCTGAGGCCATTGTGCGCGAAGCAGGCCTCGAGTCGATCACGAACTTGATTATCAAGCGTCAGTATGGGCAGGGTGGTAAGACCTTAGCCTTGAATGCACACGGCGATGTGGTTCCCCCGGGTGAGGGCTGGACCTATCCACCCTATGGTGCTGAGATTCATGATGGTCGTATCTACGGCCGTGCTGCGGCGGTGAGTAAGTGTGATTTTTCAACCTACATCTTTGCTGTGCGTGCGCTGGAGTCGCTCGGTGCAGACCTGAAAGGTCGTATCGAATTGCAGTTTACGTATGACGAAGAGTTTGGTGGCGAACTCGGCCCAGGCTGGTTGCTCAAGAATAAACTCACTAAGCCTGATCTGGCCATTGCTGCAGGGTTTAGCTATCAAATCATTACGGCCCACAACGGTTGCTTGCAATTTGAAGTGACGGTCAATGGCAAGATGGGTCATGCGGCTGTGCCAACCTCTGGTGTGGATGCTTTGCAAGCCGCAGTCAAAATCATGAACGCGTTGTATGGCTTAAACGAGACCTACAAGTCGATCAAAAGTACGGTCCCTGGTATCAATCATCCGTATTTGAATATTGGTTTGATTGCGGGTGGCACCAACACCAACGTGATCCCCGGTAAGGTCGTGCTCAAGCTTGATCGTCGCATGATTCCAGAAGAGGATCCTGCGCAAGTCGAGCAAAGTATCCGCGATGCGATCGATGCCGTGTGGAAACAAATCCCCGGCATTACTGCCGAGACCAAGCGCATTTTGTTGGCCCGTGCGTTAAAGCCGCTACCCGGTAGCACAGAACTTGTTAGCGCCTTGCAGAAGCACGCAAAAGAAGAGTTTGGTGAAGCGATCCCCGCTTGCGGCACACCGCTTTATGCTGATGCTCGTTTGTATTGCGAAGCAGGGATTCCAGTGGTCTTGTATGGTGCAGGCCCACGCACTGTGGAAGAGAGCCGTGCCAAGCAGCCGGATGAGCGCCTAGAGCTTGAAGATTTGCGCCGCGCAACCAAAGTGATTGCGCGGACATGTCTGGATATGATGAGTGCTTAATCCGCCGTAATATTTTTTTCGCGGATAACGCGGCCCCATTTTGCAATATCTTTTTTCAGCAGTGCCTGCAACTCTGCCGGCGTTGAGGGCGCAGGCAGCGTGCCTGAGTTCAACAGGCGCTCTTTGACCGCAGGCGTATCGAGTGCACGCTTGAGCGCCTGACTCACGCGGTTGGTGTCCTCGGCTGACATACCTTTAGGACCGAACAGCGCATACCAGTTGTCAGAGTCCACGCCTTCAATGCCAATCTCTTTGAAGGTCTTCACGTCAGGCAACAGCGGGTGGCGCTTTTCAGCAGCCATCGCGATCGGTTTTAAACGACCCGCACGTACGTGGCCAATCAGTCCTGGTACATCACCAAAGAAACCATCCACGTGTCCTGCCATCACATCGGTGATCGCAGGTGCTGCGCCCTTGTAAGGCACGTCCACCAACTGTGCCTTAGTCGCATCGGCTAACAGTTCGCCCGCCAAATGGGGCACACTGCCGCGGCCGGAAGAGGCCAAGGATGTGCGTTGTTTCTTTGCATTCTCTATAAAGTCGGCAGGGCCTGTTGCGGGGTTCTTGGGGTTGACCACCAACAACTCGTCGTTTCGTGACACCACCGAGATAGCGGTCAGGTCAGTCACCGGGTTGTAGGGAAGATTTTTGTAGAGACCAGGGTTGATTGCCACCGCACCGACGCTACTTAGCCACAGCACACTGCCATCTGTCGGTGACTTGATGACGTATTCGGCGGCAATGATGCCGTTGCCACCGGCCTTGTTTTCAATGACAACCGTCGCACCAAGTTCTTTGCCCAGCGCTTCGCTCAGGCTACGTGCGACAAAATCAACGGGACCGCCGGGCGGGAAGGCCACAATTAAGCGCACGGATTTTCCGCTGCCCTGTGCGTGTGCGGGTATCGCGCCTACTGATGCAGCGAGAAGCGCCGCTGCTAGTAAGCCGCGACGTATAAACGAAGTTTTTGTTGTGTGCGTCATTTGAAGTGCTCCAGTATTATTTTTTTGATGAGTGTCTAGCCGCAGCGTACGGACATACCGCCATCCACCACGATCTCGGTTCCCGTCACAAACCGCGCTTCATCCGAGGCCAAGAATACGGCAGCATTAGCCGTATCGCGTCCGTCTCCCATAAAGGGAAGAGGGATGCGCGCCTGACGTTGCTCAAGTAGCTTTGCCACATCACCGCCCGCACGTTGGCCGGCGAGCCGGCTTTCAACTAGCGGTGTATGCAGTTGACCTGGGATGATCGTGTTGACGCGAATGCCTTTCTTTGCGTATTGCACGGCGACCACGCGCGAAAGTTGAATCACCCCCGCCTTGGTTGCCGCATACGCGACTTGAGCAGAACCCGTCCAGCGAATCCCTGAGGTCGAGGCCAGATTCACAATCGCGCCTGAGCCTTGTTTTTCCATAATCGGCAAGACGTACTTGCAGGTTAGAAACACACTTTTTAAGTTTGTGTCGACTTGCGAATCCCACACATCTTCGGCCATCTCAACTGGGCCACCTGCCGCTGAGCCCCCGACGTTGTTCACCAGAATATCAATACGTCCATAACGTTTCATGCAGGCGTCGACCGCATCCGAAATGCTTTGGCTGCTCGTGACATCGCAAAATCCCGTCTCCATCGTGCCACCGACTTCTTTGACACGCTCGAGGGTTTCTTTCATGCGATCGAGTTCGCGATCTACACCAAACAGTTGTGCGCCTTCTTCGGCAAAGCGCGTGGCGGTTGCACGACCGTTCCCCCAGCCTGGGCCAACAGAGCCCGCACCAAATATCAAGGCAATTTTTCCTGCAAGACGTCCTGAACCTGACATGATGTGATCCTTTCTTTAAACGATATGAATTTAAGCGGAGAAGCGATAGAGACGCATTGGGTTACTCACCATCAACTGATGCAAGACATCGGGCTTCGGTGCGATCTGCGCCAGCGCGCTGACCAAGACGCCATCGTCTGGCACGTGTGTGTGATTAGGATGGGGCCAGTCAGAACCCCAGATACAGCGGTCGGGATAGTTGCGTACTAAGTAACGTGCGAAGGGGATGCCGTCGGCGTAAGGGGGGTGCGCGTCGATACGATCGATGCCGCTGACCTTCACCATAAAGCCTGGCAGCTCGAGCAAGCGGCAGAAATCCTGGAAATGCGCGTGCTCAAGCCCAAGCTTCGCGTCGACACGACCCATGTGATCCATCACAACAGGCACAGCCGATTGCTTGAGTAAAGGCATCAAGTCTTTTGCGTACTGGGCGTGTAGCTGTAATTGCATGTGCATGCCAAGCGGTTCAAGGCGTTTGGTGAACGCGATGATTTGCTCGGGTGTTTCGTGCACCTTGTAGCCAGGCATGAAGTGAAAGCGCACGCCTCTAAAGCCGACACTCGCCAAACGCTTGAGCTCGGTATCCGAGACATCGACTTGCACGAGCGCCACACCAAGGTAACGCCCAGGGGCAGCAAGCATTGCGTCTTCGACCACGCTGTTGTCAAAACCATGGAGCAGGGTGTTGACGATCACACAGCGATCAATCCCCATTTTTTTATGCCACGCAAACAAAGCTTCTTTGGGCGCATCCACGGGTGTGAAGCCGCGCGACTCCGCATAGGGAAACTTGCTGCCCGGACCAAACACGTGCACGTGAGAATCGGTCGATCCCGTGGGCAGCTGGATGGTTGCTGCCGAAGGCTCGGGGTTGTATGTCAGGATGGGGGCAGTCATGTTGCGATGAATCCTTGTCTCGGGTTGCGTCTAGGGTCTGCGAGCCCCTCTTTAAGCGGCCTATTTTGACACGCAGGCGAGCGCCGATGTCTGCGTGCAGATCAAAAAAATGCTAGAATTTTGGTCTTTGGTGTACAGAAATCAGCCTTTTCAAGGCAAATTCGCCCCAAATGGCGCATTAGCTCAGCCGGTTAGAGCGACGGAATCATAATCCGCAGGTCCCCTGTTCGAATCAGGGATGCGCCACCAAGTACCTCCTTAGGTAGAAGAGCCTCCAGAAGTCGTATGGTTTTTGCATCTTAAGGTGACATCAACATGAACAGAATTACGCTTGAGCCAGGTAAACGCGGTGGTAAGCCGTGCATCCGTGGGCTACGGATTACCGTCTATGACGTATTGACGATGCTGTCTGAAGGTGCCTCTTCGCAAGAAATCCTGGAAGACTTCCCAGAGCTTGAGTTGGCAGATATTCTGGCAGTGTTGTCCTTTGCTGCAGACCGAGAACATCGGATCCACATATTGGCTGTTCAATGAAGTTGTTGTTAGACGAAAACTTGTCCAGAAGGCTGGTGCCGTTTCTTCAACACTCATATCCCGGAACGAGCCAGGTTGTTTATTGGGATTAGAAGCGGCGTCTGATAGAGCAGTCTGGCAGATGGCGAAGGATGAAGATTATGTCATTGTCACACGAGACGCCGATTTTGAAGAGTTGTCCTTTGTACTCGGGCAGCCGCCCAAAATTATTTGGTTGAAAGTAAAAAATCAAGCGCGCGCGACGATCTTAAAAATCCTTAACGATAACCAAGCCACCATCGAAGACGCACTGATTGCACAAGATCTGGCATGCGTTGAGTTAACCGATGTCTATATCGGCGCTACAGAATCATAATCCGCAGGTCCCCTGCTCGTGACCTGCCCTGGTGTGTTTAGGAAAAAGCTGGTTTTTGATAAACATCACGGTAAGGGTTGTTATCCACAAAGCCCATATAAAACAATGGGTTGCGAGGGGGC
>CAJBTJ010000216.1 GCA_903958565.1 uncultured beta proteobacterium
CCCAAAGGCATGCCACGCGTGGCCGTCGAAGCAGGCGTCACAGCCTTCTGGCATAAGTATGTTGGTCTAGATGGAGCGGTGGTGGGGATTGATACGTACGGCGAGTCTGCGCCCGCAGGAGCGTTGTTTAAACATTTTGGTCTGACTGCCGAGAACGTCGCAGAAGCAGTCAAGCGCGTTTTGTAAAGCGCGTTTTATAACCGCGCATTCTATAAACTTTAAATAAAAAAGGAGTGGTTCCATGACGATTCGTGTTGCTATCAACGGGTATGGTCGTATCGGTCGCAATATTTTGCGTGCTCATTACGAAGGCGGCAAAAAACATGACATTCAAATCGTAGCGATCAATGACTTGGGTGATCCCAAGACAAATGCCCACCTGACACAGTACGACACTGCGCATGGACGCTTCCCAGGTACCGTCGGCGTTGAAGGCGAGTACATGGTTGTCAATGGCGACAAGATCCGCGTCTTGGCCAACCGTAATCCAGCTGAACTGCCTTGGGGTGAGCTCAAGGTTGATGTCGTGCTTGAGTGCACAGGCTTCTTTACAAGCAAAGAAAAAGCATCAGCGCACCTCAAGGGTGGCGCTAAAAAAGTCATTATTTCGGCGCCTGGTGGCAAAGACGTTGATGCAACAATCGTCTACGGTGTGAACCAAGATGTGCTCAAGAGCGAGCACACGGTGATTTCGAATGCTTCGTGCACCACCAACTGTTTGGCACCATTGGTCAAGCCTCTGCACGAGAAACTGGGTGTTGTGACGGGTCTGATGACTACGATTCACGCCTACACGAATGACCAAGTGTTGACGGACGTTTATCACGAAGATCTGCGTCGTGCGCGCTCCGCAACAATGAGCATGATCCCGACTAAGACCGGTGCTGCTGCTGCCGTCGGCTTGGTGCTGCCTGAACTCAATGGCAAGCTTGATGGCTTTGCAATGCGCGTGCCGACCATCAATGTGTCGATCGTGGATCTGACCTTTATCGCTAAGCGCGAAACCACTGTGGACGAGGTCAACGACATTCTGAAAGCAGCCGCCGCATCGGGCCCGCTCAAAGGCATTCTGACCTACAACACCGAGCAGCTCGTGTCGGTGGATTTCAACCACAATCCTGCTTCGAGTAACTTTGATGCAACCTTGACGAAAGTATCTGGCACGCTGGTTAAAGTGAACTCGTGGTACGACAACGAGTGGGGCTTTAGTAACCGTATGCTCGACACGACTGTCGCGCTGATGGCAGCAAAGTAAATCGCATCATGACGACTGTTCAAACCCTTTCTGCTCTGGCTCAGTCAGGCAAACTGTCCGGCAAGCGGGTGTTTATCCGCGCCGACTTGAATGTTCCGTTTGATGATGCGGGCCATATCACTGAAGACACGCGTATTCGTGCCTCGGTGCCCGGCATTCGCTTAGCGCTTGATGCCGGTGCTGCGGTGATGGTGACCTCACATCTCGGACGTCCAACAGAGGGCACACTGACACCTGAAGACTCCTTGGCGCCCATCGCCAAGCGACTCTCCGAGCTGCTCGGTATGCCAGTGAGCTTGGTGCAGAATTGGGTGGACGGTGTTCAGGTGCAGCCAGGGCAAGTCGTCTTGCTTGAGAACTGTCGGGTGAACAAGGGTGAAAAGAAAAACGATCCTGAGTTATCCAAAAAAATGGCGGCGTTGTGTGATGTGTATGTGAACGATGCCTTTGGCACCGCGCACCGCGCCGAGGCAACGACGCATGGGATTGCACAGTTCGCGGCAACTGCCTGCGCCGGTCCTCTGCTGCAGGCCGAGCTCGAGGCTTTAGGACGTGCGTTGTTAGCGCCTAAGAGACCCCTGGTCGCGATTGTGGGCGGTTCCAAGGTGTCAACCAAACTTTCGATTTTGCAGTCGCTTGCGGACAAGGTTGATCAGTTGATCGTCGGTGGCGGCATTGCGAACACCTTTATGTTGGCTGCTGGTTTGCCGATTGGTAAGTCGTTGGCCGAGCCAGAGCAAATCGATCAGGCGCGTGCGGTCATGAAAAAAATGCAAGCCCGTGGCGCGGCTGTGCCAATCCCCTCGGATGTTGTCTGTGCGACTGAGTTTTCAGCGCAGGCGAAAGCCACAGTTAAGGCGGCAAAAGACGTGGGTGCGGAAGATTTGATTCTGGATATTGGTCCGCAGACTTGTGCTCAGCTGGCTGATATTTTGAAAAATGCTGGGACCATCGTTTGGAATGGTCCGGTTGGTGTGTTCGAGTTTGAACAGTTCGCGCTGGGAACTGAGTCCTTGTCGCGTGCGATTGCTGCCTCACCGGGGTTTTCAATCGCGGGCGGTGGCGACACACTCGCTGCGATCGCAAAATTTGGTATCACCGATAAGGTTGGGTATATCTCGACGGGTGGCGGCGCCTTCCTTGAGTTCCTGGAAGGCAAAACCTTGCCCGCAGTGGATATTTTGCAAATGCGGGCATTAGATTAGAGTTTTGCGCGTCGAGCGTTGGCCCACAGTAGGCGTTAATCAACAATAAAAAGCGTCGCACCCGTCTCGGTTGAGGACTGGTGTGGCTCAGCCGCGTCGGCGACTTGATAGCTCATCCCTGGCTTTAAATCGAACGTTCTTCCATCTTTTAAGACGGTATGGAGCGAGCCGCTCAGGCAGAGCAGGATATGCCCTTTTTCACACCAGTGATCCGCTAGGTAGCCAGGCGTGTATTCGACCATCCGGACCCGGATGGCGCCGAACTGCCGCGTGCGCCAAAACGCTTTACCTGTGGTGCCGGCGTGCTCTGTGGTCGGGACGTCTGACCAGTCGGTGGTGCCAAAGGGGATGTTGTCTATTTTCATAAAAGCTTGAAGTTTTTAAGGTTTGCCCCCATTGTGAAGGGGTATCCACTTTTTTGGCGTGCCTCAGCACAGCCACACACATGGAATTTAAAGACTATTACAAGATATTGGAAGTGCCACGTGATGCTTCGCAGGACGGATCTGATGGAAGAGATCCGAGCCTTGCGGGCGCAACTCGGGCGATAATCTCGATAGCCGCCGAAGCAAGTGATTTCGATCGGGCTCGAACGAGCCTTTAACTAGTGAGTAACGTTATGACGACTGCCGCCCGCCATCCCGACACCATTCGAATCGGTTTAGTGTCTGTTTCAGATCGCGCCTCGAAAGGTGTGTATGCGGATCAGGGTATTCCGGCGCTAACAGACTGGTTAGCCCGTGCGGTTAAAACACCCATCGAGATTGTCTCGCGACTGATTCAGGATGATGTTCCAACGATCTCTGCGGCATTAGTTGAGCTCGTTGATGTGGAACGCTGCGATTTGGTGCTGACCACGGGTGGTACCGGTCCAGCACGACGCGACGTCACGCCCGAGGCGACGCTTGCAATTGCCACGCGCGAAATGCCTGGGTTTGGTGAGCAGATGCGTCAGATTAGTTTGCAGTTTGTGCCCACTGCGATTTTGTCGCGACAAGTCGCGGTCTTGCGCGAAATCCCTGAACATGCCGCGTTGATTATCAATTTGCCTGGTCAGCCCAAAGCAATCAGCGAGACGCTGGAAGGCTTAAAGCGCGAAGACGGGTCGGTCGTGGCTTCTGGCATTTTTGCCGCAGTCCCGTACTGCATCGATTTAATCGGTGGCCCGTACATCGAAACACACGATGATGTGGTCAAGGCTTTCCGTCCTAAGTCTGCGCGACGCCCAGACACCACAACGACGTAGTTTCTGCTTGTCGTGCATCGGCAAGCGGATCTTGTTCGTCCTTCGACTTTAGGTGCGTGGGGCGGATATCGTGTTTGGCAACGACCACGAGCCCTGCACCTTCGATTTGTGCAAGGAGTTGTTCGCGACTTCGCAAGTTTAGGTGTTCGGCCAGATCGGACAAGATCAACCAACCTTGTCCGCCCGGGTTGAGGTGTGCCGCGAGGTCCTTTAAGAAACCTGACAACATGTGCTGATCTTGATCGTAGATGGCGTGTTCGAGCGTCGAAGCGGGTTTGCCAGGTAACCAAGGGGGATTACAAACGACTAAGTCTGCCCGACCGCTTGGGAATAAATCAACGTTTTGCAGGTCTACCTTTTTGCTCAAACCAAGCGCATCAATATTCTGCTTGGCGCAGGCAAGGGCTCTCGTGCTGGTGTCCGTTGCGATGACGTGTTCGACGCCTTTATGAATCAACAGTGCGGCAAGCACACCTGTGCCTGTGCCAAGATCGAAGGCGCGTTTAACTTTTGGTTGCGCAAGCGGTGTTCGCCGAATCAGTTCGATATATTCAGCACGGGTTGGCGCGAAGACGCCGTAATGCGCGTAAATCGGTGCTGCTAATCCGTCGATAGCGATGCCGCTTTTGCGCCATTCGTAGGCACTAATCAGCCCAAGCAGCTCGGTCATGGGCATCACATAGCCCGCGGGGGCGTCACCATGGGCTTGAAAACATACTTGTTGGACATCCGGCGCACGACGGTGGGCGAGTGTGTGGTGTGCACCAAAGGGCAGGCACAGCATGCCTAAGGTGCGTGCCCGCTGGGCGCGCGCCAGCCTGACCTGGTGAAAACGGTCTGGGTAGGGCATCTCGGCGAACTTTATACGTCGCTTCGCCACCCGTCGGGCAAGGGCTTGCAGCAGCTGCCGAGCGTTTTGAAAGTCACCCGTCCAGATCAGTCCTACCCCTTCGCTGGCGTGGCGGTAGGCGATGTCGGCTGTCATGGTGTCATCGGCGACGATGCAGCGCTTTGGGGGTGCCCAGCCGTTCTCGGAGCGCCAGGGGAACGTGTGGGATTGGTCGTCCACAAGCCAAGAAACCGAGGCGGGCGGGGATGGCTGGACAGTGGCGCCAAGGGGCATGTGGGGGCTCTTTAGTGGAGAAAAAACGCGTGAAATAAGTTTTGACCCGAATTGGGGCAAATATGGGCATGCTGCCGTAAAATAGTGGGCTAATTTGTGTGTAACCCCTACATTTTGCTCTAAAAAAGGATTCTTCATGGCAATCGTCTCTATGCGCCAGCTTTTGGACCATGCCGCCGAGCATGGCTACGGCATCCCCGCTTTCAACGTGAACAACCTCGAGCAGGTACAGGCCATCATGGAAGCGGCTGCTCAGACGGACAGTCCCGTCATCATGCAAGCGAGCGCTGGCGCACGCAAATACGCGGGCGAAGGCTTCCTCAAATATTTGATCCAAGCCGCTGTGGAGTCCTATCCACATATCCCGGTGGTGATGCACCAGGATCATGGCCAATCACCAAAGATTTGTCAGGGTGCGATTGATCTTGGCTTCTCGAGCGTCATGATGGACGGCTCGCTCAAAGAAGACGGCAAGAGCATTGCCGACTACGACTACAACGTTGCGGTCACGAAACAAGTGGTCGACATGGCGCACAAGCTGGGCGTCACGGTTGAAGGTGAACTCGGCTGTTTGGGGTCGCTTGAGACCATGCAAGGTGACAAAGAGGACGGTCATGGCGCTGATGGCAAACTGACGATGGATCAGTTGCTGACGGATCCCGAGCAGGCTGCTGACTTTGTGCGCAAAACCCAACTCGACGCCTTGGCGATCGCAATCGGTACCAG
>CAJBTJ010000217.1 GCA_903958565.1 uncultured beta proteobacterium
ACCGTTCTCGATCTTGTAGCCATTGACGTTCATGTATGGACTGTAGTACCAATTGCGTCCTTGCTCAGCGGCTTCAAAATGAGACGTGAGAAGACTGCGCTGCCAACCATGACTACAGCAAAAACAATGAAGGGGCCTCGTAGTCCCATGTACCGTGCCGCGATGCCACCAAAAG
Organism: uncultured beta proteobacterium; assembly: GCA_903958565.1. Lineage (GTDB taxonomy): Bacteria > Pseudomonadota > Gammaproteobacteria > Burkholderiales > Burkholderiaceae_B > Zwartia. The sequence continues at coordinate 176 of CAJBTJ010000217.1, forward strand.
CTGCACCGAAAGGAACGACGCCCCAAGACACCGTACGAAACGCAGCATTCATTCGGCCGAGCATGCGAGCGGGTGTGAGTTGTTGGCGCAAAGTGGTGTTGATGATCGTCCAGAGACCATTTCCAACTCCGAGCAGGATGTAACTTGCGACGGCTACATAGCTACTAGACGTGAACGCGATACCGATTGAAGAAATAGCCCACACCCAAAGTGCAAAAGTGATTATTCCAGAAGACTCGAGCCGTCTGGATAACGGACCGACAAGAAAGCGACTTGCGACTGTTCCGAGTGCTGCGCCAACCGAAAGTGCAGTAAATGTAAGTTCGCCACTATGCAGAAGATCTGAGGTGTAAAGAACCAGAAGCGCGGCAGCTGCAAAGTAGAAGAAGTTGAGAATCGTGAGAATTGCGGTAAGCCTGCGTAGTACAGGGTTGTCGCGAAGGAACTTGAGCCCGTCGAGCATGTCGTCGCGCAAACGTGTGGTGGGTGCTTCAACTCCATGCACATTCGGTATCGCCTTAATAAGTGCGGCCGAGCCAGCGAATGTGATGGCGTTGGCTGCGAACGGAAGAGCTGATGCGGTGTTGAAAAGAATGACGCCAAGTGAAGGTCCTACGAATTGAGCGCTCGTTACTTGGGCGCTAGTAAATCTCGCATTGGCAACCATTAACTGGTCAGGTGCAATCAGATCAGGCAGAATTCCCTGTGCACAGTTGGTGTGTAATGTTTCGCAAATACCAAGGGAAAAAGCACACGCGTACAACACCCAAATATTTGAATGATCAGTGACGATGGTGGCTGCGAGGGTGGCAACAATTGCGCAACGGGTGACATCAGCACCAATCATGAGTCGACGGCGATCCATCCGATCAGATATCGCTCCGGTAAAAAGTGAGAATAACAACCACGGAAGTTTGGTGGCAATGGTGATCCCCGAAATGAGGACTGGGTCTCTAGTCAGTAGGGCAGCAAGCAAAGGAAACGCAGTGAGAAACATGCCGTCACCGGTGCAGGATGACCATACCGAAAAGATAAGGAATCGAAAATCTCGGCCTAGCGAACGGCTTTTGTTCAATTTGACTACATGCTTTTCTGACACATCATTTATATCTAGACTAACTTGCATGAATAACCCATATAGAACCACTCAAAAGTCCTTGCTGGTAGCGGTTGTATCGTCTCTTGTTTTATTGTCCTGCGGTGGTGGTGGTGGGTCAGGAATTGCAGAAGGTTCTCTATGTGACACTCTTGATGCCGTTGGTCAAACTGCAGAGAACATCGAACTGACATGCCAGTTGATGGGTGATGGCAAACTCGCTTGGAGGCCAGCTGGTGGTGGCACTGGAGAGGTTTCTGCCGGCGGAGATGTGACAGTTGCTCAGGCCGTTGGTAGAGGCGATTGCGACAAATCATCCACGGTGAGCAAATACAGCTCAAGTATTGGTGACGTGAGCAAGATGTCGCACATTTATCCAATGGGTGGCATGCTCACTACGCACATCACTCCGATTGACCACATATATGTTTATTATCCAGAGAGTTCGGAAGATCATTCGGTAGCGCCCGGCTCCTATTTGGTAACTAGCCCTGCTGACGGAATTGTGACGGGTATCGAAGATTTTCAAAAGAACAATAACTATCCATACCCTGACTATCGCGTAGTTATTGAGCATTCATGC
>CAJBTJ010000218.1 GCA_903958565.1 uncultured beta proteobacterium
GGGAAGTGGGTTCGGGATGGTGTCGCTATCTAAAAATACAATCTGCATGGTTAAACTTTGCTCGAATGTGGTCTGATATGCCATGGGCCTTGCTTGGCTGGCGTAGTTTTCTACATTAAATCACGCTAAACGACCTTTTAATTCCGTCTGGCATGGTGTGGCGAGGCGGCTTTTTATTTTTGGATGTTTTTAATGACTGACTTGGGTCCCTTCTCTGATGTTTCTGCTGCGGTGGTGGCATCCTCCCTGTATAGCCCTGACGGTCAAGGGCGTGCCGTCGACGTGACGCAGATCAGTGCGGCACTCAAGGCTGAAAATTCCTTTTTATGGGTTGGCCTGCTTGACCCGACCCCAAGCCTGATCGACGGGATTGTTGCGCAGCTCGGGTTAGTGCCCGAGCTTGGGCAGGATATGGCGGCCAAGCACCGCGTAGCCAAAGTGATGGATTACGGAGCAGCCCTGCTGGTCGTCGCGATGACAGTCGAAGTGCGAAGCACCGATGGCTTACCAGCGTTTGGTGAGACACAATTTCTGATCGGGTCGAATTATTTGATTACGCTGCGTCGCGGTGCGGTGGCCTCCCACGCGGCGTTACGACAACGACTCGAGAGTCGGCCCGACCTACTCGCGCAGGGCAGTGCGTTTGTGGTCTGTGAGCTGCTGGATTTATTGATTGATCGCTATAACCTTGCGCACGATATGTTTGAACAGGCGGTCGAGCCGATGGAGCAAGCAATGATTTTAAGAGGCTTGGAAAAGCTTAAAGTCAGAAGGCTTTATCAGTTGCGTCGAGATTTTCAGCGGATGCATAATGCGATTGCACCGCTAGGTGAGGTGTGCCGTCGCTTATCCCATCGAGAGTTTTTACCGATTAAAGCCGCGGCGCGGCCCTTGTTTGCGGATCTTGCTGACAGAGTGTACCGAGTGGACCGCTTGTTGGATAACTTGGGCGATGGACTAAGTTTTGCGTTCGAGGCGGGTATGCTGATCGAGCAGGCCAAGCAAACCGAGACAACCCGTCGTCTCGCCGCTTGGGCCGCCATTTTGGCAGTACCGACGGCCATCGCAGGGATCTACGGGATGAACTTTGAGTACATGCCGGAACTCCAATGGAAATATGGCTATCTGGTGATCTTGGGGCTGATGGGGACGATTTGCGGGACCTTGTTTTATAAATTCCGTCAGGCAAAATGGCTGTGATCGACCATTCGCTTTAACTTTTATGGCATTTCTTTTTTAAAATATTAAATAAATCAATAACTTAAATGAAAACTTTGCAGAAACAATCCTCTTTCAAACTGACCCGTGGGCTCTTGGCAGCAACGGTGGCTGTGACTTCAATAGGTCTGTTTGCGTTCTCCGGTTCGGCCGCCGCACAAGGTGCTGGGCAATATGCACTGACGGGAAAGGTGGTGCAGGTCTCTGATGGCGACACAATTAATCTGTTGGTGGATAAGACCCAGCACCGGATTCGCTTGGCGAGCATCGATGCGCCGGAGACCAGCCATGGCAGCGAACGCCCTGGTCAACCGTTTGGCGAGGCTTCACGCAAGAATCTGGCTGATTATGTAGCAGGCAAAACATTGACGCTGACCTGTTATGAGAAAGACCATTACGGCCGAGATGTCTGTGATGTGCCTGCCAACGGCACGACGGCCAATCGCTTGCAGGTGCAAGACGGTATGGCCTGGGCAAATCAGCAGGCGAAAGGTAAGTTTCTGCGCGACAAGACCTTAGTGAGCCTTCAAAGCGATGCGCAGAAAAAGAAGCTCGGTCTTTGGGCTGAGCCCGCTGCGGTCGCGCCTTGGGAATGGCGCGTCGTGTGTTGGCAAAACAAGAAGTGCAAGTGAAAAAACTCTGCGTTGCGTTAGCGTGTGGTGTGGTCTTGGCGGGTTGCGGCCCGCAAGGGATCGACTCACCCATTAACAGTCCTTACGCAGCAGGGGCTGAAACAAAAAACGTGCTGTACACCGCGTTTACACAGAGATCACCGAAGTATCTTGATCCGGCGCGCTCGTACTCGACGGACGAGTCCCCCTATACCTACAATATCTACGAGCCGCTGTATGGCTACCATTATTTAAAGCGTCCGTACGAGTTGATCCCGCGCACGGCGCTCGAGGTCACAGAACCTACCTATGTCGATCAACAAGGCAATAAGCTCGGTGCAGACGCTGCGGCGAAAGACATTGCCGAGAGTATTTACGATATCCCCTTGCGCAAGGGGATTCAGTACCAGCCCCATCCTGTGTTCGCGCGCGAGGCAGACGGGCGCTATCGCTATTGGCCGTTGACATCAGAGCAGTTGACTGAGAAATTTGTGATCAGCGATTTTGCGCAACAGGGGACGCGCGAGCTCACCGCGCATGACTATGTTTATGCGATTCGTCGCTTAGCTAGTCCGCGCGTGGCCTCGCCGATTTTTTCAACGCTTGCCCAACATGTGGTCGGCATGAAAGAGTATGGCACCCGACTGCGCGAAATTGATACGGAGCTGCGCAAGGATCTGCCTGCGGGTGCGCGTGATTTGCCTTGGTTAGATTTGCGCAGTGCTGGTTTTTCTGGCGTCGAGGCGCTGGACGAGTACACGGTAAGAATTCGAGTGAAAGGGTTGTACCCACAATTTAAGTATTGGTTGGCGATGACCTTTGTTGCACCGATTCCGTGGGAAGCGGATCGCTTCTATCACCAGCCCGGTATGGCGCAACGCAACCTCACGCTCAATAACTGGCCGGTTGGAACCGGGCCTTATATGCTGACGGAGTCTATTCAGAATCGGCGCCATGTCTTGTCGCGTAATCCGAACTTCCGTGGGGAGCCGTATCCATGTGAAGGAGAGCCTGCTGATCGGGCAAAAGGCTTACTAGACGATTGCGGAAAAATGACGCCGTTTATTGATCGGATCGTCTTCAATATAGAAAAAGAAAGTATCCCCTTGCAGGGAAAGTTTATGCAAGGGTATTACGATATACCGCAAGTTGATCGTGGCGATACCGGTGTCGCAATGCTTGTCGCAGCGTCAGACTCAACAGAAAAGGCAGCGCTCTATGCCAAGCACGGCATACAGTTGCCAACCACGGTTGAGGCGCAGATGCAATATTTTGGCTTTAACTGGCGCGATCCAGTTGTGGGGCGTGGTGATACACCCGAGCAGCAAGTGCGTAATCGCAAGCTGCGTCAGGCCTTAAGCATTGCCTTTAATTGGGAAGAGTTTGTTGCGATCTTCCAGAACGATCAGGCGCAGGTCGCGTATGGCCCGGTTCCGCCCGGGATTCTTGGCTATCAGTCTGGTGTGGCCGGCATCAATCCTGTGGTCTACGACATCATTGATGGCAAGGCGAAACGCAAATCACTAGATCAGGCGCGACGGTTGTTGGCCGAGGCGGGTTATCCGAATGGTCGTCATGTCACGACGGGTGAACCTCTTGTGTTGTATTTTGATTCCGCAAGCGGCGCGGGAGGATCGAGCCCGACCTTGGATTGGATGCGAAGACAGTTTGCACAGCTCGGCGTGCAGCTCGATATTCGCTCGACAGACTACAACCGCTTTCAAGAGAAGATGGCCCGTGGTGTGGCACAAATGTATATGTGGGGCTGGGTCGCTGATTACCCTGATGCAGAAAACTTCCTCTTCTTGCTGTATGGCCCTAATGTGAAAGCAGAGAAGGGCGGAGAGAACGCCTCGAACTACGTCAATGCCGAATACGACGCGCTCTTTGAAAAAATGCGAGACCTACCCGATGGCCCAGAAAAAGAGCAGCTCATCGCTCAGATGACAACAATCGTGCAAGAAGATGCACCCTGGATGTTTGGTTTGTTTCCCAAGTCAGGCGGGGCCTTCCAGCAGTGGGTAGGTAACGCCAAACCTACGCAAATGGTGCGCAATACCTTGCAGTACATGAAGATAGACAGTGAATTACGCAGTAAAAAAATAGCCGAATGGAACCCGCCTGTGTGGTGGCCGCTGTTGGTTCTATTCGGCTTGCTGGGTTTGCTGATTTGGCCTGCGTGGCGCGCACTGCGTGCTCAAGCGCAGCAGAATGCGATGGGTGATAAAGCGGAGACTTCAAAATGATCGGCTATGTCGTGCGTCGCCTGTTGTATGGCGTGTTGATTTTAA
>CAJBTJ010000219.1 GCA_903958565.1 uncultured beta proteobacterium
ACCAAGAGGTGATCACGCCCCAAGCCCTGGACGTGGGCCTCTGGAAGACTTCTGGGCACTATGAGAAATACAAAGACAACATGTATTTCACCGAAGTCGACGAACGGGAATACGCCCTCAAGCCCATGAACTGTCCCGGTCATGTCCAGATATTCAATTCAGGATTGCATTCTTACCGTGATCTTCCATTGCGTTACGGTGAATTCGGTCAATGCCACCGTAACGAGCCTTCCGGTTCTTTGCATGGAATGATGCGCGTGCGCGGCTTTACGCAAGACGATGGACATATTTTTTGCACAGAAGATCAATTACAGGATGAGTGCGCGGACTTCACCGCGTTGCTTCAGAACGTTTATGCCGACTTTGGCTTCCACGAGGTGCTCTACAAGGTAGCCACGCGCCCAGAGAAGCGCATTGGTAGCGATGAGGTTTGGGACAAGGCTGAGACAGCCCTGATGGAAAGCCTTCGTCGCACGGGCTGCGCGTTCGAAGTTTCTCCCGGCGAGGGCGCGTTTTATGGTCCCAAGATCGAATACACACTGAAGGACGCCATCGGGCGTCATTGGCAATGTGGAACCATTCAGGTTGACTTCTCGATGCCGCAGCGTCTCGGGGCTGAGTTCGTCGACGCCTCCGATCAACGCCGTGCGCCAGTCATGCTGCATCGGGCGATCTTGGGCTCTTTTGAGCGTTTCATCGGTATGCTGATCGAAAACCACTCTGGCGCGATGCCCGCCTGGCTGGCTCCGGTACAGGCCGTGATTTGCTGTATTTCGGAGCCAACAGCGGAATATGCAGCGGAAATAGCACAATCCCTGAAAAAACAAGGCTTTAGAGTAGAATCTGATTTACGTAGTGAAAAGATTAACTATAAAATCAGAGAGCACAGTTTGCAGAAAGTCCCCTATATTTTGGTCGTTGGCGACAAAGAGCGTCAGGCTGGGGCTGTAGCTGTACGAGGACGAGGCGGAGTCGAGCTTGGCGTCATGCCTGTGGCTCAGTTTTCTGCCTTATTGTCTGAAGATGTGGCCTTGCGCCGCAATTCCGGTTCGACTGCAACGCAGCCGGCCTAACCACTAGGAGTCGTCAACATCGCAACAGAAAAACCCCATCGCATTAACGGTGAAATCCGAGTTCCCGAAGTGCGCTTGCTTGGAATCGAAGGTGAACAACTCGGTATCGTAAAAATACTCGACGCCATCCGTATGGCTGAAGAAAGCGAAATCGATCTGGTTGAGATCGCGCCAAACGCAGAGCCGCCCGTGTGCCGCCTGATGGATTATGGCAAGTTCAAGTACCAAGAGCAGAAGCGCCTAGCTGAGGCTCGCGCTAAACAAAAAATTATTCAGGTTAAAGAAGTGAAGTTTCGGCCAGCCACCGATGAAGGTGACTATCAGGTCAAGCTTCGCAATCTCAAGCGCTTTCTTGATGAAGGCGATAAGGCAAAGGTCACCTTGCGGTTCCGTGGGCGCGAAATGGCTCACCAAGAGCTCGGCATGCGCGTACTTGAGCGCGTGCGTGACGATCTGACGGACATGGCAGTCGTTGAGGCAATGCCAAAGCTCGAAGGTCGCCAGATGGTCATGGTGCTTGCACCGCGCAAAAAAGCGCCGGGTAAGACCGAAGCCACTGCATAACCAATGCGTATTCTTTTCGTACTGGATCCACTCGTCGCACTGAACGCCTACAAGGACAGTTCGGTTGCGATGATGCAGTCTCTTGTGGCTCGTGGTCACACTTTGTGTGTAGCGATGCAGGGAGATCTCTTTATCCAGAATGGAGAAGTGCGCGCCAGCGCTGCGACGATTGAACTCGTATCCGGTGCGGACTTACATTCGCGGGCGTGGTGGGTAGAAACGATTGCGCCAGTGGACACGCCTTTGCAAGCATTCGGGGCTGTCTTGATGCGCAAGGATCCCCCGTTTGATATGGAGTATGTGTATGCCACGCACATGCTTGAGTATGCACAAACCCAAGGTGCCAAGGTGTTTAACAGTGGGGCGGCCATTCGGAATCACCCCGAGAAGCTTGCGATCACAGAATTCTCTGAGTTCACAGCTCCGACACTGGTGAGCCGTGATATGACCCGCATCAAAGCGTTTCACGCCGAGCATGGCGATGTGATTGTCAAGCCGCTTGATGGTATGGGTGGCACCGGGGTATTTCGATTAGCCCCCAATGAGGCAAACCGAAATGCCATCTTGGAAACCCTAACAAACGATGGCGCACGCACCATCATGGCGCAGCGTTATATCCCGGAGATTGCCCAAGGGGACAAGCGCATTTTGATCATTGGTGGCCAAGCGGTGCCATATTGTCTTGCGCGCATACCTTTGGCGGGTGAAACCCGCGGCAACTTAGCCGCAGGTGGTCGTGGCGTTGCACAGCCACTATCGGATCGTGATGCTTACCTCGCCCGTCAAATCGGTCCGAAGCTTGCGCAGCGTGGTCTTCTGCTCGTTGGTTTGGATGTGATCGGTGACTATGTCACAGAAGTGAATGTCACAAGCCCAACTTGTTTCGTTGAAATTACGGAGCAAACTGGATTCGATGTCGGCGCTCGATTCGTTGAAGCACTCGAGACGGCGGTAGGCGTTTCTGCGTAATCCATGATTGCCATTATTGTCGTTGCACATACCCCTCTTGCTACCGCTCTGGTGGCTTGCGCGCGCCATGTCTTGGGTGCAGATCCAGATGTGGTCGCAGTGGATATAGAACCCAATGAGTGTGCCCAGGATTGTTCGTCTAAAGTTGCTGAGCTTATCGCGCAAGCAGACCGCGGCGATGGCGTCTTAGTACTGACAGATCTTCCGGGAGCAAGCCCCTCCAATATTGCAGTCAAGTCGAGCGAAATCGCGCACCGCGAGGGCGTTCCCTGCTGCGTGCTTGGTGGAGTCAATGCGGCAATGTTGCTGCGCGCCATTAATTATCGACAGGGCAAGCTTGAAGATGTCGCAACTAGCGCACTTGCAGGCGCCACGCACTCCGTGTTGCGTGTAGACTAAGCGCAATTCGCACGCCTTTTTGTAGACGCACTTCAAACTTCTATGCCAACGACTGACATTGTCATTTCTAACAAACTCGGCCTTCACGCACGTGCCGCAGCCAAGCTCACTCAGCTAGCGAGTCAGTTCGCGTGCGAGGTGTTCATCATCAAGGCGGGGCAACGCGTGAACGCCAAGAGCATTATGGGCGTGATGATGCTTGCCGCGGGCATCGGTACCACTGTGACAATTGAGACCAATGGGAGCGATGCAGAGCAGGCTCTTACGGCCGTTCAGGCGCTTTTCAATGACAAATTCGGCGAAGGTCAATAACCCCGTAGCTGATACGGCTCGCGCCCCGATGCTGTGCTTGTCGGGTCAAGGGGCTGCGCACGGCTACGCCATTGGGCGTGCCGTGGTGATGGGCGCAGCAGCTCTTGAAGTCGCACATTATCGTATCGCTCCAGAAGCGGTCGTGGCCGAACAGTCTCGACTCAGTGGTGCCCTGGAAACCGCTCGTCGAGAAATGTTGGAGTTAGCAGAAACGCTGCCGGAAGATGCGCCACGCGAACTCGGTGCATTACTAAACGTCCACGGCATGCTGTTGTCAGATCCTCTGCTAGCCGCTGAGGCACTCTCCCTCATTGAAGAGAAGTTCTATAACGCCGAGTGGGCCTTAACCACACAAGGTCAACTCCTCGGAGAGCAATTTGCCTCCATGGAAGATGAGTATCTGCGCGAGCGCGGGGCCGATGTCCGTCAGGTGATCGAACGTGTATTACATGTGCTTGGCGGCTCTCGTCCGCTATCATCACTAGATCGTGTTGGCCAGTCAGCGGAGCCTCTTGTTGTCATCGCACATGACATTTCCCCAGCCGACATGATTCGTCTGCGTGGCGGTCGCTTTGCCGGGTTTGCAACAGACTTAGGTGGCCCAACTTCGCATACGGCCATCGTCGCTCGCAGCATGGATGTCCCTGCTGTTGTAGGCCTTGGCCAAGTCAGAAGTTTAGTGCGCGACGGTGACATTGTGGTCGTCGATGGTCTACGCGGCACGCTTCTCGTCAATCCCTCTGCCCAGGCTCTTGAACAATATCGGACACTACAAAAGCGCTATGCAGAGGAACGACTTGTCTTAGCCCAGCTTAAGGATGTGCCGGCCGAGACGCAGGACGGTATTGCTGTGTCATTGCAAGCAAATATTGAGCTTCCAGACGAGGCCGAGATTGCGCTTGTAAACGGAGCAACCGGGATCGGTCTGTTCCGTAGTGAGTTCCTGTTTATGGGGCGTAGTGAGCTCCCCACCGAGGAGGAGCAGTATCAGGCTTATGCTTCGGTCGTCAAGACCATGCAGCATCGCCCTGTGACGATTCGCACGCTCGATATCGGTGCGGATAAAGCCTTGGATGGCGAAGCAACTGTTGCGACGAATCCTGCGCTTGGTTTACGAGCGATTCGTTACTGCCTTGCCCATCCTGACTTATTTGCGACGCAGTTGCGTGCGATATTAAGGGCCTCTGCACATGGCACAGTTAGGATCTTGATTCCGATGGTTGCCCATATGCACGAGGTCCGTGCAGCGCGTGCTGCGATCGCCAGTGCGATGATGGAGCTCGATGCAAAGGGGCAACCCTATGCAAAGAATATTGAAATGGGCGCAATGGTAGAAATTCCTGCGACAGCGATCGCCATCGAACCCTTCGCCGAAGCCTTGGATTTCTTGTCGATTGGCACAAATGACTTAGTTCAGTACACCTTGGCCATCGACCGAGCCGATAACGAAGTTTCGTCTCTCTATGATCCTTTACACCCGGCGATTTTGCGATTAATTGCGAATGTCATCAATGCCGGCATCCGTGTTGGTAAGTCGGTCGCCGTATGTGGTGAAATCGCGGGCGACCCAAAACTGACTCGCCTGCTCTTGGGTCTTGGCCTGACAAATTTTTCGATGCATCCGCGGCAGTTACTAGCGGTCAAACGTGAGATTCTGCGTGCGCATTCCA
>CAJBTJ010000220.1 GCA_903958565.1 uncultured beta proteobacterium
AACGGCACCTTGCAAATGTTCTCGTCCGATCATGCGCCCTACCGCTTTGATGAATCAGGCAAGCTACCCAAAGGTGAGGCCACCACTTTCAAAGATATGGCAAACGGCGTCCCTGGACTTGAAGTCCGCATGCCTTTGCTCTTATCTGAAGGGGTCTTGAAAGGCCGCATGACGATTGAACGCTTTGTCGCGGTGACCGCCACCAACCATGCGCGCACGTATGGCATGTACCCCCAAAAGGGTGCAATCGCCGTGGGCAGCGATGCGGACCTCGCCGTCTGGAATCCAGAGAAAGCCGTCACAATCTCGACCAATATGTTGCACGACAACGTAGGCTATACCCCTTACGAGGGCAAGCAAATCACCGGCTGGCCGGAGCAAGTACTGAGCCGAGGACGTATCGTCGTCGACAACGGTAAGCTTCAAGTCGAGCGCGGCTCTGGCAAATTCATCAAGCGCGGCACACCCGAACCGGTCTTGCGTCAGCGCCTCACCGGCAATCCCAATTCAGTGATGCGCAAGTATTTTTCTGTCGATCCTGCGGATAAAGGCTGATCATGAGCAAACGCCCTTTTGGTTTAGCTGTTGCACAGCTTGGACCCATTCAGCCCACTGACAACCGCAAGCATGCCGTCTCGCGCTTACTCGAGATGATGAAAGAAGCCGCAAGTCGCGGGGCAAAGATGGTGGTGTTTCCAGAGCTTGCGCTGACGACTTTTTTTCCACGTTACTGGATGACTGAAAAAGAGGCGATTGATCGCTACTTTGAGAAGTCCATGCCAGGTCCTGAGACACAGATTCTGTTCGACACAGCAAAGAAACTCAACATTGGTTTCTATCTCGGCTACGCCGAGGTGTCGAGCGAAGGAAAGTGCTTTAACACATCAATTCTTGTCAACCAGCAGGCCGAGATTGTTGGTCGCTACCGCAAGATCCACCTCCCGGGCCATAGCGACAACAAAGCACATGCGCCGTTTCAACACTTAGAGAAAAAATATTTCGAAGTTGGAAACGAGGGATTTAATGTGTGGGAGACCATGGACTCCCGCATCGGCATGTTGTTATGTAACGATCGTAGGTGGGGAGAAGCATGGCGTGTGCTTGCGCTACAGAACGCCGAGATCGTCGCAGTCGGCTACAACACACCGTCACAGAACATTCACTGGAATGAGCCGCCGCATTTAAGAATGTTTCACCACATCCTTTCACTGCAAGCCGCCGCGTATCAAAACTGTGTCTGGGTTGCCGCAGCCGGCAAAGCGGGCAAAGAGGACGGCTTCCACTTGTTCGCAGGTTCTGCGATCGTCGCACCCACAGGGGAAATCGTCGCACAAGCCCAAGGCGAAGACGACGAAGTCATTTTCTGCCAAGCGGATCTTGCACTTGGTGATACGTTTAAGCAGCACATTTTTAATTTTGCCGCCCATCGGCGTCCCGAACACTACGCGCTCATCACTGAACGCGTAGGCTCCGGTGCCGCCCTGGGCAAACCTCCACTTCTCTAAAAAGGACTCACGATGACTCGCTTTACTTCATTATCGAATCGCGCCGGACGTTTTGGTCTGGCGCTAGCCTTGAGCGCAGTCTGCGCTTCCGCC
>CAJBTJ010000221.1 GCA_903958565.1 uncultured beta proteobacterium
ATGATTTGGGGGTCAAGATTACCAAGGGCTTGCGGAACTGACGCACCATCTGACGACGCAACAGATGGAAAATCTGCGCGGCCGAAGTCGGTTGCACCACCTGAATATTATTATCGGCACACAACTGCAAGAATCGCTCAATACGAGCCGATGAATGTTCAGGACCTTGGCCTTCGTAACCATGCGGCAACATCATGGTGAGGCCAGATTGGCGACCCCACTTTGCTTCGCCAGACACGATGAACTGGTCGATCACAACCTGTGCGCCGTTCACGAAGTCACCAAACTGTGCTTCCCAAATCGTCAACGTATTGGGATCTGCGCACGAGTAACCGTACTCAAAGCCCAACACAGCCTCTTCGGACAGCACGGAGTCAATGACGGTAAAGGGTGCCTGACCCTCCGCAACGTTTTGCAGAGGAACATAAGAACCATCATCCCAGCGCTCACGATTTTGATCATGCAACACGGCATGGCGGTGTGTGAACGTGCCGCGACCGGAATCCTGACCGGTGATACGCACCGCATAGCCTGCAGCGACGAGCGTTGCAAACGCCAGATGCTCACCCATCCCCCAGTCGAGGTTCTGTTCGCCACGCGCCATCGCACGCCGATCATTCAACAGCTTTGTGACTAACGAATGCGGCGTGAAGCCATCAGGCACTGTGGTGAGTTTTTCACCGATACGCTTGAGTTCTGCAGCCGGCACAGCCGTATCAGCCTGATCCGTCCACTTCGCGCTTAAATAAGGTGCCCAGTCAATCGCATACTTGCTCTTGTAGTTCGTGAGCACAGGCTCGATCGTACGACGACCATCTTCCATATAGCGGCGATAGTCCTTCACGAACTGATCGCCCTCGCCTGCCTGCAGCACACCTTGTGCGGTCAACTTGTTAGAATAAAACTGACGTGTGCCCGGGTGCGCACCAATGCGCTTGTACATCAAAGGCTGCGTCAAGGATGGCGTGTCTTGTTCGTTATGTCCAAGCTTGCGGAAGCAGACGATGTCGACCACGACATCGCGACCAAACTGCATACGGAAGTCGAGCGCCAGGCGTGTTGCAAACACAACAGCTTCCGGATCATCGCCATTGACGTGGAACACGGGCGCTTCAATCATTTTTGAAACGTCGGTGCAATAAATAGTGGAGCGTGTGTCACGTGGGTCGGAGGTCGTGAAACCAATCTGGTTGTTAATCACCAGATGTACCGTACCGCCCGTACCGTAGCCGCGTGTTTCGGCGAGGTTCAAGGTTTCCATCACGACACCTTGACCAGCAAACGCGGCATCACCATGTACCAACACCGGCAACACTTGTTTGTAGCCATCTGCACCGCGACGCTCTTGACGCGCGCGCACGCTACCTTCGACGACAGGGTTCACGATCTCAAGGTGCGAAGGGTTAAACGCCAGCGACAAATGCATGGGGCCGCCACGCGTGGACAAGTCACTTGAAAAACCATTGTGATATTTCACGTCACCGTCGGTCAGGCCTTCAGCATGATGGCCTTCGAACTCAGCAAACAAATCACCGGGCATCTTGCCCATGATGTTTACCAACATGTTCAAACGACCACGGTGCGCCATCCCCACTACAATTTCTTGCACACCGGATTCTCCGGCGTGGTTCACGAGCTCGTCCATCGAGGCAATAAAGCTTTCACCGCCCTCAAGCGAGAAACGCTTTTGTCCCACATATTTTGTATGGAGATAACGCTCAAGGCCTTCAGCCTCGGTCAGCTGCTGCAAAATATGCTTTTTACGCTCTGGCGTCACGGTCGGTGCGCTGAGGGTCGATTCGAGACGCTCTTGGACCCAACGCTTCACAGCCGGATCAGAGGCGTGCATGAACTCTGCACCAATCGAGCGACAGTAGGTATCTTTTAGAGCCTTGATGATGTCGCGCAGCGTCATCGTCGTGGCTTTACTGAAATAAGTGTTGGTCGCTGAAAACACTTGATCCAGATCCGCTTCGGTCAAGCCATAAAATGCAGGATCAAGCTCGGGAATCCCCGGGCGATCTTGACGCTTGAGTGGATCCAAGTCAGCCCAGCGCGAACCCAACGAGCGGTAAGCGGCGATCAAGGTTTGCACGTGCACTTGTTTCATCGCGACGGCGAGGTCGGGTTCTTGTCCCCGCTGCACAAAAGCATTCGCTTTGGCGCGTAAGGCAAACGACTCTACGACGGGTGCGTGCGCTTGATCGCGCGTGGCTTCTTGACCATCGGTCGCAGGCATATGCTGCAACTGATCAAAATAATTTCGCCAATTATCTGGAACCGAACCTGGATTGTCCAGATAGGCCTCGTAGAGTTCTTCTACGTACGGCGCATTGCCGCCAAAGAGATAAGAGTTCTGTAATGATTCAAGTTCTGATGACATGTTAGCGCTTCACCTATTCGAGTGCTTCACTCGTTACGATGCAGGAATACCTTCCGTTTTTCGGCCAAACCGATGGGCGGATAGCGGGGCAGAAGGCGGTTATAGGAGCCTTAAGAGCCGGCACGAGAGTATACCCTTAAGTCCCTAGATTTGCTGAAGATTTTTTTAATTAATGGTGCGATGCAAAATCAAAAGAATCTATCTAATCGGGTGCCCCTGAGGGGCTCTTGGCGGTAAGCTTACGCACAGCTGTCTTGAACAACATAACCAAAGTGAATCATGGACGAAAACCTCTCCAAACTTGCGCTGGACTATCACGCCTACCCCACCCCCGGCAAAATCTCTGTAACGCCCACCAAACCGTTAGCGAATCAGGATGATTTGTCTCTGGCGTATTCGCCTGGCGTCGCGGCAGCCTGCATGGCCATCTACGCGGAAGGTGATGAGGCGGCTGCGAAATATACGTCCCGCTCTAATTTGGTCGCCGTGATTACAAACGGGACCGCCGTGCTTGGATTAGGCAATATCGGCCCCCTCGCCGCCAAGCCAGTCATGGAGGGCAAAGGGTGTCTCTTTAAAAAGTTTGCTGGCATCGATGTTTTTGATATCGAACTCGCTGAAACGGATCCGGACAAGTTGGTGGATATCATTGCCGCGTTAGAGCCCACGCTCGGCGGGATCAATTTGGAAGACATCAAAGCACCGGAATGCTTCTACATCGAGCGCAAGTTACGCGAACGCATGAAGATACCGGTCTTCCATGACGATCAGCATGGCACGGCCATCATTTCCTCTGCAGCCATCATGAACGGTCTCAAGGTCGTGGGCAAACGCATGGACCAAGTCAAGCTTGTGGTGTCCGGCGCCGGTGCGGCAGCCATCGCCTGTCTGGACTTACTGGTGCACCTAGGCATTTCCAAAAAGAATATATTCGTATGCGACTCCCGCGGCGTGATCTGGGAAGGTCGCGAAACGGACATGGAAGAAAACAAAAAACGTTATGCGCAACAAACCTCGTTACGCACCTTGGCTGACGCAATGGTGGGGGCAGACGTTTTTCTGGGATGTTCGGCTGCAGGCGTGGTGAATGCCGAGATGGTCAAAAGCATGGGGACGCAACCCTTGATTCTGGCACTTGCCAACCCAGAGCCTGAGATTCGCCCAGAGATCGCCAAAGCGGCTCGGCCAGACTGCATTATTGCAACGGGTCGTTCCGACTACCCGAACCAAGTCAACAACGTGCTGTGCTTCCCCTTCATCTTCCGTGGTGCGCTCGATGCGGGTGCGAGCTGCATCACCGAGGAAATGAAACTAGCATGCGTCAAAGCGATCGCAGAACTCGCCGAAGCCGAGCAAAGCGACGAGGTTGCCCAGGCTTACGCAGGACAGGACTTAACCTTTGGTCCCGACTACATCATCCCGAAACCGTTTGATCCACGTTTGATTGTGCAAATTGCCCCAGCCGTTGCGCAAGCAGCGGCAGACTCTGGTGTAGCCCGCCGTCCGATCAAAGACATGGAGGCCTATAAACAAAAGCTGCTAGCGATGGTGTATCACTCCGGTCAACTGATGAGCCCTCTGTTCACACAGGCCAAACGTGCACCCAAGCGCGTCATCTATGCGGATGGCGAAGACGAGCGCGTGCTGCGCGCAGCACAGACCGTCTCAGATGAAAAGATCGCTTACCCCATCCTGATCGGTCGCCCCGCAGTGATCAATATGCGTATCCAGAAAATGGGGCTACGTCTTGAGGCGGGCAAAAACGTCGAGATCGTCGATCCTGAAGATGATGTGCGCTTTACAGAATCTTGGACCGAATACTACCGACTCAAGGGTCGTGACGGCATCACACCGACGATCGCCAAAGCCATGGTTCGCAAGCACAACACCTTGATCGCCGTGTTACTCCTTAAGCGTGGCGATGCGGATGCCGTGCTGTGTGGCATAACCAGCCGCTTCGACAATCAGCTTAAGTATGTTGAAGACGTGATCGGTATGCAGCCAGGCGCCTCCACCTTTGCCACCATGAACGTACTGATGCTGCCCGATCAGACCTTGTTCATCTGCGACACCCATGTCAACGAGAATCCTAGCGCTGAACAGGTTGCAGACATGACGATTCAGGCAGCGGCTGAAGTACGACGTTTTGGGATTGTGCCAAAGGTCGCGCTTCTGTCGCACTCTAATTTTGGCAGTAGACCAACCGATTCATCACGCAAGATGGCCCATGCGCGCAAGATGATTACAGAGCGCGCACCAACACTCGAAGTTGACGGCGAGATGCATGCTGACTCAGCGCTTTCGGAGAGCATCCGTATGGCGAGCTATCCAGACAGCACCTTAAAGGGCACAGCGAATCTACTCATTACGCCCAATCTCGATACAGGTAACGTTACCTATAACTTACTGAAGATGACGGGCAGCAATGGGATCGCGATGGGTCCCGTCCTGCTTGGCGCGGCGCGTCCTGTGCACATTCTGACAACGAGTGCGACCGTACGACGTGTGATTAACATGACAGCCCTAGCGGTCGTGGACGCACAAATGGAAGCAGAAAAAAGATAGTCATCGCTGCACATAAAAAAAGACTGCCACCTGGCAGTCTTTTTTTGCTATCAGCTCAGACGTCACATGCTTGAGCAGACGTCGCGAGCGATTACTTGCGCTTTGGCACCGGACGCGAAACCGAACCTTGATACAACTGGCGTGGACGGCCAATCTTGTACTCAGGATCAGAGATCATTTCATTCCATTGTGCAATCCAGCCAACGGTACGCGCCAGGGCGAAGATGGCAGTAAACAAGGCGGTCGGCACACCGATCGCGCGCTGAACGATACCAGAGTAGAAGTCAACGTTCGGATACAACTTACGGTCGACAAAGTACTTGTCTTCCAAGGCGATACGCTCAACTTCCATCGCAAGTTTAAACAGAGGATCGTTTTCCAGACCCAGTGCTGCCAACACTTCTTTACAAGTCTGCTGCATGAGCTTGGCACGTGGATCATAGTTTTTGTAGACGCGGTGCCCAAAGCCCATCAGACGCACGCCAGAGTTCTTGTCTTTGACTTGCTCCATGAACTCACCGACTTTGGCCATACCACCCTTAGCCTGCAAGTCTTCCAACATCTGCAAGCAGGCTTCGTTCGCACCGCCGTGAGCGGGACCCCACAAACACGCCACACCTGCAGCGATTGCTGCGAATGGGTTGGTGCCGGACGAACCGCACAGACGAACCGTTGAAGTCGACGCGTTCTGCTCGTGGTCGGCATGCAAAATAAAGATACGGTCAAGCGCACGCTCAACGACGGGATTCACGACGTAGTCTTCGCAAGGTGTTGCGAACATCATGCGCAAGAAGTTGCCGGTGTAGGACAAATTGTTCTGCGGGTAAATATAAGGTTGACCTTGCGAGTATTTATAGGCCATCGCAACCAGTGTCGGCATTTTTGCGATCAAACGAATGGCCGAAACGTGGCGGTGATGCGCATTCGTGATGTCAGTCGAGTCGTGATAGAAGGCAGAGAGCGCCCCCACCAACCCCGTCAACACCGCCATGGGGTGTGCATCGCGACGGAAACCGCGCAGAAAGAAATGCATCTGCTCGTTGACCATCGTGTGACGCATCACCAAGCTATTGAAATCTTTTTTCTGGGTACTGTCTGGCAACTCACCATTCAAGATGAGATAGCTGATGTCCATGAAGTCGGAACCCACGGCGAGCTCTTCAATGGGATAGCCGCGATACAACAACTCGCCCTTGTCCCCGTCGATGTAGGTAATGTCGGACGAACACGAAGCGGTTGAGAGAAAACCTGGATCGTAGGTAAACAGACCTGTTTGGCCGTAAAGCTTACGAATATCGATGACCTGAGGGCCGACCGAACCGTTGTACATTGGAAACTCGACGGAGGGACTGCCGTCGGAGAACGAGAGCGTAGCTTTTTTGTCGGACAGTTTCATCGTTAGGTTCCTTCTGTAAAGTTCTCGATTCAGTACCAGCCTAGTAGTCAAACCCTACTTAAGCCGCGCGCAACTGCATTAATACAGATTTGACTTCTGGCTTATCAAGCGCCCCTTCGGGTTCGATGCGCGCCAACAGCAAATCTAACAATTCATTATCACCAAGCTCAAATAATTGAGTGAGCGCACTCACGTCAAGGTCAGTGAGCGTCGTCTCATGCTCATCCAGAAATCGGGTGATGATAAGGTCGTTCTCCAACAAGCCCCGACGCGCACGCCAACGTAGGCGTGTGCGATCGAGATCTGTCAGTTTGCTCATACTTTTAACCTTATACCGTACGGCGGACCAGCATTTCTTTGATCTTGCCAATTGCGCGCGTCGGATTCAAACCTTTCGGGCACACATCGACACAGTTCATGATGGTGTGACAACGGAACAAGCGGTAAGGATCTTCAAGATTGTCCAGCCGTTCGCTGGTTGCATGATCACGCGTATCCGCAATAAAACGGTACGCCTGCAACAAGCCAGCAGGGCCCACAAACTTATCAGGGTTCCACCAGAACGACGGGCACGACGTCGAACAGCACGCGCACAAGATGCACTCATACAGACCGTCGAGTTCTTCACGTGCCGCAGGGGTCTGCAGGCGCTCTTTCTCGGGAGGGGCGGTGTCGTTGATCAGGTAAGGACGAATCGAGTGGTACTGATTGAAGAAGTGCGTCATATCAACAATCAGGTCGCGAATCACTGGCAAGCCTGGCAATGGACGCAACACAACGGGCTCTTTTAATTCGAGCATGTTGGTCGTACAAGCCAAACCGTTTTTGCCGTTAATGTTCATGGCATCTGAGCCACAGACGCCTTCACGGCACGAACGACGCAAGGCCAAACTGTCATCCACATCCATCTTGATACGCATCAGCGCATCAAGCAACATTTTGTCAGTGGGCTGCAGCTCAACCTCGAGCTTTTGCATATAGGGACGCTCGTCCTTGTCAGGATCGTAGCGGTAGATTTCAAACTTCACGATGCGTTTGGTGCTCATGATGTGTTCCAAGTGTCCTGATCTTAAAATGTACGCGTCTTGGGAGGGAAACTATCAACGGTCAGAGGCTGCATCTGCACCGGTTTGTAATCCAGTCGATTGCCCTTGGAATACCAAAGCGTGTGCTTGATCCAGTTATCGTCGTCACGGTTTGGATGGTCATCCAACGCGTGCGCGCCACGACTTTCAGTGCGCGCCGCAGCCGAGTGAATCGTCGAGCGTGCAACTTCAATCATGTTGCTGAGCTCCAGCGCTTCAATGCGAGCCGTGTTGAAAACTTTCGACTTATCTTGGAAAGCAATGTTGTCGACTTTTTCAGCGAGCGCATCAATCTTAGCCACGCCTTCTTTAAGAGACGCCATCGTGCGGAATACTCCGCAATGCTGCTGCATCGCATTACGAATGTCGTTACCCACCACCTGAGTGCGCTCACCGGTTGTACGCGACTCAAGCTTGTTGACGCGATCCAAGGAGAAATCAACCGAAGCTTGTGGCAGCGGCTGATGTGAACGCTGACGTTCTGGATGCGCAGCCACAATGTGATTGCCCGCAGCGCGACCAAACACGATCAAATCGAGCAGGGAGTTTGTACCCAAACGGTTCGCACCGTGGACCGAAGTGGCCGAGCACTCACCAATCGCGTAGAGACCATTGACTACCTGAGCCTCTTTACCATCCCAAACCGTCACTTGACCGTGGTAGTTACAGGGAATACCACCCATCTGATAGTGAATGGTTGGCACAACAGGAATAGGCTCTTTCGTTGCATCGACGTTGGCAAACTTGTGCCCGATTTCAAGAATCGAAGGCAGACGCTTGTTAATGACGTCAGCACCCAAGTGATCAAGCTTCAAGTGCACATAAGCACCGTCCGGACCACAACCACGCCCTTCTTTAATTTCTTGATCCATGCAGCGTGAAATAAAGTCACGCGGTGCCAGGTCTTTCAGCGTTGGGGCGTAGCGCTCCATAAAGCGCTCGCCGTCTTTGTTCAGCAAGATTCCGCCCTCGCCTCGTACACCCTCAGTAATGAGGACGCCGGCACCCGCAACGCCGGTTGGGTGAAACTGCCAGAACTCCATATCCATCATCGGGATACCAGCGCGAGCAGCCATGCCCATGCCGTCACCGGTATTGATGAAGGCATTGGTCGAGGCGGCCCAAATACGTCCAGCCCCGCCCGTGGCGATCACGGTCGTCTTGGCTTCGAAAATATAGATTTCACCGGTTTCCATCTCGAGTGCCGTCACACCCAGCACATCACCTGCGTCGTTGCGAATCAGATCCAGCGCCATCCACTCAACGAAAAACTGCGTACGCGACGCCACGTTGCGTTGATAGAGCGTGTGCAGTAACGCATGGCCGGTACGGTCAGCGGCAGCGCAAGCACGTTGCACAGGCTTTTCACCGAAGTTGGCTGTGTGACCACCGAACGGGCGTTGATAGATTGTGCCATCCGGGTTACGGTCGAAAGGCATACCGAAGTGCTCAAGCTCGTACACAGCATTGGGCGCCTCACGACACATGAATTCGATCGCGTCTTGGTCACCTAACCAATCCGATCCTTTCACTGTGTCGTACATGTGCCAGTACCAGTTGTCTTCGCTCATGTTGCCAAGCGACGCACCGATACCGCCTTGGGCAGCAACCGTGTGCGAACGGGTTGGAAACACTTTAGACAACACGGCAACAGACAGCCCAGCGTTTGCGAGCTGCAAGGAACAACGCATACCGGCACCGCCGGCACCCACGACCACCACATCAAACTGACGGCGCGGTAAAGAAGATTTGACAGCAGCCACGACTTAATTTCTCCAGAGGATGTGTACGAAGTACACGACCGACCCGACCAACCACAAAATGGTCAGAACCAGCAAAAGGATACGAAGGCCTACGGGCTTAACGTAGTCCATCCAGATGTCACGCACACCAATCCAGGCATGCCAAGCGAGCGAAATCATCGCCAGCGTCGCCATGATCTGCCCCGCCGGTAGGGAGAAACAGGTGAACGTAAATAGATTTTTCCAGCCAGCGTACGTGAACCCGGTCATCGTCAAGACGCCCACCAGCAGCACCAAGGTGTAAACAGCCAAAATAATGGCTGTGACGCGCTGGATAATGAACTCGCTTGTTCCGTAATGCGCACCAACCACTAGGCGCTTGGGACCGATTTTTTCAACAGGAACCATCACCAGACTCCGAATAATTTGAGTGCAAAGACAACAGTGAGCGCAAGACTGACGCCCAACACAAGGCTAGCGCTTTTCGCGGCCGACTCTTTATCCACACCAATGTGCAGATCAAGAGCCAGGTAGCGGATGCCCGCACAGAAGTGATGCAGGTAACCCCAGATCAGCGCCAGCAAAATGAGCTTGACCAAAGGAAAGCCCAGCACGGTGGACATTGCCTTGAATCCCGCCTCAGAAGAGAAGCTCATGGCGAACAAGGCGATCAAGCCCGGCAAGCACAGAAACAGGAGTGCACCACTGATGCGATGCAGAATTGACACTTTGCCAGCCATGGGCAAGCGGTACGCCATCAAATCGGTGATTCCGATATTGCGAAACTGAGGACGCGGCTTGGAAGCTGAGTCAGACATAACGACCTCGACGAGAGAACAATTGACTAGGGATACACATTCTACTTTTCGCTTAATGCAAGACTTACGGGTGAATCAACTACAAAACTCTTTTAATTCAAGCTGTTACGGTAATAATATTGGCTGGTCACATAGTGACCGATGCGTAATTCTACTGGACGATTTGCGTAGGTATAAGAAATCCGCTCTACGCAAAGTAAGGGTATTCCCGCCTCTACACCGAGACATCTTGCGATTTCAATTTCGGCTAGTTCGGCGCGCAGCTTCTCTTCGGCACGCACCATACTTATTCCGAATTCGGATTCGAACATCCCATAAAGGGGGCCAGAGTACCCATTGAGCAAATCTACGCCCAGACCCTTGAACAAAGCACCAGGCAGATAAATATCGTCCACAACGGTCGGCGTGCCAGCAAAGGACAGCAGTCTGCGGATCGCAACGACCGGGTCACCTGACTTAAGCTCTAGTGCACGCGCCATATCAGCACTTGCCCGGATACGCTTGCAATCAAGAACCTTGCTCTCAGCTGGCTGTGGCTCGCCCTCATTGAGGGCCAGGCGCAAAAATCTAAAGCGTACGCGGGGTTCCTGATGGGTCGATACAAAGGTGCCCTTGCCCTGTCTGCGTGTTAGGAGATGTTCAGCTGCCAGTTCATCAACCGCTTTACGAACCGTCCCTTGGCTGACCTGAAACCGGGAGGCGAGTTCGATCTCGCTGGGGATGGATTCGCCGGGCTTCCATTCGCCTGCGTCGAGCGCCTGCACCAGCAGCGCTTTAATCTGCTGATAGAGGGGGCTGAACGCCGCCGCGCTTAGGGCCGATCCCAAGGGGATATTTCGGCCGCGCGCGGGGTCAGACATGATGGTAGACATAAAAACGCATAGCAGTATTGTGGCACAGCCGAGCGCACAAGTCCACCACTCTTGTGTCTTATATAAGATATAAGATTATTGACGCTTTGCACAATTTGAACTAGCATTCCACTCGGATTTTCGTTACCTCGCCACCTAGGGTCGCGTGGCAGCAAAAAAGCTAAACTCGCTGTTTATCCATTCCCACAATCCTCTCAGTTCTATCGGAGATAGCTATGTCTAAACCCGCCGTGCGTGTTGCGGTTACTGGCGCCGCAGGCCAGATCGGTTACGCCCTCTTGTTCCGCATCGCTTCGGGTGAAATGCTCGGCAAAGACCAGCCGGTGATTTTGCAGTTACTCGAAATCCCCGACGAGAAAGCCCAGAAAGCGCTCAAAGGCGTAATGATGGAGCTCGACGACTGCGCATTCCCCTTATTGCATTCCATGACCGCGCACAGCGATCCTGTCGAAGCCTTTAAAGATGTCGAAGTGGCCTTATTGGTGGGTTCGCGCCCACGCGGCCCCGGCATGGAGCGCGCCGACTTGCTGGCCGTCAACGCTGCGATCTTTACGGCTCAAGGCAAAGCACTTAATCAGTCAGCCAAGCGCAACGTCAAAGTGCTTGTCGTGGGCAACCCCGCCAACACCAACGCCTACATCGCGATGAAATCGGCACCCGATCTGCCTGCAAAGAACTTCACAGCGATGTTGCGCCTCGACCATAACCGCGCACTCTCACAGCTCGCCACAAAAATGGGCAAGCCTGTCGCAGACATCCAGAAACTTGCTGTGTGGGGCAACCACTCACCCACGATGTATGCTGACTACCGCTTTGCGACCATCGGCGGCCAAAGCGTCGAGAAGTTGATTAACGACGCCGCCTGGAATCGCGACGTTTTCCTGCCCACCGTTGGTAAGCGTGGCGCAGCAATCATCGAAGCACGTGGCCTGTCCTCAGCCGCCTCAGCGGCCAATGCTGCCATCGATCACGTCCGTGATTGGGTCTTGGGCACGAATGGCAAATGGGTCACGATGGGCATCGCTTCAGATGGTACCTACGGCATTCCAGAAGGTGTCATGTATGGCGTTCCCGTTACGTGCGAAGGCGGTGAATACCATCGCGTGAAAGATCTAGCCGTTGATACGTTCTCGCGTGAGCGCATGGACCTCACACTCAAAGAGTTGATCGAAGAGCGTGATGCCGTCGCGCATCTATTGAAGTAAGCGTCTGACAAATGGGCCCCTGTGTGGGCCCATTTTTTTAAGATTTGATCCGGAGACAAACATGTCAAAATCACTTACAGCAGGTCAGCGTTTTCGTGAAGCCCTCGCGGCCGAGCAACCACTACAAATCATTGGTGCCATTAACGCCAACCATGCCCTACTGGCGAAAAGAGCGGGCTTCAAGGCCATTTACCTATCGGGTGGCGGAGTAGCCGCCGGATCACTGGGGATGCCTGACCTTGGCATCATTTCCTTAGACGACGTACTGACTGATGTGCGTCGCATCACCGACGTGTGCGACACCCCGTTGATCGTCGATATCGACACAGGCTTCGGCCCCTCAGCCTTCAATATTGCCCGGACAATCAAAGGGCTAACAAAATTTGGTGCGGCAGGATGTCACATCGAAGACCAGGTGGGCGCAAAGCGTTGCGGCCATCGTCCAGGTAAAGAAGTTGTGTCGACCGAAGAGATGCGCGACCGTGTCAAAGCTGCCGTGGACGCACGCACCGACGATAGTTTCTACATCATCGCCCGCACCGACGCGATCGCCTCGCATGGCGTGGAAGCAGGCATCGAGCGCGGCTTGGCGTGCATGGAAGCCGGTGCCGATGCAGTCTTTGCAGAAGCTGCTTACGACTTAGAAACATTCGCAAAATTCAAGAAAGCCACCGGCGCACCCTTGTTAGCAAACATCACCGAGTTTGGCAAAACCCCTCTCTTTTCAGTTGAAGAGTTGAAGTCGGTTGGCGTGAATATGGTTCTGTATCCACTGTCGGCTTTCCGTGCCATGAACAAAGCGGCTGAGACTGTCTATCAAGCAGTCCGACGTGACGGCCACCAGCGCAATGTGATCGACATCATGCAAACACGTGACGAGCTTTACGATCGCATTAATTACCACGCGTTTGAAAGCAGCATCGACACCTTGTTCGCCCAGGGCAAAGCAAAATAATTTCGAAAGGAATCCATCATGGTCAGCAAAAAGAAAGTCGTCGCAAAGCCTGCGGCAAAAACGACTGAAGCACCTGCAGTTGCTCCAGTGTTCAAACCCAAAAAGTCAGTCGCCTTATCAGGTGTGACTGCCGGCAATACCGCACTGTGCACTGTGGGTCGCAGCGGTAACGACCTGCACTACCGAGGCTACGATATTCTCGATTTCGCAGATACCAGCGAGTTCGAAGAAATCGCACACTTGCTGATTCATGGCAAGCTTCCCAACAAAGCAGAACTGACTGCCTACAAAGCCAAGCTACGCTCACTGCGCGGCTTGCCTGCACAGTTGCAAACGGTACTCGAGTCGCTGCCTGCCGCGAGTCACCCGATGGATGTGATGCGCACCGCAACATCCGCCCTTGGCTGCATCCTGCCCGAGAAAGACGACCACAACCATCCCGATGCACGCGATATTGCGGACCGTCTGATGGCAAACCTGGGTTCTGCCCTGCTCTACTGGTACCACTACAGCCATAACGGCCGCGTGATCGATGTGCAGACAGACGACGATTCCATCGGCGCGCATTTCTTGCACCTTCTTCATGGCAAGAAGCCAAACGAAGATTGGGTCCGTGCTATGCACACGTCGTTGATTTTGTACGCGGAACACGAGTTCAATGCGTCGACATTCACCTGCCGCGTGATCGCCGGCACAGGCTCCGATATGTACTCGGCCATCTCTGGCGGCATCGGCGCGCTGCGCGGACCTAAGCACGGTGGCGCAAACGAAGTCGCGTTCGAAGTTCAAAAACGCTACGAGACGCCAAAGGAAGCTGAAGCAGACATCCGCGCACGTGTGGAAAACAAAGAGGTGGTGATTGGCTTTGGCCATCCCGTGTACACGATCTCGGATCCACGCAACAAGGTCATCAAAGACGTCGCGCTGCGGTTGTCCAAGAAAGCTGGCACCACCAAAATGTACGACATCGCGGATCGCCTCGAAGCTGTGATGTGGGACGCCAAGAAAATGTTTGCAAACCTCGACTGGTTCTCTGCCGTGTCGTATCACATGATGGGCGTACCAACTGCGATGTTCACCCCGCTATTTGTCATTGCGCGCACTGCGGGTTGGTCTGCACATATTATCGAACAGCGTATCGACAACAAGATCATTCGCCCGGCTGCAAACTACGTCGGACCCGATGATCAAAAATTTGTACCACTCGCCAAACGCCGCTGATATGAACTCCGCAAACCGCAAGCCCCTGCCGGGCACCAAGCTTGATTACTTCGACACACGCGCTGCTGTGGATGCAATCAAGTCAGGTGCTTATGACAAACTTCCTTACACCTCCCGTGTATTGGCCGAAAACCTTGTACGTCGATGCGATCCAGCTACGCTGACCGCATCGCTCACGCAACTGATCGAACGCAAGCAAGACCTGGACTTCCCCTGGTTTCCCGCTCGCGTCGTTTGTCACGACATTTTGGGTCAAACCGCATTGGTTGATCTGGCAGGCTTGCGGGATGCGATTGCAGCGCAAGGCGGCGACCCCGCCCTAGTGAATCCCGTCGTGCCGACACAATTGATTGTGGATCACTCACTCGCCGTCGAATGCGGTGGCTTTGATCCCGATGCTTTTGAAAAAAATCGTGTCATTGAAGACCGACGCAACGAAGACCGTTTTCATTTCATCAACTGGACCAAGAAAACCTT
The DNA here is from genome assembly GCA_903958565.1 of uncultured beta proteobacterium. GTDB lineage: Bacteria > Pseudomonadota > Gammaproteobacteria > Burkholderiales > Burkholderiaceae_B > Zwartia. The sequence continues at coordinate 14,720 of CAJBTJ010000221.1, forward strand.
CAAGAACGTAGATGTGATTCCTCCAGGTAATGGCATCATGCACCAGATCAATCTGGAGCGTATGTCCCCTGTTGTGCATGCACAAGATGGCGTAGCGTTCCCAGATACATTGGTCGGTACAGACAGTCACACACCACACGTGGACGCGCTTGGCGTGATTGCAATCGGCGTGGGTGGCCTGGAAGCCGAAAGCGTCATGCTCGGACGCGCTTCCTGGATGCGCCTGCCCGACATCATTGGTGTGGAATTAACGGGCAAACTGCAGCCTGGCATCACGGCAACAGACCTCGTCTTGGCTTTGACAGAATTTTTACGTAATCAGAAAGTTGTTTCGTCTTACCTCGAATTTTTTGGTGAAGGTGCCTCGCACTTAACACTCGGCGATCGCGCAACGATTTCGAACATGACACCCGAGTACGGCGCGACAGCCGCCATGTTCTATATCGATCAGCAAACAATTGACTACCTCACACTTACAGGGCGTGAAGAAGCTCAAGTGAAACTGGTCGAAATCTACGCCAAGCAAGCCGGACTCTGGGCCGACAGCCTCAAGGGTGCCGAGTATGAACGCACCCTACGTTTTGACCTCTCAAGCGTGGTGCGCAATATCGCTGGCCCCTCCAACCCACACCGACGTGTGCCAACAACCGAACTCAAGGCCCTAGGCATTTCTGGCAAGGTCGAGAACGAGCCTGGCTTGATGCCCGATGGCGCAGTCATTATTGCCGCCATCACCAGTTGCACCAACACAAGCAATCCGCGTAACGTGATCGCCGCTGGTCTACTCGCACGCAATGCGAATGCGCGCGGACTGACGCGCAAGCCATGGGTCAAAAGTTCATTAGCCCCAGGATCAAAGACCGTCGAACTCTACCTGCAAGATGCAAAGCTTCTTTCAGAGCTCGAGAAACTCGGCTTTGGCATCGTCGGCTTCGCCTGCACCACGTGCAACGGCATGAGCGGTGCCCTCGATCCGGTGATTCAACAAGAAATCATTGACCGCGACCTCTACGCCACAGCGGTGTTATCTGGCAACCGTAATTTTGACGGTCGCATTCACCCCTACGCCAAACAAGCATTTCTCGCATCTCCCCCGCTTGTGGTTGCCTACGCGATCGCTGGCACGATCCGCTTCGATATTGAAAAAGACATTCTGGGGACAGACCAACAGGGCAAGCCTGTGACGCTTAAAGACATCTGGCCAACAGATGAGGAGATCGACGCGATCGTCGCGTCAAGCGTCAAACCCGCACAGTTTCGCAAAGTGTACGAGCCGATGTTCGCGGTGAGCGTTGACAGCGCAGAGAAGTTGAGCCCGCTGTACGATTGGCGACCACAGAGCACCTACATACGTCGCCCTCCCTACTGGGAAGGTGCGCTTGCCGGTGAACGAGCACTCAAGGGCATGCGCCCCTTGGCCTTGCTAGGTGACAACATCACCACGGATCACCTATCACCTTCGAACGCCATCATGATAGATCGGAAAGCACACGTCTGAACTCCAGTCACTCCGCGAAATCTCGTATGCCGTCTTCTGCTTGAAA
>CAJBTJ010000222.1 GCA_903958565.1 uncultured beta proteobacterium
CTCTTTATATGTGCATCTGCCCTTTTGCGATACCGTTTGTTATTACTGCGCATGCAACAAAATTGCCACGAAAGACCGCAGGCGTGCCGATGTGTACCTTGACTACCTTGAGCGCGAGATCGCCTTAGTACGCGCCGAGTTTTCAGTCGCGCCTGACGTTGCACAGCTGCACCTCGGTGGCGGTACGCCAACTTTTTTAACCAATGATCAACTCAGTCGTCTAATGCAGATGCTGAAACAAGCCTTTTCCTTTAGGTTTGATGCGGAATGTTCAGTCGAAATTGATCCACGTAGGCTCAACGATGGTGCACTCGAATTGTTGGCTGGTCATGGGTTTAATCGCATGAGTATTGGCGTGCAAGATCTTGACCCAGCGGTACAAAAAGCCGTTAATCGCCTTCAGCCCGCTGTACTGACACAAGCCGTTCTTGAAAAAGGTCGCGCCCTTGGCTATCGATCCATTAATCTGGATTTGATTTACGGTTTACCCAAACAATCTGTTTGCACCATGCAAGCAACACTCAGCACGGTGTTAACGTGGCGCCCCGAGCGACTCGCGTTGTACAGCTACGCTCATTTACCTGAGCGGTTTATGCCTCAGCGGCGCATTGAGAGCGCTGACATGCCTACTGCAACCGAAAAGCTCGCCATGCTTAAGCTCGCTGTGACGACCTTGCTTGAGGCGGGCTATGTCTACATCGGTATGGACCACTTTGCCTTACCTGAAGATGATCTTGCACTCGCGCTCACGCACGGCACCTTACAACGCAATTTTCAAGGCTATTCAACTCAGGCCGACAGCGATCTGATTGCCCTTGGCGTTTCAGCGATTAGCCGCATTGGTGACACCTACGCACAAAATCATCGCGTCTTACTTGATTACTACCATGCGCTCGATCAACAGCAATTGCCACTCGCGAAGGGTTTAGTCATGACACGTGATGATGAAATTCGACGCGCAGCCATTCACGATTTATTGTGTCAGTCGACACTCGATATACCCAGCTTTGAACAAGCATGGGGTATTGATTTCGTCGCATACTTTGTAGCCGATCTTGTACAGATTCAACAACTTGAGATGGACGGTTTGGTCGAGATCACAGCGGACTCAATCGACATCACCCCGCGTGGCCGCTTCTTGGCCCGTACCGTTGCGATGCGTTTTGATCGCCACTTGCGCGATGCGACATCCATCGCAAAATTTTCGCGCCTTATTTGACTAGCACCTCTTTTTGAACGTCCTGCTCACCCTTGATCTTTATCAACGGTTTCAAATATGACTGGATTACAGCCCTTAATGCCAAATAGATTCATCAGAAGATTCAGCCAAACCAGAGAAAGCAGCCACTGGCACTGGTTTAAGGGGAGCGCGAATGCGGTAAGCACCGATCTCATCGGGTGTCTTGCCTAATTCTGTCGCCAGAATCTGCGTCACGACACCGCCACAAACTCGACCTTGGCAAGGCCCCATGCCGCATCGACTAAAAAATTTAGTCTGATTCGGACCCTGGCATCCTAAACTCGCCATTTCCCGAATTCGCCCGGCCGTCACCTCCTCACAGCGACACACAATTGCTTCATCCACGGGTTCAGTAATCGCAGCAGGTGGGCAGTACAGTGCATCCAAAAATGGACGCACTCTAAGATCGCGGTCACGTGCTCGATGATACGGGATAATGAAGCGATCAAAGTCGCTACGTGATAGTTTGCCAAGCTCCAGTGCCGCACCGAGAGCGGCCAAGGCGCCAGAGTTTTGCGCGGAGAGCGCGCCGCCGATCGCGGCCCCGTCACCAGCGATTCGAAAGCCTGGCAAAGATGTTTGACCATAGTCGTCGCATACGACATGAAAGGCACGTTGTGCGTCGCTCCAGGCGTGATCGACGCGCATCAACCGGGAGATCTGCGTGTTAGGGATGACGCCATGATGCAACAGCACGAGATCTGCGGCGATGGTGTGACGGATACTGCCCACTTCGAACAATAGGCCTTCAGCCTGAGTCTCTCCAACGACCGACAGCCCACTGACATTTCGGAACCAGGGCACGCCCGCACGACGCAAGCGCGTCATCATTTTGAGGCCCTTGAACAAATACTCAGAGGCACCTAATGCTTTAGGTAAGTGCTTCAGCGCGGCGAAACGGTTTGAACCGGGGCTTGTTTCTACAATGCCAGCAATGTCGGCTCCAGCGTCTAAGAGCTGACAGGCGACGAGATACAGCAACGGTCCGCCTCCAGCCAACACGGTGCGTCCAGTCGGCACACTTCCCGAGGCTTTCAGCGCGATCTGCGCTGCGCCAACATTCATCACGCCAGGCAAGGTCCAGCCTGGGATCGGGGAGGCACGTTCGAGTGCACCAGACGCCGCAATGATCTGTGGCGCCTGAAACTGCAACGCGGCACCGTGCGCAAAAGCGGTCACACTCAATTGACGAGAAACATCCCAAACTAAGGCATCATGCCGCGCATCCACGCCCGCTACACGCATGGCCTCGACCAAGGTCGTGCCGTGTAAATAATCTGGTCCGAGTAATTTTGCTACAGCAGGATGCACTGCCGACACGTTCCGATAAATCTGTCCACCTGGTTCAGGCTGCTCATCTAGCAATACAGTCTTTAAACCTAGTGTCGCTCCCATGGTGGCTGCAGCCATGCCGGCCGGTCCAGCCCCGATTACGATCAAGTCGTGTGTCATGCTTGCGGCTCCAAGGCTCGCGCCCCATGTTGCAATACCACTCTCATTCCCGCAGACACCTTCACCATACAGGCCTGCACATTCGCTCTACCATCAACCTGCACCAGACAGTCAAAGCAAACCCCCATCAAGCACAGAGGCGCACGGGGCGCACCTGAGACTGCAGTGTGCCGGATAGGAGACACGCCCGCCTCCATCAACGCAAGCGCTAACGTCTGATCCGGATTGGCCTGTATCAGTCGACCGTCCACATAGAGATCAACCGTTCGCGACGCAGCGACCTCTGCCATTGGCTTAAACATAAAATCGCTCCGCCTTAAAAGATAATGTTTCTTTGGGCTGCTCGCCGCCACGAATCCAAGTGGCCAGTGCGCCCGCGTGCTGCGCGGCCAGCGTCACGCCGCTATGGCATGTGACAACAAAGGCACCAGGAGATTCGGTGGACGCTTGGTAAATCGGAAATCCATCTGGACTCATGACGCGCAAGGCGCCCCAGGTGCGAACAATATTGACATGTTCGAGCAGCGGAAATGCCAGTTGCGCACGTAACGCAATACGAGACAGCTGCGGGAGTGTGGTGCTGTCATCGAGGCCGACGTCCTCTTGGGAGTCCCCTATTTGCAAAACACCCTCATTCGTTTGTCGTACGTGCAGCGTCGGGTATTTTAAAAAGGGCTTCACCCGCTCAGTCACTAAGATCTGGCCTCGGTTGGGTGCGACGGGTGCGCGTAAACCAACGAGCGGCGCCAAATCACGATTACCCAAGCCCGCCGCGAGCACTACGCGCTTTGTCCCAAACACCTCTCGATTCGTCTGTATCTTGAAGCCACCACCCGCCAGCGTCTCCATCGCACTGACACGCACACCAGAAATCAATACGCCGCCAGCACTCTCAAAACCCTTCACCAGTGCATGTAGCAAACGCAACGGACTGGCATGGCCATCTAGCGGGCAGTAGACGGCGCCCGCGACGGCGGGGCCTGTCTCGGGAATCATCTCCTTGAGCTGGCGTGCATCCAACACCTCAAAGGGATAGGCTCCGTTCAATTTTTCGCGTAATGCGGTCAGGCGCGTCACACGATCGGCCAGTTCCTTATCATTCAAGCTGATTGCAATTCCGCCGGGCTGCGCTAGATCGGGATACACACCGGTTCGCGCGAGCAGTTCATCAGCGAAGGCTGGCCAAGCAGTCGCAGAACCGATTGTCCACCGCGAATAATCGGGATTTTCCAAACCCTTACCTTGCACCCATACAAGTCCAAAGTTTCCGCGTGCAGCGCGATACGCATCGTCACCTTCGTCAAGCAAGGCAACGCGTTCACC
>CAJBTJ010000223.1 GCA_903958565.1 uncultured beta proteobacterium
GGCCTGGCGCGAGCAGCCTGCTCGGCACCAATCTGGTCGCGAAGTCTCCTGCGGATGGCTACACATTACTCGCGCACTCCACCACTTTTGTAACGGCTTCGATTCTTGTCAAAAATGCGGGATACGATCCGCTCAAAGACTTCATCCCTATTACCTTAACCTGTCAGATCCCAATGGTGTTGGTCGTCAACCCCGACAAAGTTAAGGTGCGAACACTCAAAGAATTCATTGCGCTTGCCAAGGCACAACCCAACAGCATGGCCTATGCGTCATCTGGCAATGGCTCGACTGGCCATATTGCCGCTGAGCTCTTTAGCGACGCAGCAAAGGTGTCATACCTACACGTCCCCTACAAAGGTAATGCGCAATCAATGATCGATCTATTGGGGGGGCAGATCCCCTTTATGTTTGACCAAGTCAGCACTTCGGCCAAGTATGTCAAGGAGGGCAAGCTCATTGCGTTAGGCGTAACAAGTAAAACGCGCTCAGCCATTTTGCCCGACGTACCCACCTTGGATGAATCAGGTCTAAAAGGCTTTAACGACTCAACCTTTAATGGGATCTTCGCGCCTGCCGGAACCCCACAAGCAATCATTAACAAACTACACACCGAGCTCAGTAAAATCTTGACCTCTCAGGACATTCAAAAACGGTTCATTGCACTCGGGATCGAGATCGCACCCAGCCCGACCCCCGCGGCATTTGGACAGTACATACAATCACAAATCACCACCTATCAAGATCTCGTGCGCAAAGCGAATATCAAGGCTGACTAAGCGATTGGAACAATCATCTCTGTCCATTCCCTTTGAAGGCGTCTTGATCTGGCACATTGAGCCTGAATCTATTTCTGATGCCGCGCGTTGCGCAGAGTTTCTTTCCTGGTTATCGCCAGAGGAGCGCGCCATGCATGATCGATTTAAGTTTGATCGACATCGTCATACCTACTTGGTGAGTCATGCCTTGCTGCGAGGTGCGTTAAGCCAATTAGTCGACCGCCCGCCGGCACAGTGGCTGTTTGGTCTAAACGCATATGGCAAACCACATCTTGCGAACCCCGTCCTGCATCTAGATATCCAGTTCAATCTATCGCATACCAATGGCATGGCTGTGCTCGCACTAGCGATGAATCGCGAAGTGGGAATAGATGTCGAGCATCTCGGCCGCCAAGAGACCAACACAGATATCGCTGAACGTTTCTTTGCACCTGAAGAAGTGACAGAACTCATCAGTCAGCCTCAAGACAAGCAACGCATCAGATTCCTTGAGTACTGGACGCTAAAGGAATCGTATATCAAAGCCATCGGAATGGGGCTGTCTTGCCCCTTGGAGTCCTTCGCATTTCAACCGGGTACATCGCAACAAGCGCCGACGCTACTTCGCGTTGACGATCCTGTGCTAGGTCAAAAAAAATGGGCGTTCTGGCAAGAGCAAATTGGTCTACAACACCTCGTTGCCCTGTGCCTACAGTCAGCTGCTGAGACGCAGTTCAAACCAGTCATCAATAGAGCAGACTGGCTCCACGCCAAGCGCTAACGCGGATCGTGCGAGTGGATCTGCAACGCTTCTAAAAAACGCGACACCATATTGTAGGCACCAACGGTCGCGGTCAGCTCAACGAGTAATCTATCGGTCATGACCGCCTTTACCGCCGCAAAGATCTCGGGCGAAACATGAATGTCTCGGGTCATGGCATCTGTATAGGCAAGCACCGCGCGTTGTGTGGCATCAAACAGTGTCGAGTCTTGCCACGTCGCGAGTTCATTGAGTTGCGCTTGCGTCACACCTTCTTTGAGTGCGATGGGCGCATGCTGTTCGGCCTCGTAGGGCGCGCCATTCAATATAGCGATACGCATAATGACTAATTCGCGCAAGGCACCACTGAGTGTGCTTTGCTGACGAATCGCCGTTAGATAATTCAACCAGCCGCTCGCAACTGGGGGGCTATGCAGCAGCATCTGATAGAGATGGAGGACACCGCCCCGTTCCGCAACGATACGCTCAACAAGTGGTTTAGCTTCTGGGTTATTTAAATCAGCGTACGGTATTCTTGCCATGATTGCCCTATCCTAAAAACAATGATTATTTTTTATCGTAATTATGCATCACTGCGGCATCATCTAATTTTCCAAGTCCGTCCGCACTCGCTTTGATAAATTGCAAATACGCTGCATGTGCCATCGATGCGGGAAACTTCCCTTCACGTGCACTGTCGAGCACCAAACTCATATCCTTAACAAAAATATCGACTGCTGACGTGACGGTATCAAAATCTTGCGTCACCATACGCGGGCCACGATCGCCCAGCATCCAACTCGATGCAGCTCCACTCTTCAGGATTTCAAGAGAAACATCCAACGGCAGACCACTCTGCTGCGCCATCGACAGAGCTTCCGCAGCCGCAGCGATGTGCACGCCGCACAGAAGCTGGTTGATGACCTTCATCTGACTGCCTTTGCCATGCTCAGCGCCGAGTGGGAAAATCTTTCCACCAAAACTAGACAGCACAGGATGCACGCGCTCGCAGATAACAGGATCACCTGCCAACATCACAGTCAGCGAGCCCTTGAGCGCACCCGCCTGTCCGCCGCTCACGGGCGCATCCACCAAATGAATCTTCTTTGCGGCTAAACGTGCAGCAAGATCGTGTACATACTTTGGTGGCATTGTGCTGCAGGCGATGAAAACCGAATCTGGTTTCAGTAGCGACGCCAAGCCATTCTGACCGAACAAAACATCTTCAGTCTGCTTATCGTTGACGACGAAACTGACCACCACCTGGCAGTGCGCGGCTAACTCTTGAGCATCCTTGGCTGCAATGCCGCCCACAGACTCGAGCCACTTAAGCGATTCGGGGTTGACGTCCCGCCCGTACGTCTTGAAGCCAGACTTGATCAAATTCAGGGCCACACCACGTCCCATGACACCCAGCCCGATTAATCCTACCGCATCACCCGCTTTAATTGTCTGAGTCATCTCTATTCCTTTACCTGGTCAGTCTTTGGCCCTACAAGCGCTTTTTGCTCGCGCTTAGTCTGTCGCTTTAGGGTCATATTCTGAATCTCAACAAAAAATACTGGGACGAGCGCAACTGCCAAACAAGTCGAGGCAATCATGCCACTAAACACCGTGATCCCAATCGATATTCTAGAGGCAGCACCAGCACCGGAGGATGTTAACAACGGTACGACGCCCAAAATGAACGCGATCGAAGTCATGACGATAGGCCGAAACCGCTCATGCGAAGCCTTGAGTGCAGCCTCCACGGGTGACAAACCCTTCTTACATTCTTCGAGCGCCACTTCAACAATCAAAATTGCGTTCTTCGAGGCAAGCGCAATCATCAACACCAAGCCGATTTGGACGTAAATATTATTAGACAAACCAGTCATAAATAAGGCGATCACCGTACCGACTAGTGCAAGTGGTACCGCCAGAATGACCGAAATCGGCGCTGACCAGGACTCGTACTGACCAGCCAGCACAAGATAGACAAGCAAGATCGACAATGCAAAGACGAGTGCTACGGTATTTCCAACCAGCTTCTCTTGGTATGACATTGCGGTCCAGCGATAGGTCACGGACTCAGGAAGACTCGTTGCAGCGAGTTTCTCAAGCGCGGTAATCACCTGCCCCGAACTGTAGCTAGTATTTGCAGCACCGAGCACCGCGGCAGTGGGGTAAATATTGTATTGAGAAGCAATCGCAGGTCCTGTGGTCTCGACAATGTCAATAAATGAACCTAAGGGCACCATGTTGCCGGACTTATTCTTTACGTAGATGCGGCTGATCTGATCCGCACTCATTCGACTTTTTCCGTCAGCTTGCAAAAACACCTGATAAGTCTGTCCGAACTTAAAAAACTGGTTCACATAGGTCGACCCGACTGAGGACTGCAGCGCATCGTAGGCATCGCCGAGCGAAACACCGAGCGTCTCTGCTCTTGTCCCGTTAAAGGTTAACTTCAACTGAGGGACGTTATTGCGGAACGGCGTAAAGATGCCCTGTATTTCGGGTAACTTGCGCGAGA
>CAJBTJ010000224.1 GCA_903958565.1 uncultured beta proteobacterium
ACTTGAGGTAACACCAATATGAACAAAACTGAATTGATCGACCATATCGCAACCAAGGCTGATATCTCTAAAGCTGCTGCGGCTCGTTCGCTCGACGCAATCATCGGGGCTGTTAAGACAACTCTTAAAAAGGGCGGAACGGTGACGTTGGTCGGTTTCGGTACGTTTGCTGTGTCGTCGCGCGCTGCGCGTACAGGCCGCAACCCACGCACCGGCGAAGCGATCAAAATCAAGAAGGCTAAAGTGCCAAAGTTCCGTCCAGGCAAAGCCTTGAAAGATGCTTTGAACTAAGCTAACTCGGCTTTTGCCGGGCTTGGTCAGTTTGCTAAATACGTGCGGTTCGCTATAATGCGAGCCGCATTGTTTTTTTTGGCTTCGGTGGCCCTTCGTTTCCTGTGGTGCCCTTTTTTTGGGGCACGGCACACAAAAACTTCTTAGGGTGCTTAGCTCAGTTGGTAGAGCGGCGCCCTTACAAGGCGTAGGTCACAGGTTCGACCCCTGTAGCACCCACCAGTATTTTCCTCCCCCCATTTCGCGCCAGATGTTTTTTGACACTTTCTCACTACTTCTGGTGGGCGAGTATAAAATTACGTCATGAAAGTACTTGTGATTGAAGATGACGCAACGCTTGGTCGAGCCTTGCAAGAGTTCTTAACCGACCATGATTATGCGACGGACTGGTTGGCGGACGGTGAGCGTGCGCTCGGTGCACTCAAAAACTACGCGTATGACTTGATCGTCCTAGACTTGAACCTTCCCGGCATTGATGGCCTCGAGCTGTTGCGCAGATTGCGTGCAGAGGGTTGTCTGGTGCCGGTTCTGATTTTGACCGCGCGTGATGAGTTAGCCGATCGTGTGGCTGGACTTGACGCTGGCGCGGATGATTACCTCACAAAGCCCTTTGAGTTAGCGGAACTCGCCGCGCGTGTGCGCGCCTTGGCGCGACGACACCAAGGCAACGCACAGTCCTTGATCGAGTTCGGCTCGTTAACGTTTGATGGCGTGCATCGTGAATTACGTGCGGCGGGGCAGCGATTGGCTTTATCGGTACGTGAACTGTCGGTGCTTGAAATGTTGCTTTTGCGATCAGAAAAGGTCGTCACTAAACAGCAAATTGTTCAAAAACTATCGGCGATCGATTCGGATTTTAGTGAGAATGCTGTGGAGGTCTATATTTATAGACTCCGTAAGCGCCTCGAGGGTGTCGGGGTAGTGATCCAGACTGTCAGGGGTTTTGGGTACTCGCTCGAGCTAGAGGACGCACCTTCTTAAATGACCAAGCACCCGACGAGGCCTGCGGCGAGTTGGCTGCCTTTCGGTGCATCGGATAGTCTGGCGCGACATTTACTGTTCAGACTGTTGCCGCCGTTGCTGCTGTTGATTCTGCTTAATCTCGCACTGACGTGGTTTGTTTCGCACAAGCTTGACATTGAGGACTGGCAGCTGGGTGACATCATTTGGCTGTTGTTGGCTGGGCAGTTAGCGCTAATCGTTGCGCTCGTGGTGGTGGTGTTGCGCGGTGTGCGCTTAGGCATGCGGTCGGTTAGGCAATTGTCAGAGCAAATAGCCTCTAGAACGCCTGAAGATTTTGGCAGTATGCAAATTCCAGGTTTGCCCCGCGAGTTGCAGGTTCTGGTTGAGCACACGAACGGCCTACTTGGTCGTATCAGCGACACACTGACAGCGCAGCGTCGATTCGTGGGCCATGCGGCTCATCAGCTAAAAACACCGTTGGCGGGTCTAAAGCTAGAGTCCGAACTCATGCTCGCCAAGCCCTTGCCGGAAGATATTCGTCAGCGTGCAGAGCGCATCAAAAATGTGACAGATCGCATGATTCGCATGGGTAAGCAGTTGCTTGTTCTGGCCCGAGTCGATCCCGAGGTGAGGCCCCAAGATAATTTTGTCCTGTTGGATCTGTGTGAGTGGATCCGTACAGTCGGTGCTGATTGGCTTGAGCCAACAAAAGCTGCGGGTATTACCTTGCAGCTTGAGGCGCCTGATCAACCCGTCTGGGTGGAGGGGGACCCCATTCTGCTGGCGGAAATGCTGTCAAATTTAATCGATAATGCTCTGCGCTATGCCAAGGGTGCAGATTCGATTAAGTTGATCGTGACCTCTACGCCACCTACTTTATCAGTCGAAGATAACGGCTCGGGTATCTTGATTAATGAGCAAGGCCGTGTCTTTGAAGCGTTTTACCGTTCACCAGACGCGCAAGAGGGAGGCTCAGGGCTTGGGCTTGCGATTGTTCGTGAGATTGCGCGGGCGCATGGTGCGTGGTGGAACTTATTGAGCGGCCCGCAATTGGCCGGTGTGCGCGTGACAGTGGTGTTTCCTGGCCCGCGCAAGGGTACGCTCTTTAAACGCCTGGATCGCTTGCAGTCCCTGCATTGATCCAGGCGTGTCGCACAGCGTTACTTGCGACCGGCGCGCGCTTCGATACGCAAGCGTAAGGCGTTAAGCTTGATGAAACCTGCTGCATCGGCTTGGTTATAGGCGCCGCCATCATCGTCAAACGTAGCGATGGTTTGATCAAAGAGGGTGTCTTTCGAATCACGTGAGACGGTGTATACGTTACCTTTGTACAACTTAACGCGCACCCAGCCATTCACCTCTTGCTGAGTCGTGTCGATGAGTGCCTGCAACGCACGGCGCTCCGGTGACCACCAGTAGCCGTTATAAATGAGTGTTGCGTACCGTGGCATGAGATCGTCTTTGAGGTGCGCGACTTCACGGTCCAGGGTGATGGACTCAATGGCGCGGTGCGCCTTGAGCATGATCGTGCCGCCAGGCGTTTCGTAGCAGCCGCGTGATTTCATACCGACATAACGGTTTTCGACCAGATCTAGGCGGCCAATGCCGTGTTTGCCACCAAGCTCGTTCAGTTTAGTGAGGACTTGTGCTGGAGACAGACGCACACCATTTAGGCCGACGATATCGCCATGTTCGAACTCTAGGTCGAGGTATTCGGCTTTGTCTGGGGCGGCCTCGGGTGAAACGGTCCAGCGCCACATCGATTCTTCGGCCTCTGCCTTGGGATCTTCGAGATGCCGACCTTCAAAACTAATGTGTAGAAGGTTTGCGTCCATGGAGTAGGGCGCACCACCTTGTTTGTGTTTCATGTCAATCGCGATGCCAGCATCTTCTGCATATTGAAGAAGTTTTTCACGAGAAACGAGATCCCATTCGCGCCACGGAGCGATCACTTTGATACCAGGTTCGAGCGCGTAATAGCCGAGCTCAAAGCGTACTTGGTCGTTGCCCTTACCCGTTGCGCCGTGGGACACGGCGTCAGCGCCAACTTTGCGCGCGATTTCGATTTGACGTTTCGCAATGAGCGGGCGTGCAATCGAGGTGCCCAACAGGTATTCACCCTCGTACACGGTGTTGCAACGAAACATTGGGAAGACGAAGTCGCGCACAAACTCTTCACGCAGGTCGTCAATGAAGATTTGTTCAGGTTTGATGCCAAACTTGATGGCTTTGGCGCGTGCAGGTTCGAGTTCTTCGCCCTGGCCGATATCGGCTGTAAAGGTCACGACCTCGCACTGATAGGTGTCTTGCAGCCATTTGAGAATGACTGAGGTGTCTAGTCCGCCCGAGTAGGCAAGTACTACTTTTTTAATATCGCTCATGAGAAACTCTGCGTAAGTGAAGTGAATCTATTTTAACGGTTTGAACAGGCTGGTTGGGTGTTAACTCGCTTTGCCTAATAGCAAGAATTCCATCAACGCTTTTTGGACGTGCAGGCGGTTTTCTGCCTCATCCCAGACCACGCTTTGCGGGCCGTCGATCACCTCTGCTGTGACTTCTTCGCCGCGATGCGCGGGCAGGCAGTGCATAAATAAGGCGTCTGGGGCGGCCGCAGCCATCATTTCTTGGTCTACACACCAATCAGCAAAGGCTGTACGTCGTTGTTCATTCTCAGCCTCATAGCCCATGCTGGTCCAAACGTCGGTCGTCACGAGGTGTGCCCCTTTGCATGCGTCGAGTGGATCGCTGAACTCTTTGAGCGCGCCTGCGGCTGTGCTGGCGATACGAGCGGGTTCTAAGCGATATCCTGCTGGCGTTGAGACATGTAGCGTAAAGCCGAGTAGTTCGGCCGCTTGTAGCCAGGTGTAGGCCATATTGTTCGCGTCACCTACCCAAGCGACAGTTTTGCCGGCAATACTGCCCCGATTTTCAATGAAAGTGAAAATGTCAGCCAAGATCTGGCAGGGGTGGAATTCATTGGTCAAGCCATTGATCACCGGGACACGCGAATATTCTGCAAAACGCTCGATGCGTGTTTGTTCGAACGTGCGAATCATGACGATATCGACCATGCGTGAAATCACACGTGCGGTATCTTCAATGGGCTCAGACCGTCCCAGTTGGGAATCACTGGTGGTTAGATGGATCACCGAGCCACCCATTTGATACATACCCGCCTCGAAGGAGACGCGCGTGCGCGTGCTAGCCTTCTCGAACACCATCGCGAGGGTGCGGTCATGCAACGGGCGATGTGGCTCGTAACGCTTGAATTTGTCTTTGATAATTTTTGCGCGTTCGAACACATGCAAGAGCTCGTCGCGAGAAAAATCACTGAACTGTAAGAAATGCCGCAACGAATCCGTTTTAGTGGCGTTAGACATAAAGCACTCGATAGGTTTGTCTGGCAACCACCGGCTTGGCTTCGCCCAGAGTGGGGCGGGCCAAGCACGGGGCTGACAATTACTGCTCGGCGTTAAACGCCTTGATTAAGGGGACGAGAATCTTGATGATCTCATCAGCTTCGGTTTTGTTGATCAACAGAGGCGGCAACATGCGGATGACACGATCACGTGTGACGTTAATGAGCAGTCCGGCCTCTAGGGCGCGTCCCACCAACACGCCGCAGGGCTTCTCGAGTTCAATGCCTAGCATAAGGCCTTGCCCTCGGACTTCCAGTACGCCAGGGGTGCCTTTTAAGGCGTTCTCTAGGCCTGACTTGAGATGAGCACCCACCGTTACTGCATTTTCTAGCAGTTTTTCTGATGCGAGCGCGTCAAGAGTCGCCAAGCCAGCGGCGCAGACGAGTGGGCTGCCACCAAAGGTCGTGCCGTGGCTTCCGGGTCCGAGCACGCCGGCTGCGGGTCCGCGGGCCGCAATCGCGCCGATCGGCACACCACCGCCCAAGCCTTTGGCAAGGACCACGACGTCAGGCAGTATGTCGGCCCATTGATGCGCTAACCACTTGCCGGTGCGCCCGATCCCTGACTGCACTTCATCAATCATCATTAGCCAACCGCGCTCATCACACAGTTTACGCAAGCCTTTCATGTAGGCGATGTCTGAGGGGCGAATGCCGCCTTCGCCTTGAAGCACTTCTAGCAACACGGCGACTACGCGAGGCTCTTTGTCACCTGCGCTGCGCACGGCCTCTAGGTCGTTGTATTTGACCTTCACAAAGCCTTCAGGTAGCGGTCCGAAACCCGTACGAGCCTTCTCGCTATCGGTCGCGGCCAACGTGCCTAACGTGCGACCATGCCACGAGGATTCCATCGTGATAATGGTGGGCAAATCATTGCCTTTTTTGTAGCCGTAGTAGCGTGCAAGTTTGATGGCGGCTTCGTTCGCTTCGGCGCCACTGTTGCCAAACAACACTTCGGTCATGTTCGAAATTTCGTTGATGCGTTTGGCGAGGGCTTCCTGTTGCGGGATTTGGTAAAGATTGGACGTATGAATGACCCGCGACGCTTGTTCACTGATGGCAGCAACGAGTTTTGGATGATCATGACCCAAACAAGAAACGCCAATGCCCGCCATCGCATCAAGATAACGTCGGCCATTCGTATCCCAAAGCCAAACACCTTTACCGTGTGTAAAGGCGACGGGTAGACGGCCGTACGTATTCGAAATGGCAGAACTCATTGTCGTGACTCCTTGGTGAACATGCTTCCAAAGCAGGATTGGTTTGGGAAGCGTAAAACATCAATCATATACAATCTAAGCCACAGGCTTGTGAAT
>CAJBTJ010000225.1 GCA_903958565.1 uncultured beta proteobacterium
TGACTACCTTAAAGATTTTCCAGAGGATATTAGAACAACACCCATGGCTGTTTTAGTAAATAACGGTTCAGCATCTGCATCTGAAATTGTAGCAGGCGCACTCCAAGATCATAAGAGAGCTTTATGCAAAAAACTGGGGCTAGATGACCTCGCCTTGGACGAGCGTTACGACACAGTGCGTAAGCGTGCCGCGCAACAAACGGAGATCGTGCCCATTATTCACCGTGCGCTCAGCAGTAAATCCGCTCTCGAGTGGGAGACTATTTTTGGTGAAGAAGTCCCTTGCTCTGCGGCTCGAAGCGTTGAAGACATGTTTGATCATCCCCAAGTGCAAAGTCAGGACATGATCACAACCTTTGAACATCCTGTTGTGGGAAGATACCGTGGACTCAAACGTTCACTTCGTTTTAGTCGCACACCCGGACCAGACCCCTTCTCTGCTCCAACACTCGGGCAACATACCGAGTTGATACGCGCCGAAGCCAAACGCCTGCGACTCAAACGCAAGCCGAAATGAACATCCCCAACACGACCGGCACCGCCAAGCCTGCCTTACGTGTGCCCGCTAACGCGTGCGATGCTCACCTGCACATCTACGACGCCCGCTTTGCGACAGTCGTCGACGCTGCACAGGCGCTGGATCGGGCGACTGTCAGCGAATATCGTCAACTTCAACAAAGACTCGGCACAACACGAGCGGTCATCGTTACCCCTCGCAGCTATGGCACAGACAATCGCGTGACGGTTGATGCCATCGATCAGCTCGGCATCAAACATGCGCGTGGCGTGGCTGTATTGCGTACCGATGTGACCGATGCACAGCTACGGCAATTAGATCAGGCAGGGATTAAAGGCATTCGCTTTTCTCTCTATACCCCAACGCATGCTGCTGCAAGTTTCGAGATGGTCGAAGAGCTCTCGCACCGGGTTGAACCCTTTGGCTGGCACCTGCAACTGCACTGGACTGCTGATCAGTTTGTTGAGCACGAAGCGATGCTTAAACGATTGCCCTCGCGCTTAGTGATCGACCACATGGGCAGACTCCCACAACCATCAGGCATCAACCATCCGGCTGTTCACCTCATGCATACACTACTCGATCGTGGACGAACATGGATAAAACTTTCGGGGCCGTATCTGGACAGCAAGGCAGGCGAACAAGGCGAGTTTCGCGACATCGATGATGTGCCGACACACTGGATTAAAACCGCGCCTGAACGTCTTGTATGGGGCAGCGACTGGCCTCATCCCACGGAGACCCAAAAGCCTGATGATGCAAAATTGCTAGACTTGATCACACGATGGACCGAAAGCGAGGCGGTGATTAAACAAATTCTGGTCAGCAATCCCGCAGAGCTGTATGGCTTTGACTGATTCGGGCATTCACACCAGCACGGCGCGCAAGCGCTCAGCCGCTTCGCGAATCATTGCTGCAGTGGTATCCCAATCTACACACCCGTCGGTCACGGAACAGCCATACGTCATCTTGCTGCGATCTGCTTGAATTGATTGGTTCCCTGCCACAATATTAGACTCGATCATGACACCGACAACCGATCGGTTCCCCGCAACAATTTGGCTCACAACATCGGACATCACCAATGGTTGCAGCTCAGGTTTTTTATAGCTATTCGCATGTGAGCAATCGACCACAATGTTGGGCGTCAGTTTTGCTTTCTTTAAGCCGTCTTCGGCCAACGCAATCGATACGGTATCGTAATTGGGACGACCGTCCCCTCCTCTGAGCACCAAATGCCCATAGGGGTTGCCTGTCGTATGGACGATCGAGACTTGCCCATCACCAGAGATCCCTAAGAAACGGTGTGGCCGAGAAGCAGAAAGGATGGCGTTCACCGCCACACTCACCTCACCATTCGTTGCGTTTTTAAAGCCCACAGGGGTCGACAAACCAGACGACATTTCACGATGCGTTTGCGACTCAGTCGTGCGGGCACCAATCGCGTTCCAAGTGATCAAGTCGCCCAAATACTGGGGCGAGATTGGATCTAAGGCTTCGGTGCCTGCAGGCAAGCCCAGCGCGTTGACATCCAGCAAGAATTGTCTCGCGAGAACCATCCCTTCGTCGATACGAAACGAATCATCCATATGGGGGTCATTGATATAACCTTTCCAGCCGACCGTTGTGCGTGGTTTCTCAAAATAAACCCGCATCACAAGCATCAACACATCCGATACCTCAGCGGCAAGCACTTTAAGTCTGCGCGCGTAGTCCATTCCAGCGACGGGATCATGGATGGAGCACGGCCCAACTACGACAAAGCGACGGTTGTCCTCACCTTTAAGAATACGAACTAAATCAGCGCGTCCATTTGCAACGGTACGGGCAGCCGCCTCTGTCAGTGGAAGCTTGGCCTGAACCGCCTGTGGTGTAGGCATGGCGTGGAAGCCAGCGATGTGCAGGTTATTCGTTGAAGTCGGTGCTGCGTTTGCGTTCATTTCGTTAGACCTAGCGAAAATAGATTTAGGGTAATTTCAAGGCATTTTAATCAGGCTACAAGAAGTACGCTTGACCTCAAAGAAGATTGGCATGCTTGAACCCCTATCTGCGGGGGATTCACCTAAACTAATGCAATGACACGACCCAGACGCATTGCTCACCTCGATATGGACGCTTTTTTTGCGTCAGTCGAGCTCTTGAGCTATCCGGAACTGCGTGGCCTGCCCGTTGTCGTGGGTGGACGCAACGCCAGTGCGCATGCGGCGAGCGGTGCCTCGGGGATCGATCGCTTCACTCGACTCCAAGACTATGCGGGACGAGGCGTCGTGACGACCTCGACCTATGAGGCACGCGCGCTCGGCGTATTTTCAGGGATGGGGCTCATGAAGTCAGCCCTACTTGCCCCTCAAGCCATATTGCTGCCTGCAAACTTTGAAGCCTATCGACACTATTCACAACTATTTAAACGGGCAGTCGCCGAGATCGCCCCTGCGATTGAAGACCGCGGGATCGACGAAATCTATATCGATCTCAGTGACCTCGAAGAAGACACGCTCACAATTGCCCAGCGAATAAAAGCGCGCGTTGTTGAGGTAACTGGCTTAAGCTGTTCGATCGGCATTAGCCCGAACAAACTTCTTTCTAAAATTTGCTCAGACTTGGAAAAACCCAATGGGCTCACGATCCTGTCGATCGACAAGTTAAAAGATCGTATTTGGCCACTGCCGGCAAAAAAAATTAACGGCATCGGACCTAAAGCGAATGAGAAACTCGGTGGGCTGGGCATTGTCACGGTAGGCGAGCTTGCGGCCGCCCCCCCTGAGCTCTTAGTTGCCAACTTCGGACGTTCGACCGGGACCTGGATGCATGAAGCTGCCCATGGCATTGACGAACGTCCCGTAGTCACTTGGTCAGAACCCAAATCGATCAGTCGCGAAACCACTTTCGAACGCGATCTACATCCAAAACATGATCGCGCCATCCTGTCAGAGGCATTCACGAAGCTTTGCCTAAGGCTTTCCGATGACTTGTCCCGTAAGGGCTATGTCTGCAAAACCATCGGGATAAAAATTAAATTTGCAGATTTTCAAGTCATCACCCGCGATATCACCCTAACAAACCATATTTCCGCAGGGGATTTGATCAGAAAAGCGGCTACAGAATGTCTAAAGCGCGTCCCTTTGGAACAACGCCTACGCCTACTCGGTGTGCGTGCTGGCAGCCTCACGGCTGAAAGTGAGGTAAACCAAGCGCCAGAAGTTTTCCAGTCGAGCCTGCCATTTCCTTAATGCACTGCACAACACGTCTTGGCACAATCACTTCGTTTTTGTGTGTTCTAGCGTTATGCTCGTCATAGTGCTTTTTTTCGAAACTGACATGATCATCGAACCAAACTCCAATACCCTGGGCGCTCGCGTCCTTGAACTTGATTTATCGATCAAACTAAAAGACAGTGAGATCGATGCATTAATGCATGCCCTGGGAAGCCATAGTGTTTTAGAGTTCCCTGACCAATCCCTCTCGACGAGCCAGCTTAAGTCCTTTAGCGAGCGCTTTGGGCAGCTCTACATCAGCCCCGGTGGGAGAGCGCAAGCAGAAGGACATCCGGAAGTGATGATCTTGTCAAACATTCTGAAGGAGGGACAAGCGCTAGGCGTCAAAGACGCAGGCCAATCATGGCACACAGATATGTCTTACTCCAAGATGATTGCCTTTGCGAATGTTCTCTATGGCACAACGATCCCGCACCGCCACGGCAAACCGTTAGGTGCCACGCAATTTCGCGACATGCATGCCGCGTACGAAGATCTGCCTGCTGACATTAAGCAAACGCTCGCAGACAAAACCATTACCCATGACTTCAATAAATTTTGGGAGATGATGCGTGCCAGACCTGGGAGCACACGCCCTGCGCTAAGCGAGCGTGAGCGGCAAGCACGCCCCCCAGCAGTGCACCCTGCCGTCCTCATCCATCCTATATCAAGAAAACAGGTGTTGTACGCAAACCCCGGCTACGCGATCAAGATTAGTGATCTTTCTGAGCAAGATAGCGCTGAGATGCTTGAGTTTCTGTTTGCACATCAACTGAAAGACAAGTTCCTCTACACCTACCAATGGAAGAAAAATTCGTTGCTGATGTGGGACAACATAGGGACCATCCATAACGCGGTCGCGGATTATGAGCCACATGAACACAGATATATAGAGAGATGTCAGGTGATGGCAACGAGACTGTACGACGCTCGCGGCACCACACAGCCCATCATGTTTACCTCAGGCAGCGCAGCATGAAGAAGGCATTATTGATCGCTTGGCTCAGCGCACTCTGTGCCACTACCTCTTGGATCGCGCAAGCTCAACCACGCGAGTTTCCCGACAAACCCTTGCGACTCGTTGTGGCTTACGCACCGGGTGGCGCCACCGACATTGTCGCGCGCATGTTGGCTCAAGAGCTCACACAAATTCTTGGACAGTCCGTCATTGTCGAAAACAAGGCGGGCGGGGGAACACTCGTCGGCTCGGACTCGGTCAGGCGTGCACCGGCCGATGGCTACACGCTTTTATTTGGTACAAATGCCTTCATCATTACGCCGCTTCTGCACAATGGGCCCACTTACGATCCGATCAAAGATTTCTCCCATGTCTCGCTCACAACCATACAACCCCTTGCCTTGCTGGTATCACCAAGCTTGAATATCAAATCAGTTGAGCAGCTTGTGCAATACGCGAAAGCTAACCCAGGAAAAATCAATTTCGCGTCATCAGGCAATGGTTCGGCTCAGCATTTGGCGGGAGAGGCGTTTCGCGATGCAGCGAATATTGACATTACGCATGTCCCCTATAAGGGAGCAGGCCCTGCTTTGATTGACCTGCTCGCAGGACGTGTCGATATCATGTTTACTTCCCTTGTCGGCAATACTGATCACATCAAACAAGGCCGCCTAATTATGGTTGCCACCACAGGTCAAAAACGAGGTCTCGCCACACCCGACACGCCGAGCGTCTCAGAGTTCCTCCCCGGCTACAAAGCCTACACCTGGCAAGGTGTCATTGCGCCAACTCAAACACCCGTATCAACAATCGAAAAATTGAATGTGGCGATTAAAAAAGCAACGAGTACGCCCGCTTTTTATGAGAAGCTCAATGCGCAAGGAATGGAAGTTCAAACGTCATCCCCAGAAGAGATGCGTGCGCGCCTAGCGGCCGAGTCTTTAGAGTACCAATCCCTTTTGAGAAAAACCCAGACAACTATCAAGTGAAGCAACTAATCCTATTTCTAATCCTTTAGCTTTATTTACCCTCGGACTACAAATGACCACACCACAATCAAAACGTTTCCCTCAATTGACCCTTGAAACCGTCGCTCCCGAGTCCGTTGGACTCGCGAAAGAGATTCTGGATATATCCAGCATCGGTTTAGGCGGCCCGTATAACGTGATGCTGCGCAGTCCCGTTTTTGCGGATCGCATCAAACGCCTGCTGGACTATTTGCGTTTTGGCTCGTCACTTCCGATGCGCCTAAACGAACTTGCGATTTTGATTCAAGCGAGAATTTGGACTTCGCAAGTCGAATGGTTTGCACACTACCCGATTGCCTTGCGTAATGGCCTACCCGCCCACGTTGCTGACGACCTTAAAGAGAATATTCGACCACGTAACATGCAGCCCGACGAAGCCGCTGTCTATGACGTGTGCATGAATATGACAAAAAACTATGAAATCAGCGATGAGTTATTCAATCATGCAAAAGCAGTTCTTGGCGAGCAACAGCTCGTGGACCTCATTGCAGTGAGTGGCACCTATGTCACGATTGCGATGCTGCTGAGTCTAGGCGAAGAGCCTATCCCCGCAGGCAAGCCCTTACCTTTCCCAGAGAAAGCACGCTAGTCGTTTATATCCAAATGATCGTTCGGAAGGCCCGCGGCTTTCCGCTCGATCGCTGTTAAGAACGCTTGCTCGATATTGCGCGTAAAGCGCTTGATATCAAACAACGGCGTAACCAGCAGCTTTTGCTGTAATGCCGAGCGCACCGCTGAGAGTCGCGCAGGATCTTGCGCTAACGCCACAGCAAGCTGCACATACTCATCTAAATTGTTTGTGATCAACTCACTAAGATCGAGCGCGCGCAAAAGACTTGCCCCCACACGGCTCGCATAAGACTGACCCTTGCACGTCAAGACAGGTACGCCAGCCCACAGCGCATCACTGGCCGTGGTGTGAGCGTTATACGGCAAGGCATCAACAAATAAATCTGCGGCACGCTGCCTTGCAAGGTGATCTGCCATTGACTCGATTCGACCAGCAAATACAAGTCGCGTCGCCTCCACCCCTCGCGCACGCGCCTCGTCTCTAAGATTTTGTGCGGCTTGCTCGGTCGCCTCGCGCAACCACAACACGCTACCAGGTACGGACTGCAACATCCTCATCCAGCAGTCGAATATCGCAGGATTAATCTTGTAGTTGTTGTTGAAGCAGCAAAATACAAAGCCTGTAGGAGGCAAGCCTAGCTCCGCACGGGAGAAAACACGATCAGAGGGCCTACGACTAGGATCGTTTACTTGAAAACTGTGCGCAAGACGGATGAATTTTTCGGTGTAATGCGATGCGTCAACGGGTTCGGCAATGGTCTGATCCACCAAGATGTAATCCATTTCGGAAATACCCGTTGTGCCTGGATAGCCGAGATAGCTCATTTGAACGGGTGCAACGCGCGCCAGAAATATTCTGGGGCGACACCCTTTGGTCAAACCCATCAGGTCAATCGCAATGTCAAGATCAGCCTCGCGCGCGCGGGCAATTAACTGAGCATCGGTGCAGTCCTTGACATCCACAAAGTGATCGAAGGCCTTTTCTAGGCGCAACCGCATGTCATCGGGGGTATCCGGACCAAACGAAAATGCAAAGATCTCAAATTGAGAGCGATCATGCTCCTCAAATAAACCTGCCGTTAAATAGGCCACTGGGTGATTGCGAAAATCTCCCGAAAAATATCCGATTCGGAGTTTTTTATGACGAGAGCATGCAGTGGATACCCATGCGGCGCGAGGTTTTGTATATTCAGTTTCAATCCACGCTTGCGCCACCTGCTTGTGCAGTGCGGCGTCATCAGTCAGTGCAAGCAAGGGAAAAGGTAGGCAAGAAGGTTTGTGGGCGCGCAGATCAATCAGTAGCGCCTCTAGCTGCGTACGATAGTCTGCCCACTTACATTGCTGCATATTGACATGTAGCAATGTACCCGCCAAATAAGGAATCGCAGGATCAATCGATAACGCTTGCTTGTAGCTTTGAGTAGCCGCTTCGTTATCTCGCAACTCGAAAAGTGCGTTACCACGGTTCATCAATGCTTGCGGATACTGCGACTCAATCGATAGAGCCTGATCGTAACTTTCGACGGCCTCGCGCCAACGTCCCAATCGACCGAAGGCGTTCCCCTGATTATAAAAAGCAGCGGCATAGCGAGGGGAGATCTCAAGCGCGCGGGCGTAGCTCAGCAAGGCCTCGGGCAAACGCCCCATCACCTGCAACACATCGCCTCGATTGTTGTGAGCCTCCGCGTACTGGGGGTCTAACGAAATCGCGCGGTCATAGCTCGCTAGGGCGGAGGTCAGTTTGCGTTGATCTTGGAGCACATTGGCGTAGTTATTGTGTGCGAAGGCCGTATCAGGATCTATTTTCAAAGCCTTAGCGATTAACAAGGCCGCACGATCCAAATGTCCTTGTTGGTACGCCACAAGGCCTAGCATGTGTACCGCATCAAAGTGGTTCGGATGCCATTTGAGCACGCGCTCATAGAGCGCGCGCGCCTGCTCAAGGGCCCCCTGCTGGTGGGCAGCCAACCCTTGTTCCCACTTGGCTTGCGCCTTCATGGCGTCACTCGGCGAAATAGACCGGGGACTCTGCCCTGCTTTGGTTGACACGTGTTAAATCACTGAGACGTCGGAATCAACGGTCCTTATTTTTTATCCGGGTGTACACCGTATTGACAACGGTTGCGCGCACGGGATCACTCAACCCACTCGCTGGTTTAGGGGTGGAAGTGTCCTTTTTGGGTTTTTTGGCCTCTTTGCTCGACTTTTGCTGACCTTTAGCCATGATTGTCTCCGAGAGTTAAACGATAATCTAGTGTACAGGTCAATCGAA
>CAJBTJ010000226.1 GCA_903958565.1 uncultured beta proteobacterium
CAACCCTTGGCCAGGCGTCATGGAGAATGTTCCTTCTTCGAAAGGCTACGCGGGCGGATTTGGTGTGGACTTGATGCTCAAAGATTTGGGACTCGCGGCCGAAGCTGCTGTCAGCACACAGTCTGTGATTGCACTGGGCGAGCTGGCGCGTAATTTGTTTGCGATGCACAGCGCCCAGGGCAGCGGCAAGCTTGATTTCTCAAGCATTGTGAATTTGGTCAAGCGCGACGAGTAAGCACTAGGCGGCCCGGATCGCGTAGGGGAGTGCTTGCAGGGCGACGTGGGGGCCGTCCGCTGCGCCGACGCAGAGCGCATTGCGATCCATGGCGTCAAAGGGTGCTTCAATTAGAAGCCAGGAGGTTTGGCCCTCATTCGATATGTTGATGATGCGCCCGCAAGGTTCATCACCCTCGTACACGTCTACTCCAGGCACGATGGTGGCGTCTAGCGGAACATCGAGGCGAGCAAGTGTCATGCGGCGCTTGAGTGTGCCACGGTAATGACTACGTGCAACAATTTCTTGGCCGGGATAACAGCCCTTTGTAAAGCTCACACCCTGTATTAAATCCAGGTTGAGCGTCTGAGGTATAAAAAGATCCTGGGTTTTCGCTTCGATCCAGGGCAGTCCCTGTTGAATGTCGGTGGCGAACCACGAGGATGTCTCGCCTGCTTGAAGCGTTTGCGTCAGCGCAGTCCAGTTCAAGCCTAATTCCTCAGCGGCTTGCTCTGAAGCCAGCCACCACCAGCGATGCGTGCCCAACGACGCTGGGGCTGCGATCCAGGTCCCGCTTGCAGTGTGTCGGGCTTGCCAAGGTGTCAAGGGCAAATCGTGTGCCAAAACGGACTGAAGGCTATCTAGCGCGTGACTAGGAGCAAACACGCCCGCGACATTGAGCGCTGTTGGCGCGATCTTGACCTTTGATCTAAGTACAAACATCGACAGGCGCTTCGTGACAGCGGCAGCGATGTCCTTGCGTAAGACGATTGAGATATTGTGTGCGGCGGCATTCACAGGATCTACCGGGCCCTGACTAAAGACACCCGTTGCCAATAAACGGCCCTGTGCGGTGCAGTAGCCAGCCAAACAGGCTGAATCTAGACCTGCGGCCGCAAGGTCGTTGGTAATCTGCCCTTGAAGAAAACTAAGAGCGTCTTCGCCCTGCGCGGCCAACACACACAACCCATCATCCAGACAATGTACGGTGATCGCGCTTGTGGGCGAAGTTGGTGATGGTTGGGCCGAGCGTGAGGCGTGATAAAAAAATGGATGCATGGCACTTTATGAGACAAAACAGTTGGAATCAACGCAGACCATATTAAACTGTCAGCCTCATGAATGCTCTCAATAAACTTCTCCTTTATCTGGTATTGCCAGTCGTCTTGTTAATCTGTGGCGCTGCAACCGCGGGCTACTACTGGGTGACGCGTCCTCTAGCGCTTCCGGGCGAAAAGATCGATCTGCTCGTCCCCGCAGGCGCGACACCCGCTGGGATCGCTCGGTTACTCAACCAAGCGGGTGTCGATGTTCACTCGGGTGCGTTTGTGTTTCTTGCGCGGGCAACAGAGCTTGATAAAAAGCTCAAAGCGGGCGGCTATCAAATTTCCCGTGGAGACAGTATTTTGACTGTCCTTCGTCGGATTGCGCTTGGAGAAGTGACATCCAGACAGATAACGATCGTAGAGGGATGGACGCTCAAACAAGTCCGGGCAGCAATTTTAAATAATCCGGATATTAAAAAGTCAGAGCCGATATGGTCTGAGCAGATCATTCCTAGATTAATTGAAGGGGGGACTGCACTAAAGTCCTATCCTCCTGAGGGATTGTTGTTTCCGGACACTTATATTTTTTCAATTGGTACGCTCGACACCGAGATTCTCGAACGTGCGGCGCGTATCCAACAAAAAGTACTTGATAAAGCTTGGCAGGGTCGCCAAGAAGGACTGCCGCTGCGGTCTCCCTATGAAGCTCTTATTCTGGGTTCTATCGTAGAGAAGGAAACCGGAAAGTCCTCAGACCGAGCACGTATTGCAGGCGTCTTTATCAATCGCCTTCGGTTGAACATGCCTCTGCAGACGGATCCGACCGTCATTTATGGGTTGGGGGATGGCTATACCGGGCGTTTGCGCAAGGTTGACCTTCAAACCGACACCCCTTGGAATACCTACACGCGTAACGGCCTGCCTCCAACACCGATTGCAAGTGTCGGGCTCGCCTCGTTACAAGCGGCACTGCAACCGGAAAAGCATGATTACCTCTATTTCGTCGCGAAGGGGGATGGCTCGAGTGCGTTTGCCAAAACCTTGCCCGAGCACAATCGTAATGTCGCGCAGTACATATTGGGTCGTAAACCATGACGATGAAGCGCGGTTTGTTTTTGACCTTGGAAGGCGTCGATGGCGCAGGCAAGAGCACGCATGTGCAGTGGATGGTGGATACCCTTGTCGCCTTAGGCCAGCCCGTGCTGTGCACCCGTGAACCCGGCGGCACCCCGATCGGTGAGCAATTACGCAGTTTGTTATTGCATGAAGCGATGACGCTTGAGTGTGAAACTCTCCTTATGTTTGCAGCGCGTGCTGAGCACGTGCGCACGGTCATCGAGCCTGCGCTAGCGGCGGGGACATGGGTGGTGTGCGACCGGTTTACCGACGCAACCTTCGCCTATCAAGGCGGCGGGCGTGAGCTCGGCGCTGTCAGGATTGAAGCGCTCGAGCGCTGGGTGCATCCGGACTTTCAACCTGACATTACTTGGCTCTTTGACGTACCGCTCGAGGTCGCCCGAGAACGATTAAACAGAACGCGCGACAAGGATCGTTTTGAGCAAGAAGCGGATGCGTTCTTTTTGCGGACGAGGCAAGTTTACTTAGAGCGTGCGGCCCAACAAGCGGCTCGATTCAGCGTAGTGGATTCAACGCAGCCAATCGACGCGATTCGCGTTCAACTCCATCGCGAACTGGTACGTTTGGTCAATGCCGGATCAGTGCGATGAGCCACGCAGCGTTCTTCCCGTGGCAATTGCAACTTGCGAAAGACTGGCTGGGTGCGCGCGATCGGTTTGCACACGCTTGGCTCGTTCACGGACTGGCTGGAATTGGCAAGCGGGAGTTTGCGTTAGCGGCCGCAGCGGCCTTGCTGTGCGAGAGTCCTCTGCACGGATTGGCCTGCGGAAAATGTTTGGCGTGTGGCTGGTTATCCCATGGCAATCACCCGGACCTCAAACGTATTCGACCTGAGGCACTTGCACTCGAAGAGGGTGCCGAGGAAGCGATGGGCGAGGAAGCCGGCGATAGTTTGACGGAGACCGTAGCGTCGGTTGGCTCCACAAAAAAAACTCCATCCAAGGATATCAGAGTGGATCAAATTCGCTCGATGGAGCCGTGGTTTAATCATGCAACGCATCGAGGCGGTTGGCGCGTCGCTGTCATCTATCCGGCAGAGGCGCTGACGACAATTTCTGGCAATGCGTTACTCAAAGTGTTGGAGGAGCCGCCGCCTTCCACAGTATTTTTGCTGGTCGCGGATGCTCCTGATCGCTTGTTGCCCACCTTGCTCTCTCGCTGCAGGCGTTTGGCGTTGCCCACACCAAGCCACGTGGAGGCGATGCGCTGGCTAGCAGAGCAGGGCATCAAGTCCCCACAAGAATGGCTCTCGGCATCGGGCGGTGCCCCCGTGCAAGCCTTGCGGGCAGCGCAGTCTGAGGCGAGCGCTTGCCCAGTTTGGCTCGAGGCGTTTGTACAATCTCTTCAAGCCGCACGCTCGGTTGATCTTGGCGCATTAGCCGATACGGTGGCCAAGCTTCCCACCCCGTTATGGCTGGATGTGTTGTCCCGCGCCACCGTTGATCTGAACTTGGCCGCACAGGATTTAGCGCCGCGCTATTACCCTGGTCTGGGGAAAAGCACTCAAGCGATTGCAAAAGGCTGCGACGCGAGAAAGCTCAGTGATTTAGGAAAATGGCTTGCCGAGCAATCACGTGTGGCCGGGCATCCATTAAATGCGAAGCTATTTGCGCAGTCCGCTTTGCAGCGTGTGCTGGCAAGTTGTCAGCCCAGACCCAATATGTAGTTTTTCGCTGCTCACTCATTACGTCTTGGACGATTTTCTATGTTTGTGGATTCTCACTGTCATCTCGATTTTCCGGAACTGGCCGCGCAACTGCCTGAAATCCTCAAGAAAATGGAGAACAACCGTGTCTCGCATGCCTTGTGTGTAAGCGTGAATTTGCCTGACTGGCCGGGACTGATGGATATCGTTGAGCGGCATGATCCCCTCTGGGCGTCGGTTGGTGTTCATCCCGATTATGAGGATACCGTAGAGCCCGATGTTCACTTCCTGGTGGAGAACAGCCGCCATCCAAAAGTCGTCGCAATTGGTGAGACGGGGTTGGACTATTTTCGCCTGAAGGGCGATCTCACCTGGCAACGTGAACGGTTTCGGACCCATATTCGTGCAGCGCGTGAGGCCAGTTTGCCCTTGATTATCCATACTCGGTCTTCTTCGGCCGATACGATCTCGATTATGCGTGAGGAGAGTGCCCAGGATGCGGGCGGCGTGATGCACTGCTTTACAGAGTCCTGGGAAGTTGCATGTCAGGCGATGGATTTGGGGTTTTACATCTCTTTTTCGGGGATTGTGACCTTTAAGAGCGCGAAGGAATTGCAAGAGGTTGCAAGACGTATGCCGTTGGATCGCCTGCTGATCGAGACCGACGCACCGTATTTGTCGCCTGTCCCTTTTCGAGGGCAAATGAATGATCCATCTAAAGTGATCCATGTCGCTGAAATGTTGGCTGAATTGCGCGGGGTCTCTCTTTCAACGATAGAAGAGTCATCAACAAACAATTTCTTTAATTTATTCAATAA
>CAJBTJ010000227.1 GCA_903958565.1 uncultured beta proteobacterium
CACACCTATATTGAACAAGACGGTCAATGGATCAAGCATTACGACCTGGCACTTTCTGAGCCCTTTAAGGCAATGACGCCCGAGGCTGCCGCGCAAGGAGAGGCCTACTTGTGGTCTGCCTTCGATTCACTAGCTTGCCCGACGCTGATCGTGCGTGGTAATGATTCGGACTTGTTGTCTGAGCAGACGCTGTCGCAAATGCTGAGCCGTAATACCAACGCGCAGGCGGCGCGTATGATGGGTGTCGGGCATGCACCGACACTGATGGCGGCTGATCAAGTCCGTTGTCTTGAAGATTTTTTGAGTTCCCCTTAGTTTTGGATATCTAGCTTGTATGTCTAAACAAACGACGCCCTTTTGTGCTGATTTGCATTGTCATTCGACGGTGTCGGATGGCTTGCTTGCGCCTGATGTTGTTGCGCGTCGCGCGAAAGAACGCGGCGTGACCTTATGGTCGTTGACAGACCACGATGAGCTCGCTGGACAAGCACTTGCGCAGCAGACTGCTCAGCAAATCGGACTGGATTATCTTTGTGGTGTGGAGATCTCAGTGACGTGGGCGGGTAAGACTGTCCATATCGTTGGCTTGGGCATTGATCCGCACAACGCGGCGCTCTCTGAAGGCCTGCGCATCACACGCAGTGGCCGCTCTGATCGCGCACGACGTATTGGCGATCGGTTAGCAGAGTTGGGGATGCCAGGTGCTTTTGAAGGTGCATCAAAATTAGCTGGCAATCCTGAACTGATCAGTCGTACCCACTTCGGACGCTATTTGCATCAGGCTAAATTTTGTCCCGATGTACAAACGGCCTTTGATCGTTACTTGCATGATGGCGGTCCTGCGCATGAGCCGATGCGGTGGGCAGCCTTAGATCAAGCGATCTCTTGGATTAACCACGCGGGTGGTGCGGCAGTCATTGCACATCCGGGGCGCTATGAATTTACAGACACACAATTTGATGCGTTTTTTGCCGCATTTAAAGAGTTGGGTGGAAAAGGTATTGAGGTCATTACGGGGAGTCACCATCCGGGTCAATATCAAACCTATGCAGGTGTGGCCCGGCAGTACGGCTTCTTAGCCTCGTGTGGCTCAGACTTCCACGGCCCTGGCGAAGGACGCTACGATCTAGGTAGTCTGCCCCCCTTGCCGAGCGACCTGAAGCCCGTCTGGGATGCCTTGGTTTAAGACCTTATGAACAAAGCATTTGTAAAAGAACAAGAGGGCGATCAAGATGAGGATCTTCCTGAGGCGTTGGCGTTACCCAAGGGCACAAAAAACTATCTGACGCCTCAGGGCTATGCGGCTCTGCGCGAGGAGTTGGCGCATCTCATGAACGACGAGCGTCCTGCGATGGTGAAAATCGTTTCTTGGGCGGCGTCTAACGGCGATCGTTCTGAGAACGGTGATTACCTTTACGGCAAAAAACGTCTTCGAGAAATCGATCGTCGTATGCGATTCTTAACGAAGCGTCTGGAACTCGCCGAGATCGTCGACCCTGCTGCACAGACCAATCGCGATCAGGTATTTTTTGGTGCGACGGTGTTGTATGTGAATCAGGATGGTGAGGAACACCACGTGACGATCGTCGGCGTCGATGAAGCGGAGCCCTTGCAGGGCAAAATCAGCTGGGTGTCTCCGGTGGCGCGTGCGCTGACAAAAAGTCGAGTCGGTGATGTGGTGACCTTGCGCACACCAGGCGGTATCGAAGAACTCGATATTCTAGAGATCAACTATCCTGCTGAGTGAGCGAGGCCGCATAGCCCTCGCGACTGTCCGGCCAGCGTAGTTCAAACCCTGTTGCAAGTAACCGCTTATTACTGAGTCGCTTGCTGCCGACCATCGCAGGTGCCGGTCCCACAGGTGGACAAGGGCCTCCTGTAAGTTTGGCCAACGCTTCATACAGCGTACGCATCGGCAGAGGGGTGCTGTCCGTGACAAGGTAGGTTGAGTCAGGTTGATTGAGCGTCAAAAGATGGACGATCGCGGCCGCTGCGTCCTCGACATGAATACGATTAGCCCAATGCGCCTCTCCCAAGGGTGCTGAGGCTTGCCCTAGTCGCAGGCGATCGAGCAAGAAATTGCGACCCGGTCCGTAGATCCCGGATAAACGCAAACTGAGCGTTTCCACGTGGTGGTCCACACCAAACTCTTGCAACCATTGCTCGGCTGCACAGAGTGTTTTGCCATTGAAGTGTGTCGGTGCTGTGGGCGTAGTCTCGTCCACCCACTGATCCCCGTGGTCACTGTACACAGCCGTGGAAGAGATAAACACAATCCGCTTAAGCGCAGGCGAGGCGCTGGCGTGGATGATGTGCTGTAACCCATGTAGGTAGACTGCCTCGTAATCGGCGGGCGTGCGTGCGTTTGGTGCTGCAGCGAACACAATGTGAGTGATGTCGTGCGGCAACTCGGCCAGCGTACCGTGCTGGGTGAGATCGCCGCTTATCCATTGAAAGTTTGATGGCATCGCCAGCGTTGTGTCAGGGGTGCGACGCAGACCATAGACGTCTGCTGTCGCTAGCGCTCCCAAACGATGCGCAAGCCGAATACCCAGATCGCCACAACCGGCGATCAGTATCTTTGCCTGGTCGAGGCGCGCTTCGCGCCCGGCGCTCATGCCTGTTGTCCTTCAGTCGTTGGCACAAAGAAACGTTCTTGCAGTTCCACGAGTCCGATTCGCTCCAGTACGGCCCTCAAGCGTGCGGCGGCAACGGGCTTTACGGGCCCTTTGCGCTCGGCGATGATGAGTTCGTTCTTCATGGAGTGCTCCCACCCTACGAGTTCGGTCACCGTGACTTGGTAGCCATGTGCTTCGAGTTGCAGGCAACGCAATGAGTTGGTCACTTGGCTGCCGAATTCTCGTGTGTGCAGCGGATGGCGCCAAATTTCAGTTAAGGGGTCTTTCAACTGCGTGGACTTGTTTTTGCGCAAGACACTGGCCACCTCTGCTTGACAGCAGGGCACAAGCACCATGTAACGCGCTTGTTTAGCGAGGCCAAAGCGGATGGCGTCATCGGTTGCGGTGTTGCACGCATGCAAGGCCGTGACCATATCGATACGCTCACTAATCTCGTCAGAGGCAATCGCTTGTGCCACCGTCTGATTCAGGAATCGCATCTGGGTAAACCCAAGCTTGTTGGCAAGTTCTCTGGCGTGGGTGACAAGTTCGGGGCGACTCTCAATGCTCAGCATGGTCGCTTGGACAGCGTGATGGCGTAAATACAAGTCCACCAGAATAAATCCCAAATAGGACTTGCCGGCACCGTGATCAACCACGCTGAAATCTGGACGCGTAAGTGACAGTTCCTTGAGCAGCGGCTCAATAAACTGATGCAAGTGGTAGACCTGTTTCAGCTTGCGTCGGCTATCTTGATTGAGCTTGCCGTCGCGCGTCAGGATATGCAGTGCTTTAAGCAGCTCGGGGGATTGTTCAGGACGGATGTCGGGTTCAGTCATCGTGACGCAGGCATTGATCAAGGGGGGGTAACGGAAGCTTAACTCAATCCCGCGGCAGCTTTAGTCGTGTTTTTGGGGGGTCTGAGTCCTGCAAATGCTCGGTACAATGTATGTATTCTAAATAAAGCGGTAGAGACGATGTCTGACGTCATTGCGCTAATTTTCGATTTTGACGACACGCTTGCCCCGGATAGCACCTCGGGCTTCCTGGAGACTATGGGCGTAGATACCCAGCAGTTTTGGTCGGGCCAGGTTGATCCGTTACTCGCACAAGATTGGGATCCGGTTCCCGCCTATTTGCACGAGATGATCGCGCTGTCACAACGCGGTGAGCATGGCTTGATTACCCAAGAGCGGCTGCAAGCGTGGGGACGTGCCTTGCCTTTGCATGCAGGCGTGACGACCTTGTTTTCTCGTCTGCGTGAGCAAGTGCGGCGCGCACATCCGCAGGTGCAACTCGAGTTTTATCTCATCTCCAGCGGAATTGGTGACGTCGTGCGCCACACTCCGATTGCTTCCGAATTTAGTGCGATTTGGGCCTCTGAGTTTATCTACGATGAGACCGGCGGTATTGCTTTTCCAAGAAGGATTGTGAGCTTTACAGACAAGACACGTTACTTGTTCCATATTCAAAAGGGGATCGTCGGCCCCGCTTTTGTGGGCAAGCCCTTCGAGGTGAACCGTAAGGTGGCGGAAGACCGCCTGCGTGTGCCGTTCGATCAAATGGTGTTTGTCGGTGACGGTTACACCGATATCCCGTGTTTTTCCCTGATCCGCAGTTCCGGAGGCTTCGCGTTCGGAGTCTGGGATCCTAAGCATCGCGATAAGCGTAGCCGTGCATGGGGCTTTATCGAAGATGGACGCGTATCGAATCTTAATCAGGCTCGTTACGATGATGATGCCGAGCTGTATCAGTGGCTCGAAGAAGCCTTGACGAGCCTCGCGGGCCGGATCGCCCTGAAATCCCGTGTCTACCGCGGATGAGTCCATGATGCGGCTTGCCTTAGCGCAAGCCGTGCAAGCAAGAGAACTCGGTGAAGTCCCCGTGGGCGCCGTTTTGTTGGACGCCGACGGACAACTCCTTGCCACAGGTTTTAATCGTACGATCGTAGATCACGATCCGACTGCGCATGCTGAAATTGTTGCGCTGCGAGCGGCGGCACGTGCGGTACAAAACTACCGCCTGCCCGGCGCCACGCTGTATGTCACGCTTGAGCCTTGTGCGATGTGTCTTGGCGCGATGTTGCATGCACGGATAGGGCGGATCGTTTTCGCTACGGCCGATCCCAAGACGGGTGCGTGTGGCG
>CAJBTJ010000228.1 GCA_903958565.1 uncultured beta proteobacterium
AACCATCTGACACCCTATGCCCGCAAAGAAATCCTCGCCATCAAAAAATAGAGGCGAGGATTAACGCTAGATGTTAGAAATACACGAACTTGGCCAAAAACAATATTGCGACCAGCCACGTAGCAGGATGCAGGCTACGAACCTTACCGGTCATTGTTTTCAAGACAACATAACTAATAAAACCAAACGCCAAGCCGTTCGCAATTGAGTATGTGAATGGCATGATGAGGGCCGTCATCGCGGCGGGGACGGCATCCGTAATGTCATCCCAGTTAATTTCCTTAAACTCGCGCATCATTAATCCTGCGACATACAGAAGTGCAGGTGCTGTTGCGTAGGCAGGTACTGACCCTGCAAGCGGGGAAATAAACAAAGCGGCCAAAAACAGTACTCCAATGACAAGTGCAGTTAACCCTGTACGCCCACCCGCCTGAACGCCTGCTGCACTTTCGATGTAGGCGGTCGTGCTACTGGTGCCAAGCGCAGCGCCGGCCACAATCGCCGTGCTGTCAGCAAACAGAGCTCGCCCCAAGTTACCCTTCTTCTCATCCGTCACGAGGCCTGCACGCTTTGCAATACCGATCAGTGTCCCTGTTGCATCGAAAACCTCGACCAACACAAAAACCATGATTACGCTGATTAAACCTGCTTGCAACGCTCCAGCTAAATCCATCTGCAAAAAGGTCGGCGACAAACTAGGTGGGGCTGCAAAGAATCCCGCAAATTCATTATGTCCATTTAACGTCGCAATCACTGTGACTGCCAAAATCCCAATGAGGATTGCACCGCGCACCCGCAAGGCATCAAGTGCTGCGATAACAAAAAACCCAAAAATCGCGTACAAGACAGAAGGCTCGTGGAGACTACCCAAGGTAATTTTGGTTGCTTGATGAGCCACGACGATACCCGCTCCACTCAAGGCAATGATCGCCAGAAACAATCCAATCCCCGCAACAATAGCGCTACGCAGCACATTAGGAATACCCGCGATCAACCACGCTCGCGCACCCGTGATCGTCAACAGCAAAAATATGACACCCGATATAAATACAGCACCCAATGCTTGTTGCCAGGTGAATCCCATGCCCCCTACCACAGCAAAAGCAAAGAAAGCATTCAGGCCCATGCCGGGAGCCATGCCCACCGGCCAGTTCGCAACAAACGCCATCATCAAACTACCAATTGCAGCGGCCAAACAGGTGGCAACAAAGACCGCCCCCTTATCCATGCCTGTCGAGGACAAGATCGCAGGATTGACAAATAAAATGTAAGACATTGTCAGAAAGGTCGTCAGACCTGCTACGAGCTCTGTCCGCACATCCGTTTGCTGTGCACGCAAATGAAACAACTTTTCAAGCATGAGTGACTCCTTTGGTGATTGCATCTTCTAGGAATGGGGTTGCCTTAACCTGCAAGTTTATTATGTCTTAGCCTCTCAAAGAGGCTAAGGAACCGGCTCCAGACACAAACCAACAGATTTTCCATACAATCGAAGTGAAACGCACGCATTGAGGGGGATTGGTCCCGTCCTCGGGTTAGATACCAAGGACTCGATCCCTCAATAATCGCCAACCATCAAAAGACAAGTTGAATCGATTTGAGTCTGCGTCAACTCGCTATCGTAGCTATCACGCTGACGGATAACGTTCGCAATAAACAAAACAACTGGGCCCTTGGTGGGATCCTGGCGTTTATTGCGGGCGCCGTGAATGCCGGTGGCTTTCTAGCTGGTCAGCGCTACACCTCGCATATGACTGGCATTATTTCCGGTATCGCCGACGATCTAGTCATTAGCGAAATCGGCATTGTGCTCGCAGGCATTGCGTTCCTCATTAGCTTTGTTTCTGGCGCCGCCGTTACGGCGATCTTGATCAACTGGGCAAGGCGCAAACAGCTGCATAGTGAATTCGCTCTTTCGTTATGTCTCGAAGCAGTCTTACTCCTGGTCTTTGGCATACTCGGCTTCTCGCTCAATATACTGGTCGACGTTTTTGTACCGACAACTATCCTGGTGTTATGTTTTGTGATGGGCTTACAAAACGCCATCATGACCAAGATCTCCAAGGCTGAGATCCGTACGACACATATGACAGGTATCGTGACTGACATTGGAATCGAACTCGGGAGATTGTTGTATTGGAACCGAGATCATTCGTCCATGCCTCAAAAACGGGTAGTCGCCGACCGCGAGAAGCTTAGAGTCCATCTGATCATTTTTTCACTCTTCTTGATCGGCGCCATCGTGGGTGCGACTTCATTCAAACACTTCGGATATGTCACCACCGTCCCCCTAGCGGGATTTTTGATTCTGATTTCATTGCCACCTATTACAAAGGACTTGATAGAGCTCTGGCGAACCAAGCGAGCATCGCTCACTAAGTCTCAAAGCACTTAGCATTTCTTTCGTGAGACCCCAGTCCGCAATCGCGGTAGGGATGGGAAGTCCTCGGCAGCGTTGGCAGGGGAAACCAATACCTCGAATCGCCTAGGGTTTAATGCGTGCCAGGTAGTATGACAACGCAGCAAGCTCAGCATCCGACACGCCAATAACGGAAGCCGCCATATTTGAATCCCGTCCTGTCGCTTGCCCATTCTTAAACTGCAAGAGGCTATGAAGCAGGAAATCGTCTCGCTGTCCTGCAAGCCGAGGGATTTGCTCTCTGCCTACATAATTTGGTAAGTGACAAATTCCACAACGCATACCCTGCGCCAGTTTTTCACCTTGCGCGAAAAGCTCTGGATCTTTGTCGACAGGGATCTCCGTAAGGCTCAATCCTGCATAATATTTGGCAATCACAATGACTTCATCATCCGTTAGGCCATCGAGCATGCCTTTCATGGACGGTATGTCGCGCACACCTTCACGGATTAAAACAAGCTGGTTTTCTATGAATAGTTTCGGCTGCCCTGCCAACGAGGGTACGCCTTTGATATCAGACTTACCTTGCGCGCCATGACACGCCACACACACGGCTTGCCTAGGAAAATCAGTCTGCGCAGAACAAAACGGGGCAGCCATCGCGGCTACCCCGATAAGCACTGCAGTCTTTACACACGACAACAGTGACATCTAATTACTTGCGATAAGAAACGCGATAGATGACACCCATCTGCTCGTCAGAGACCAACATCGAGCCGTCGGCCATCATATGCAAGTAGGCAGGACGGCCCCACCATGACTGATCGGCTTCGTTCATAAAGCCAGTCATGAAAGGTACAACTTTTGCATTTTTGCCATCTGCATCCGCGCGCACCATCACGACATCATACCCAGTCTTTTTTGTACGGTTCCATGAGCCTTTACGCGCGTTGAACAAAACGTTGCGATACTCTTCTGGGAACATCGTTCCGTTATAAAACTTCACGCCCATGGTTGCAGCGTGAGGTCCCATCAACGCAACGGGCTGCTCAACGCCTGCACAGGCATTTGCCTTTTTGATATCAGGATCGGGCAGATTACCTTGGTGGCAATATGGGAAGCCATAATTTGCACCCGTCTTCAGGCGTAGCATCGTGTCGTTAGGGCTGTCATCACCCAGCCAATCACGACCATGGTTACTGAGCCACAGTTCCTTGGTTACGGGGTGCCAATCAAAACCTACGGAGTTACGTACTCCTGTCGCCAGGACTTCCATACCAGAACCGTCTGCGTTGTAGCGACGAATCTGCGCGTACTCTGCTGTCGGCAGCTCGCAGATGTTGCAAGGCGCACCAAAAGGAACATACATCTTTCCATCAGGGCCGAATGAGACGTATTTCCAGTTGTGATGCGGCAATGGTGGGAAATTAAATTTGGCGGTTAGGTCTACGGGTGCGACGGACGGATTTTTTGCTACACCATCAAAGCGCAAGACTTTATCTACCGCAATAACGTACAAGTTACCGTCTTTGTATGCGGCAGTGGGTTGGTTCAGCTTGTCTACGAACACGCGCGAAGTGCGCTCTTTCCCGTTATCGCTGACTTCGTAAATTCGCCCTAGGGCACGGGTGCCCACGTAATACTTACCGCCCTCGCCTTGGGTAATGGCGCGCGCGCCAGGAATACTATCAGCCCAGACCTCGACCTTAAAACCTGGTGGAAGCTTAATTTTTTCAAGCGGAACATCTGCCGCCTTCGTTACGGTCAACTTACCTGGCATTGGAGCCAAGGTAGAGGTGGCCATCGAGTCTGGCATACCCTGCTTCCATGCCGGTGGGGGTGCCGCTGGGGCAGCCTGTGCATAAGCGCTCGATGCACCAAGAGCAAACGAGAGGGCGAGGCTTACCCCACCTAAAATGCGATATTGTGTTTTCACAGGCGTCTCCGTGACAGTTGTGTTTGAATGAATCAACTTTTTTTGCTTACCGAGCCGAGTCTACTCCTAGAACCGTCGCTTAGTAGAAACATATTTTTTTAATGCTTCGAAAACTCATCTCTGGGTTAAACGGTTAAATCGATTTTTTTCCTAGGGTAAACCCACGAGTGCGATGAGGCTGAGCAATCAAAGGCGCAGCCCATTCAGACCAAACCAAACAGATTTAAGTCATAATCGATCGTGCTGCCCTACTCAATAAAGGAACAAACCGCGTGCGCATCCTGCTTGCCGAAGACGACGAAATGCTGGCCGATGCTATTTTCCGGACGCTTTCACAAAACGCACATCGGGTCGATGCGGTGCGCGATGGCCAGCAGGCAGACGACGCTCTCTCTGCCAACGACTACGATCTCGCGATCCTAGATATCGGCATGCCGATCTATGACGGGCTCGAAGTATTGCGGCGACACCGCGCGCGGCGCTCTGAAACACCCGTCCTCATGTTAAGTGTGCGAGACAGTATTACAGATCGTGTGACGGGCCTGGATTTAGGCGCTGACGATTATCTAACCAAACCGTTCCATCTTTTTGAACTCGAAGCACGCGTGCGTGCGCTTTTACGGCGAGCCCATACGCCGGCAGGACTTGAGCTCAGTCACGGACGGCTGCAAATCGACCTAGTCGGGCGACGCGTACATTGTGAACAACGCTCCCTTGAATTGACGTCCAAAGAGTTTGCGTTGGTGGAGCTTTTATTCACTCGCATTGGACGCGTTGTGACCAAGCAGCAAATCATCGATCACTTGTACGGCTGGGAAGAAGGCATGGCCAGTAATGCGGTCGAGGTATTAGTGCACCGGCTTCGCAAAAAACTAGAGTCCACCGGCAGCGACATCCGTACGATTCGCGGGATGGGATATCTTGTCGACCCAGCAAACTAGCCAACGATTGCTACGCACGCAACTGCTGCGATGGCTTCTGTACCCTCTACTTACAATCTTAATCATCGACTCGGCCGTTAGCTTCGGACTTGCAGGTCACTTTTCTAAGAACGCTTACGATAAAGCTCTCGTTGAAGTTGGACACGAGCTCAGTTTACAAATAGGCAAGAATGCGTCGGGCATCTTCCTGGATCTTCCTGAGGTTGCGCGACGACTATTGCTGCAAGATCCTCAAGACAAAATTTTCTTTGAACTACTCGACCACCGCGGGCAGCGCATTGCGGGCGACCCCATCCCGACAGCGCCGGCTAACGCAACCCACTCAAGAAACAATGTTCTGCTGTATGACGCTCAAATCGACTATAGCCCCGTGCGTGTCGTGCAGTTAAGTTTAGTTGCCATGGGCGGTGCAACCCTACGAGTCGCTGAAACCAACATTAAACGCACGGAGATGGCGCAACAAATTATCGCAAGTGTGATGTTGCCGCAGATTATCCTTATCATCTTCGTGGCTCTGCTCGTCCCCTTCGGCGTGACACGGGGTTTATTCCCCCTCAAAGCACTGCAGCGCGCGATTGCCGAGCGTTCGTTTCGAGACCGCAGTCCATTAAACGAAACGGCGGTTCCAGGCGAGGTGATCCCTCTTGTCGCGTCCATCAACCTTTTATTGACTCGCCTGGATACGGTGTTCAGCGCGCAATCGAGATTTGTAGCGGATGCCGCGCATCAACTCAAAACACCCGTCGCAGCGCTACGCGCCTATGTTGAGCTTCTCGAACGTAGTCAAGATGTCGACGAGCGAAAAAACATCATCGTTAAGCTTAACGA
>CAJBTJ010000229.1 GCA_903958565.1 uncultured beta proteobacterium
AGGTTCGCCAATACACCAGCGGCCTCGTACAACAAGAATAGAAACGCGAGCGTGAAGGGCGAATAGCCCAAGCGATAGAAATGCAGCAGTACCAGCATGCGCAATGCGCCATCCGTGAGCGTAAAGCCCCAATAAGCTGCAGTCACAATCCCATAATTACGCGCACCAGATGACGACATGTCTACAGGCCTTTGCTATCTAGGATGCAGGCTAAATCAACCATCCGGCAGGCATAGCCCATCTCGTTGTCGTACCAAGCATAGATCTTCAATAGCGTACCGTCGGTCACCATGGTCGACAAGGCATCCACAATTGAACTACGCGTATCACGCGCGTAGTCCGCACTCACCAGAGGACGGGTCTCAAAACCCAAAATACCTGCCAAGGGGCCAGCAGCGGCTTTTGCGAACAAGGCGTTGACCTCTTCTGCCGTCGTCTCGCGCTTGAGTTCAAAGACACAGTCCGTCAACGAGGCATTTAAGACTGGCGCACGCACGGCGTGTCCGTTCAGCTTTCCTTTCAGCTCAGGGTAAATCAACGCGATGGCTGTCGCACTCCCTGTTGTCGTCGGCGCCAGACTCAACATTGCACTACGAGCGCGGCGCAAATCCTTATGGGGCGCGTCAACGACCTGGTTCGTATTCGTAGGATCATGAATCGTCGTGATCTGTCCGTGTCGAATACCGATCGACTCATGAATCACTTTGACAACGGGTGCAAGACAATTGGTCGTGCACGATGCCGCCGTCACGATTTTGTGTTGTGCAGGATCGTACAAATGATCGTTCACACCCACCACAATATTTAAGACGTTACCAACCTTAACGGGCGCGGCAACGATGACGCGCTTGGCGCCACGCTCAAGGTGCCCTTGAATCGTCTCAGGCGTTAAAAACTTTCCTGTGCATTCCAGCACCACATCGACACCATAATCACCCCAAGGGATTTCAGCAGACGTCGCGTAGGACGAAAATCCAAGTTTCTTGTCGTTGATTCGAATCGTTTGTGCATTGTCGGCTTGTATGTCAGCCCGCCAGCGGCCTTGCACGCTGTCGAACTCAAGCAGATGGGCGGTCGCCGCAGCACCGCCTTTGATTTCATTTAAATGAACGACTTCCAGAAGATTGCCCGAACGCGGATCGTCAGGCTGCCGTTCAGCAGCCCCAAAGGCCGAGCGCAAGGCAAGTCGACCAATCCGTCCAAGTCCGTTAATACCGACTTTCATTTAAATCACCTATCCATAAAATGAAAAAATTCGCGTACTTTCATTAAATGACAAATATGTGACAGTTACATGACGCCTCTATTTAGCGCAAATCTTCGTTCAGTAAGTCTTGCCATCCACACGATCACCGACACGATCGCGAGATAGACGATGGCCGCCAGAACATACGCTTTAAAAAACTGGAAGTTAGTGGACGCCAACTCCTGTATTCGAGCAAAAAACTCTGTGTACTGAATGAGAAATGCAACCGAACTATCTTTAAGGTTGTTAATGCATTGATTTGTGAGTGCTGGAATTGAAAGACGCAATACCTGTGCAAGAATCACGAAACGAAATATCTGAAAGTGACTGAAGCCTTGTGCCCGAGCAGCCTCAATTTCAACAGGATCAAGTCCGTTATACGCGGTGGTGAGATAAGCTGCATTGTACGCAGCAACATTGAGCGAGAATCCAATCAACGCAATAACAAACGGGCTTGTTTTTACGCCCCATTGTGGCAGCCCGTAATACATCAAAAACAACAAAACAATTAAAGGCATCCCAATAAAAAAGGAGATGTACCCACGAAAAAAAGTACGAACAATTTTTATCGAGCTGACCGAGCAATAGAATACGAGGACACCCAAGAGTAGTCCTGAAACGCTGACCAGCACAGTCAGCTTCAGCGTCTGTAATAGCCCCGCGAAAATTAAGGGCCACTGCTCTAGGAGATCGCGCAAAAAAGAATGCCACTCACTCATTTTTTACTGTATCCAGAGTCACTACCAAAAAAGCTACGCACTTCGGAATCCGGATGCGAGGAAGCGAGGTTCTCAAAACTATCTTCAGCTTTCACTACACCTTTCTCAAGATAGACAACGCGTTGGGCGATCATCCGCGCCAACGTTAAATCATGTGTCACGCATAACATCGTGACTTTCTCTCTTCTAAGGCGATTAAACAGCTCTGCCACCTCCCGCACCATGACGGGATCTAGCGCTGAAGTCGGCTCATCAAACAGTACGACCGCGGGATCCATTGCAAGCGAGCGGGCTATGGCTACACGCTGTTTTTGACCACCAGAGAGTTGAGCGGGATACTTATCACAATGCGTCGACATGTCCAGCCGATTCAATTCAAACAATGCTTTTTCTTTAGCCTGCAACGCTGTCATTCTTCGTAGCTTACGCAAACCCAAGGTAACGTTCTCGAGCACAGAGAGGTGGCGATACAGAGCAAACTGCTGAAAGACAAATCCGATACTTTGACGCAGTGCGCGCACGTCAACCGTAGGAGCCAACGTTGATTGGCCTCGAAACTTTATTTCGCCAGAAGTCGGTTCGACCAAACGATTAATACACCGCAGGAGTGTCGATTTTCCGCATCCGGAAGGACCCATCACAACTTTTAAATCGAACTCTTGCACATCCAGGTTGATTCCCGCCAACACCTGTTGCTCATCGAATTTTTTTGTGAGATTTTGTATTTGAATTAACGCCGTCGGTGCAGTCATGTCACAGTCATCCCTGGAATCGCATACCGCCTCTCTAGTAGACGCACTCCAATCAATAAAATGCGATAGACCGCAAAATACAAAATCCCAACGCATAAATACACTTCAACCCCTTTGAGGGTTGTAGCTGTCAGTGACATAGCCTGTTTGGTCATTTCAGGAATACCCAC
Source organism: uncultured beta proteobacterium (assembly GCA_903958565.1). Taxonomy (GTDB): domain Bacteria; phylum Pseudomonadota; class Gammaproteobacteria; order Burkholderiales; family Burkholderiaceae_B; genus Zwartia. The sequence continues at coordinate 2,888 of CAJBTJ010000229.1, forward strand.
CGTATACGCAAACGGTGAATACTTAAGAACAGACGTGAATTCATTAACCATACCTGGGATGGCAAAGCGAAGCATTTGCGGCATCTCGATACTGACAAAAACTTGTACGCGTGTCATTCCCATCGCCTGGGCCGCCAATATCTCTGACGGGTCAATCGATTCGAGAGCGCCCCGAAAAACCTCGGCGAGATAAGCGCCAGCAATCAACCCTAGGCTCAGCGCCATCGCGACAAGGGGCAACACATTCACCCCTATCGTCGGCAAACCGAAATACACAAGAAACAACATGACCAACACCGGCACGCCTCGATAAACATAGGTGTAGGCATTGAGTACGCCGCGCAGGCCTGGTAACGGCAGCCGAGCCAGACAGGCCACAAGCAAGCCGGCCGCCAGACCCGTTGCACTGCAAGTTACGGTGACTAGTACGGTGTAGCCTAGCCCCCAGCTCAGTTGCCAGAAAATTTCCAGCAAGGTCATCTAACGTTGCCCCTGTGTAATCAATTCATCCATCTATCAATAATCGCCTTAATTTTTTCAGGGCCCAGTTCTTTTAAATATTTATTAAAGTCGTCCCGTCGCGGCGAACCTTTCGCAAACGCAAATCCCAGCTGATCAAATCCCGAGAACGAATATGCACTTTGGAACGGCAGTTTCATCTTGTGCACGTAATTCGCAAGCACTGGCTCCTCGACAAACGCCAGATCAAGATTCCCGTTTTGCAGGTCGGCGATGACTTCACTATAGGATGGATAAAGTTTGACCTGACTGAGACTGTAATAGCCCTTCGGTTCTAGTTCATTTTTAATCAAATCGGCATAGGCCATCCCTCGGGGATAACCGATTGAGTACTCCTTCAGTTTGGCCAGATCGGATATTTTGATATCTCGGCTCTTTAAACCAACCAAGTGCCAGGCATTGTCATAGTACGGCTGTGAAAAATCCATCACCTCCTTACGCTTATCTGTGATGGATATGGCAGAAAATGCAACGTCGGCTTGTTTACTCGAGATTGCTCCGAGCATCCCCTGCCAGTCATACGCCGTGATCTTCAACGTGCAGCCGCGCGACTTACAGTAACCCTCAAAGAGCTCTAAATCAGCACCCTTATTTACACCGTTCTCTGCAAACAACATCGGGGGTGATGCAGGAGACACGGCGACCCGAACAACCTTATTGTCCTTTGAGTCAGAACACGCGGTGAGCGCAAGCGCGGCAAGTCCGAGCGCGCAGATTTTTTTTAAGATGGCAACCAAAGTCAATTCTCCGTTAGTCTGTAGTTTCTGACACTTGCGCTTTTATAATCGTGAGGGCTTTTCAAGATTAACATTAACAGCTTCCGCGTGTGGCAACACATAATCCAAGACCGCAATTCCAGGATAAAGCATGACAATCCAAAATGATGATGCCAATCGACTCAATGAATTAGAAGTGAAAATCGTCCTTGCTGACGATATGCTCGATCAACTTAATCAGACCATTTTTCGGCAACAGCAACAGATCGATGCCTTAGCTCAAGAAATACGCTCGCTAAGACAACAGCTTCCTCAGGATAGAAACACTTCGGGGACAGCGCTCTTGGATGAGCTACCGCCACACTACTAGCCTGGCTTGACCGGCTTGGCCATCACGCTCATGAACAAGTCGCTTTCTAACCAACCGTTTAACCAGCGGCGCAACGCAGGAAAATCGGCGGTACTAAACCAGTTAGCATCTACCGCTGCGAATTGGCGAACGAATGGAAAAATTGCCACATCACTCAAACACGGATCTTGTCCACCAAGATATGAAGAGCGCGCCAACCTAACTTCAAGAACATCAAGTAGCGCGATGCCAGCCTGTCGACGGTAATGCAATGACGAAAACTCTGGATAGCGCTCTGCATATTTATAGCGATCTAGCCAATATTTAAAGTCGGTGTCATTACGCTGAATCAAAGCACGTTGATCCGCATCATCCGCGTGTTGCAACCACTGCTGGGGATCATGTTGTAGCAAAGCCCAGCGCATGATGTCGAGACTTTGATCAACCACCTGACCGTCCGGACACTGCAGCACGGGCACAGTACCTTTAGGTGATATGTCCAGCATCGCTTGCGGCTTGTCTCGTAAACTAATCTCAATCTGCTCGACGTCGATTCCAGCGATGCGCAGCGCCATCCGCGCGCGCATGGCGTAGGGGCAACGACGATAAGAGTAGAGAATTGCTTTAGACATCTAAACGATAGGTCCTTGCCGCTGTCACAACAAAATCAATAACGCTAAATTTATCAGGAATTTGACGTAAAAAAGCGCTTAATGCCTTATCGCGCAATAACTCCCCAAGGATCGCCATGTCGCGGGTTCGCTACGAAGGCCACATCCGTTAGGCTTTCCAAGAATACGACCAAGTCGGCAACCTCTTCATCCGTCACCTCAAATCCTTGCAGAAATTCACTGCGCAAGGGATTGGGCTGGCCATATTTAGCTGAAGCGCGGCCCGCACGTGCATAGTGACTACGAATCACTTCGGCCAAGGTTGGAATCGAACCATCGTGCATGTAAGGAGCCGTCAATGCGACATTGCGTAGCGTTGGTGTACGAAATTTACCGGTATCACCGGCGAGCCCGGTAATTTCGATTATTCCTGGGTTTTTCTTTGGATAACTGCCTTTGCCATCGATGTCATACAAGCCGGTGTTATGAAAACCAAGCTCGGGAAAGGGCATCCGACTGTGTTGGACGTTGTCATTGAAGTTCAAGCCGCCGTGACAGTGATAACACTCCATTTTTTCACCAAAAAATAGCGACTCACCACGCTTGGCCGACGCGCTCAGGGCTTCTTTCTTACCCTCATAGCGATATTGATCGAAAGCACTACCAAACGAGACGAGGCTGCGCTGGAATGCGGCTAACGCCTTTGTCACTGTTGATAGCGAATACAGCGCCTCATCCCCACGCGTTGACTCGTTTGGAAATGCCTCAGTAAAAAGTTTTCGATAGCGCGGCTCAGCCTTTAATCTTTCAAAGAGCAGCTGCTCGCGTCCAGCCATGCCCATTTCAACGGGATGTTCGCCAAAAATCGGGATCAATGCCTGTATTTCCAAACTGTTTAAATTTGGATTCATCCAGGTTAAGACCGGTAAATAGCCTGCGTTTGCCAACGACATCGCACTTCGCCCACCGAGCGTGCCGTCGACACCTTCTGAACGTGCTTTCCCATCGGTAAATGCCTTTTGCTGTTGATGACAGGTGGCACACGACATCGACGCATCCGCAGACAGTCGTTTGTCGTAGAACAAATGTCGGCCTAGTTCTACTTTTTCGCGTGACATTGGATTATCCAGCGGGACGATCGGGTCTGGCGCCCACGGAGGTAAATCCCACTGATATGTCGCAGGACGTGACGATGGGATATCGGAGCCCGCTTCACTTTGGCCAAAGGCTGACCAAAAAACGGCACCCACCAATACAGAAGCGCTCAACACGCTTAAATGCCGCAAGTGAAGCCGTTCCGATACGCTCATCACATCTCTCCTGAATTACTTCACACTAAAGAAGCGCTGCGGACTCGCAGCGTGACTCTCATAGGGAAGTCCCATCGCTGCCATGACAGGTGGGCAATCAGCATCTTTAAGAAAGCTCATACATCCAGGGGAAGTACCTGGGGCGTTTACATCAACATTGGCGCCTGTCAGGACCGCACCGATGTCCGCTACAACCATCTGACTGCTTGGATCAAACTGTGCAAAGCTCACTGTCAATCGATTAGGGTTAGCACAAGCAGTAGGCGCTGCAGTTTTGGATGGAGACGCGCACATTGTGCTTCCCAAGTGCACCGAGAACCCCGAGGCCGCTCCCCCCCCATGGCCACCGCCCTGCCCTGTGCCATGTCCGTGTGCGGCAGTGCTGCCAGAACTCGTCATATCAACCTTCAAGAACTTATAGCCTCCCTGCCAAGTCCAAAACATAGCCGTACTGCTGAGCGGGGCAGGTGCTGTCGTAGGATCGACATGATTTAGGTTGAAGGGGACCCCAAGCGTAAAGCGTATGCCCGTGTATTTGCCGCTAGGAACCGTTCCGCGCACGGAGGTATTTGTTGGGACAGTGCCGTTGCGACAGGGACCGGTGCCATTTTCGAAATCCAACAACGCAATATTTTCAAGCTGCCACGTTTTATCTTGAGTCAGGGCAACGGGTGTTGCTCGACCCTGTGCGTCGAGGAGTTCGACCTCACTAACAAAGAAACGAAAGTCACTGGGTGTGATGGTCGATTTAGTCGTGCCTATATCTTTGTAGCTCTGTCCGCAGGAAAACGGCTGGCCATTGACCTGCGCAGAAAACTTAACTTCAACTGTCTGCTGCGCCTGCGCCGCGGACATCACCATGGTGCCACTTAACCCCACTACCGCGATCAGTTTTATTACATGTTTCATCGTTATTCCTTAATGTTGATGTTTCATATCACTGGGTTTCGGTTTTTGTACCCACACCACGACGTTGACCTTTCCGGCCCGCTCAAATGTCAATGTCATATCAAAGCGATCTCCGACCTTTAAGGGGCGCTTTAAATGACGTAATTGCACCTGATACCCTTCTTCTGCATCGTGTCTGAACACAATGGCTTGCTTGGGCGTAAGCTGAATCGACTTCACGTCGACCCAGGTAATTTCATGATCAACGGAATGCGTCTCTGTGCGAAACACAGCTTCCTTTGCGACACCGGTTTGAGCCGTCTGTAACAAATCCGGTGTAGCGCCCGTGTTTTTTAACTCTCTGAAATACACGGCATACTCACCCGATTTTTCTGGGTGTTCAACCGCGTAGGGGTGATCAATCACGAGTGCGCCCACCTTATTGCCATGCGCCTGTGCGGAACCCAAAAACACAACGCAAGACAACAGGCACTCAAGCCAAATAACCAATCGTTTTAAACGCATTGCTCTCTCCAAACAAAATCATCGCCGCGCAATCCAAAAGGAATATGCGCGAGTTCAGGCCGCCTCAACGGCGAACCTATGATGGCTTAGAGAGAAACGGGCGGAGCGCGCGGAGCGCTAGGAATCCAGCGGGCCTGAATATCGGGCGCCGAGGATGTTGTCTGAGGGAAGAAGTGCGCCGATGAAGACGCCTGCACACCCAAGAGGTGAACGGGCGGCCTGTCGATCGGGTGGAAAGTCCAAGCACAGACCGTGCAATCAGACTGGGCCCGAACGCTCGAATGGCCCGAGGATTCTGACTCGTGGGTATCTAGCTTGATGAATTTAGTGCCCGTCGTCGTACAAATTTCTACTAAGAAATCTTGTCCGGACGATGCACTCAATACAACATGGCTGAGAGCCGGCGCGCATAAATTAAACAGCATCACCAGTAAGGCGATGCTGCTTAGAATACGTTTACGCGCGTGCAGGACGACATTCATGACGAAAGTATAGTTCAGGATGCAAGGCTATTGCGGCTGAATGCCGATATCCCTGACAACCTTTCCCCAAATCTGAGTCTCACGCCCGATGATTTCAAGAAACTCGGCGCTCGAGCCTCCCGCAGGCTCCGCTCCATCCGCCTGGATTTTCTCTCGTGCGGCTGGCTTTTTAAGGATGTCATTCACAACGAGATTTAATTTTTGGACGATATCATTGGGCATCCCTTTAGGACCAATCAAGCCGTACCAAAGTGTCGCTTCATAGCCAGGGAACCCACTTTCAGCAATCGTCGGCACATTGGGTAGCGCCTGTATGCGATCAGGTGTTGTCACCGCTACAGCATTAATTTTTCCAGTCCTGACATGCGGCAGCGCACTGGCTGTTGCTGCAAAATACAGATCGACTTGATTCGCAATCAAGTCCACTAAAGCGTTGCCACCACCTTTGTAGGGGATGTGGGTCATCTTGATGTCGGCACGCTGATTAAAGAGCTCATTCGCTAAGTGAATGACACTGCCCTGACCAGATGACGCAAAGTTAATCGCACCGGGTGCTTTCTTTGCAGCCGCAATCAGCTCTGGGACGGTCTTGATTCCGCTCTTGTTTGACGTGACCGCCAACATGGGACCCGCACTGACTCGTACAACCGGAGTCATATCTTTGAGCGGATCAAACTTAAGCTTGTAGAGACTTGGATTCACCGTATAGCTCGAGGAAATCAAGGTCAAGGTGTAGCCATCCGGCGCGGCAGCAAGGCCTGCCTCGACACCAATCAATCCCCCCGCGCCCGTTCGATTCTCGACCACGACAGGTTGACCCAAGACCTCAGCCATTTCTTTGGCCATATAACGCGCCAGGACGTCCGCACCACCACCCGCCACAAAGGTCACAATGATGCGAATCGGCTTGTCTGGATAATTGGCGTGCGCAATGGGACTCATAATCAGCGTGGTCGCCAACAAACAGACTTTTAGCCAACTCACAATATTTTTCATGGAAACTTTGTCTCCTTTAAGCACCTTAGCCCGTCTATTTTTTTAGGATCATGGCTTTGATTTGATCAAGCGTGACATAACCTTTCTTGTCGACATCGATTTTGCTAAACGAAGAGGCAATACGTGGCATGCCAGCCTTCGCTTCTTCTAGTGTCAACTTACCATCCGCATTTTTATCCGCAGCAGCAAAACGCTCTTCTGCTAGTTTGATTTCGCTGGCCTGGCTGGCGGTCATTGTCTGGGCAACGCAAACGGTACTCAGCGAAATACCCATCAGGGCGACGAGACTAACTAAAGTAAGACGAATATTCACAAGAACTCCAGATGACGGGGTGAAAAAAACTGACTGTAGCACTACTTCACAGGGACGCGCCGTTCAACCTTGCACCAAAACTACACTCAAGTTTTTTGAGCCATAGATGAAGGTATATTAGGAAACGAGACAAAAATATGTCAAACCCTCTTTCTCAATTCACACTGAGCAACTGACCAAGATGAAAATCACAAAAATTGAACCTTTGCATATCGGGCAATTCATGTTCGCCCGAATCAGCACCGACGCGGGCATTACGGGATTCGGTGAAGCCGGCACCTGGGGACATATCGAAGCAGCTGGGATTTGTATCAAGCGCTTTGCAGAATACCTTGAAGGTAAAGACCCCTTCCCCATTGAGCACCACTGGAACGTGATGCATCGTTTTAGTTACTTTCAGGGCATGGCAGAAAACGCAGCGATATCCGCGATTGATATGGCCTTATGGGATATCAAGGGCAAAGCGCTTGGCGTGCCGATCTTTGAATTGCTGGGCGGCGCGGCACGGACCAAAGCGCGCATATACGGACATATTTATGAAAACACGATCGAGAAAATGTTGGTCGAATGTGAAGTAAAGATGAATGCAGGCTTTACCGCCTTCGGTCACCTCAACCCCTTTCTTGATGAAGGCAATGACAAGGTCTACTTTAAGACCCACATCAAGAAGATGCGTGATGCAATCGAGAACACTGAGCGCATGCGAGCCGTTGTCGGTGATCGCGTCGATCTCCTAATCGAAATTCATCGACGTTTGACGCCCGCAGAAGCGATTGTCTTCGCACGAGGTATTGAGCATAC
>CAJBTJ010000230.1 GCA_903958565.1 uncultured beta proteobacterium
ACAATTCCCTGGCCTGTGTAGTCAGGCCAAACACCAATAACGTTGATATCGTAACCCGCCACAGCGCCAGCAATCTGGCCAGTATTATTGAGGTGCCACTGCACGCCAAAGAGTGGGTCGGTAGGAATTAAGGGGATGGTTCGCTGGGCCATTGCAAGATCCATTTTGGTTGGGTATTTGTCAGGCATTGTGACCGATGTCCCCACACCCTGTCTATATCATCTCCTGTGTTGCGATGAATACCGTTTTTATTTGATCTCGACAGCACAACCGAAGGGTTGTTGACAAACGCTATTGTCCGTACTAAGTTGAGTAGAGGTTTGATTGACTCTTACTTACTTTCTTGGAAAGATAACCATGACTGATGCCATTACTCAAGCGACCGCAGAGCGGTTGCGCTTTTCAATGCGAAATACGCCTTTGCTTGAGGGCGGGGCTACCATGGAACTAGTTGGTTTGAGCCCCATGTTGTGGGCACATACAAAGGTTTACTCTTCAGGTGGTGAAAATGCCTTGCACAGTCATGACATCGAAGACCACGTTTTCTTAATTCTGCAAGGTATGGCAACGTTCTACTTTGGTGATGGGAGCACCTGCCAAGCAGGGCAATATGATGGAGTGACAATTCCAAGGGGTACGCTGTATCGATTTCATGCGAACGAAGAGCTCGGTAACTTAGTCATGTTTCGCGTAGGCGCCGCTAACATCCGGGATTCTTCCAACCTTCATCCAAAATTTAATATTCCTAACGAGGCCTTGAGTAGCCGCACTGACAGCACAGGAAACTTCGCAGCAGGCGATGCCAAGAAGAATGGAACGGCAGCGAAACCAACCATCATTAAAAAAGGCGCTTTTTTTGCTTCGGGTTCGGCGCCAGGTCTTTGAAAGGGGTGTTGTGCGAAAAAATGTGTAGTCAGTGAGCTCGTCTCACTCTCGAATTATCGCGGGATTTTTTTATTGAGGCTCTATGCCTGCCCCCAATATTGCGTCCCCCCAAGCTTTATGCTGCTTTCGGACAAGTTCCGTCAACTCGTCAGGCGATGATGGCTTGACCTCAAGACCCATTGCGGTCATGCGTGCCTTGACATCGGGTTTGTCGAGCACCCTACGAAGAGCGCTATTTAGCACTTGTATGACCTCTATTGGCGTACCTTTTGGCGCCATGAGTCCTCCCCAGTTGTCGAAGTTGAAGCCGGGGTAAGTCTCGCCAATCGCTGGCAGATTGGGCAACACAGACGAGCGGGAGTCAGACATCACTGCTATTGGCCGAAGTTTGCCTGATTCCACAAAACTCTTGGAGGAACCAACGTCGGTGAAGACATAATCAACACGACCTGCACTTAAATCCACCAAGGCATCCGGAGAACTCTTATATGCAATTTCTGATGTGTTCAACCCTGCAAGTTTTTTGAAGTGAGCAGCGCCAACCCGGCCCGATGCATTGCCATAACCTGTGAAGCCACCGTTCTTCCGCTTCATGGCGGTAACAAGTTGTTCGGGGGTTGTAATGCCTGATTCAGCATTGACAAGCAAAATGAATGTGTAGGAATTTAGACCACCGACAGCAGAGAAGTCTGCCAAAGGATCGTACGGAAGGTTTTTTGTAAGAAACTGACTCGTTGAATGTGTGGACGAGCTTCCCATACCCAAGGTGTAGCCATCTGGTTTTGCTCGGGCTAGTGCGGTCGTGGCGATTTGACCAAGCGCGCCGACACGATTTTCGACCACAATGGGTGTGCCTAGTTCCGGTTGTAGTTGGTTCGCCAACATTCGCGCTAGGAGATCTCCTCCACTCCCAGGCCCAAAGGCAACAATAATTTTTATCGGTTGATTAGGAAACGGTTGTGCGCGGGCAGGCGACAGCGAAGACAGCGCAAAAAGCAAAATAACCGCAAAAATACGAACACTCATTTTTGTCTCCTAATGACTTGTTGAGTTCGAAATTGAAACCGTCGGGCCATAACAACTAACACACGAAGGTCTGCAAGATCTAGTTGTTTTTGTCCTGAACGCCGCAATCTTTCATGACCTCACGCACCTCAAGTCCAGCAAAACTAGTAGCAATTCACGGTTCAATTTTTGGCAATCGCCAACCGATCAGGTCTCGGCGTGAAGAGGTTTAGCTGGACCTAAACCCAGTAACGCCTCAATACCAAAAATCATCATTAAAAACCCAGAGATCGGTAAACATAGATACGGGACACTCATAGGGATTTGAGTGGCTGTTGCGAGTTGCATTGAGGCAAGCTCCACAAGAATGAGACCCTGCCAAAACAAGAGCATCCCGATGCCGACCGCTGCGCAAGCGGGTAAATGCGCGAGCCATTTCAACGAGATGCCAAACTGCGTGGATAAATCCATTCTGAAATGCGCCCCTCTGCGCACTGCCATGGCTGCACCACATAGGGCAGCCCAGATCATTAGAAAGCGTGCCACTTCTTCGCTCCAAGAGAAACTGGCGTTGTAGACGCTACGCGCAAAAATGTTTGCACAAACAATTAAGGTCATCGCGATGAGTGCGACGATCGCGATGATGCTGGTCAGGCGATAAAGCAGGGCCGCTATTTTTGTAAAAGTTTGCACCATCAATCCATTAAGAGGTTTGGCAAGACCAGGGTGATTGCTGGTATTAACGCAATGATGACTAAGGAAAGAATCAGTACGAGTAGGTAAGGCATAAACACTTTAGTCACACTGCGCATGCTGCAACGGGCAATACCAGCCGACAACAGCAAGCCAATTCCAATGGGCGGTAAAAAAATTCCGACGCCAACCGTACCAATCGCGAGAATGCCGAAGTGAAGGGGATCCACGCCCACTCGCTCTGCAACAGGCAAAAGAATCGGCATCAAAATAATGAGTGCAGGCAGGCCCTCTAACAATACGCCCGCAATTAAAAAGATAACAATACTGAGTAATAGAAAACCGACTGAACCCCCCCCAATAGTCGACATGAGCTGCGCAACGGCAGCTGGTGTTTGTTGGCTGGCTAAGATCCAAGAAAAAGTCATGGCCAAGCCGATGAGCAAGAGGGCGGCACCCGTCAAAATAATGGTTTGCTCGCAGATCTCATACAGATCGCGCCAAGACACTTCACGATATATAAATAAACTGACGATCAACGCATAGACGGCACCGATCGCTGCAATTTCTGTTGGAGTTGCGACCCCTAACAAAATTCCACCGAAAATGATGACGGGCAATAGCAAGGCGAGTGCGCTGTCTTTAAATGCGGCATAGATTGCACTGCGTGTTGCCCGCAACTCGCTCGGGGGCAAGATCCCTCGCCGTGCCTGGTAGGTAATTAAGGCCATTAAACCTACCACCATCACCGCTGAAGGCAAAAATCCTGCGATAAATAATCGACCGATCGAAATGTTGACGAGGCTACCGAGCACTACCATCATGATGCATGGTGGGATCAGTACACCCATTGATGAGGCTGCCGCCACAATGGCCGCAGCACGTTCAGGTGTGTACCCAGCACGTCGCATCGCCGGAATCATCGTCGAACCAATCGCTGAAACATCGGCGGTAGTCGAGCCAGAAATTCCTGAGAAAAACATTTCGGCAAGCATGACAACCATTGCGAGGCCGCCCCGTACATGTCCAATTAATACACGTGCGAGAGTCACTAAACGGGCCGAAATGCCACCGGAATCCATTAAGAGTCCGGCAAAAATAAAGAAAGGCACTGCCATTAAAGGAAATGAATCGATACCCGCAAACAGGCGCTGTGCGATCAGTGCGAGAGGTAGGCGACCTTCGAGCAGTAAGAAGGTGACTGAGGCGGCCCCCATCGCGAAGGCGATGGGGATCCCAATCGCCACGAAGGCGATAAAAGAAACAACTAAAGCAGCAATCAGCATTGCAGCGTTAAACTTTTATGGCTCGAATTTGATCAATAATCTTTTGATTCTTAGCGAGATCTTTGTAGACAGGACCCATCGCAGCAATCAAGGGGGCTTTGTCAATCTTGTCGACTTTGACGCCTTTGGCAGTCAATTCGGCTGAAGCGTCAGCATCAAGCTTTGCAGCAAGATCACGCATATAGCGACCAGCTTGTACGCCTGAATCAGTTGCCGCCTTTTTTTGTTCTGCATTCAGTTTTCTGAAGGCGGGGGCAGACATCCCAAAGACTAAGGCAGAATAGGTATGTTCATCTAAGGTGACAAATTTTGCGACCTCGTTCAATTTAGAACTCAACATGACGTTAGGCGGACATTCAAGGCCGTCAATCACGCCTTGTTGGACGGCGGTATAGACCTCGCCCCAGTTCATTTGAATCGCGCTCGCTCCAAGTGCTTTAAACATGCCGATGAAGACTGGGCCACCGGCTACGCGAAATTTCATACCAGAGAAACCCTCTTTGGTTGAAATGGATTTTTTTGCGTTCAAACAAGAGCGAAAACCGCCTGCGCCCCAACCTAAGCCGATGATGCCGCGAGGCTCTAGAAGCTTAAGCCAGTGATCACCGATGGCGCTTTCCAGACACTTGTCGGCGTGTGCTTTCGAGGTGTAGAGAAAAGGCAAATCACAGTCACCAATTTCTGGCGCGACGGCAGTTAAGGTTGATGTGCCGTAGAGATGTAAATCGACAATGCCCAGAGGCATACCTTCCATCGCTTCACGTTCTTGACCAAGTTGGCCACCTGGAAATACGTTGACCTTGACTGCGCCGTTCGTTTTTTGTTCAAACAGTTCAGCGAATTTTTTAGCACCCATGTCAAACACTGAACCTGCTGCAGTGACGTGGCCCATGCGAAGTGTTGTGACGGTTTGTGCATTAGCGACAAACGGGGCGGCGACGGACGCCGCGGCGATCGTGAGAAAGTTACGGCGACTAGTCATGATTTTCCTAAAAATGTAGTTTTTAAAAAGAAACGAAGACAGCACAAGCCGCTGACATTGAATGAACTATACGACTAACTGAGGCTGTTTGCGCACAAGCATACACGTCAAGAGACCCACGGTCATTAAAAAATAGCCATAGCGTTTGGAGGCGAACCAATCGCGCCGCGTAGGTTTAAGGGCTTAGAGGTAAACAGAAATGTGTTTCGTTTATGCTTGTGCACTGCAGCACGTAGCGCGTCGAGATCAAACATTTCGCCCAAGACGAGACCAAGGCGCGCAATGGCAAGGTGCAGGCTAGGTTTGCCTTGTTCTAAAGGCCAGGCTTCGACGGTGACTGAATCGCTTGCGACTGCCGCAAAGCCCGCATCCCACAAGTACTGCCACATGGACTCGTCGCCTGCCAAGCCTGAATAATCGCGTCCCTGAAATATTGTTTTCTTGCCTTCAGGGCTTGCCTTGTTAAAGGCCTCAAGCCATCCTGTGCGTACACACAGCACGTCACCCAGCTGGGGTTTGACTTCACTTTGCTCAAGCGCCAGTCGTAAATCATCCGCACGACATATCTGCGACCCTAGTGCAGACCAGTGCCGTTGATTGTTTGCGTAAAACTCAGGTAAATCGATATAGATTCCACGGGTAAAGATTCCAAAATCTGCGTATCGATCAACCCCGTTACGCGAGCCATCCCCCAAATGGATATCTTTGCTTTGTGCGCCATCATAAAACCCGTGCACTGGGTCGCCAACGTGCGCGAGGCTATCCCATTGCGAAGAGGCCTGCGGGTGAAACGTTACGCAATCATCGCGTATGAGTAAGCCTTCATATGTGTCAGTCACGAGCTCATGAATAGGGGCTTCTCGGATACGGTGCGAATGTGCAGGCACGGCCCCAAGTGGTAAGTGCAGGGGTAAATCCAGATTAATCCGCTCACCGTTTCGAACCAAGCTGGCTGCCTGAGCTGCATATTCGGCGCTAATCGCTGCGAGCATGCCGACATTTTCTTTTTCAAGTCCCCAAGCTAGGGGAAGCGTTTCGCCATTGGGTCTGGGTAAATCTACAAAGGCTGGGCGTCTATACATGGCTAGTCCTTTACACAATGGAAGAAGTGGCGACTAATTGGCAAACGACCACAACCGCTAGCCGCGTAAGCACCTTTGCCCGTTAGGCAAGTTGCTCTGGGTTTTCTGAATCGCTACTCGTTTTATAGGTACGTCTTAGTCTAACACTGGCAATACAGCCTAGCGCAGTGCTGCACAAAGCAGCTTAGTGGCAAATTTCTTGTGCATGTCAGGCCTAAAGGCAGTGCCTCAAGTTTGCAGCGCTTGATGCTCTGTCGCTTGCGAGAGAAACCTAGGTATGATGAAGCCTAGCGGCGGTTTTGGCTAGCCCGCGACGAATTGATCTGAAGGAGACCAGCAATGAGCGACGAACTGCCCACCGCAACACGAGTCAGTGATCCCGGAATCCGCGCTCTCTATAAATTAGAAAATCGTTGGCAAGCCTGGTTGGATGTTGAGGTTGCGTTGGCGCAAGCACAGGCGGCTTTAGGCATCATTCCAGAGCAGGCAGCCGCCGCCATTGCAAAGTGTGCAGATGTTTCACTGATGGATCGTGCTCGCATCGATGAAGGCTTCGCACGCACGGGACACACACTCGTGCCTTTGGTGTGGGAACTGAGCCAATTAGTCGGGGAGCCCCATGGTGGTTGGGTCCACTGGGGAGCCACTACACAAAATATTACTCAAACGGGCGATTTGTTGGTGCTGCGTCAGGCGCATCAAATTTTTGTTCAATTGCTTCAAGATCTCCTAGAAGCAATGGCCGACTTAGCAGAAAAAGGCGCAGACATGCCGATCGCGGCGCGTACACACGGGCAGCATGCCGTCCCGGCGACGTTTGGGCTGAAAGTCGCAACTTGGATTGATGAAATACTGCGACATCTCGAGCGACTAGAGCAGGCCGCTCCACGTATTTTTGTGGCGATGCTGGGTGGGGCAGCCGGCACCTACGCCTCGCTAGGTGAACAAGGCCCCGCGGTGCAAAGAGGAATGGGCGAGAGGCTTGGCATGACGTCAATGCGGGTGCCCTCGCGTTCGATTTCAGATCACTTCACAGAAAATGTCTGTGTGCTCGCAATGCTGGCAGCCACCTGCGGGAAAATTGGGCGAGAAATCTATGAGCTCATGAAAACCGAGTTCGCTGAGGTTGAAGAGCCGGTTCCTCCTGGTACCGTCGGTAGCTCGACAATGCCGCAAAAACGTAACCCAAAATTGTGCCAAGACATCATTGCTGCGGCTGCAGAAATTCGTGCTCAAGTTCCCTTGGCGCTGGAAGCGATGCAAACCGAGCATGAGGCTGATCGCACGACTTCGTTAATGATCGACACCGCGGAGTCTCGTGCCTGTATCGCGACAGGCGATATGTTGGTGCGCTTGGTGCAGGTGATGCGAGGCTTAAAACTCGACCCTCAGAGGATGAGAAAAAACCTCGATCTGAGTGGCGGTCTCATCATGGCCGAGGCCGTGATGCTGACCTTGGGGGCAACGCTTGGGCGACAACACGCCCATGACGTTGTTTATGATGCGGCGCAAGCGGCGTTTGTTGAAAACAAAGCATTTAGCGAATTGTTGAGTGCAGACCCACGTGTGACCGAGCGGTTGCATCCTGCAGCCATCACCAAGTTGATGGATCCGACCGAATACTGCGGCCTTTCGGCATTATTGGCTCGTGAGGCTGTGCAGCGGGTTCGTGAGCGCTATCAAACTTAAGTATCGCTCCTTAGGTAAGAGACAGTGGCTCCTGGACGGCAAGGAGTAGTGATGAGGCTGGGTGAGATAGGTCAGTCATCTATGCCAATTCTTTAGAGGTGTTTTGAATGTCAGATAATCGACTCTCAGGATTAAAAAACTGGATTTATTCATCAATATTAATATTATCCTTTATTATAATTTTGATTATATCTTCCAAAGAGTTTTATCCTGCAGACTATAATGAATGGCATAAGGATTGGGGGATATTTATAAATTATATTTACTCTAACTCTCCCATTCCCTTTACTGCGCTGAGCAAATTCACGCTTGCATATTTATTTAATTCATTTTTGAGTGATCAAAATGCTAGAAACCTGGCGTGGGTGAATAGCATATTTCTGTTCATTCCGATTTTGTGCCTCGCACTAATACGTGGATGGCGCTTAGCATTACGTGCAGGTGGCGTGTTTATATTTGCTTTGATTTTTAGTCCGATCCCCGTTTATTACTTATATTCTGGGGCGCTTGAGGTGCAAAGCGGAGTCTTGATTGGTATATTTATGTCAACATTAACGATGCTGACGTTTAGTGACAAAAAAGACCATCCAAAGCCATTACTTCTATTATTATCTCTATCTGGCTTTGTACTACCTACATACAAAGATACGGTAGTCGTTGTTATAGTATTTGGATTTTTATTTTTAGTTTTTATAAATTTATTTATACAATCTCTATTTAAATTTTCGGGGCCAACCAGAGAATCAATTATTGCAGTAATAAAATATGGTGTATTGCCAACTCTTTTGGGGATTATTTTAAGTGCAACTTATAACATGGCCAAGTATGGCGTTTATTTGCCTGTTGTGTACTTGATCGAGTCTAGGGAAACCAGTCCTGACATATATAAAAGCGTTGAGTTTTTTATAGGTTCGATTTTTTCACCCAATGGCGGCATCATTATTTTCTGGTTTTTGTCATTAGTCATAATGATAGGGGGTTGGCGGCTGTTGGGTTTTTCGCCTCGGAAATCTGTAGTTTCGTTAGGCGTTATTTGTGTTGTGTTGACTTTATTTGGCTTAGCGAAGTGGTGGGCGCCTTTTGGTTGGGACTCTTGGGGCAATCGCTTGGCGATCCCATCAATTTTTGGACTGATGGTCGGAATGCTGTTATCACTAGAGCCCCTACAATCCAAGAATATTTTTACAAATAAATTTTTCAATAAATTAAGACCATACACATTACTATTAATATGCCCAGTCATTATTTTGTGTATTTACTATTTATCGGTACCCTATCTATCGACTAGTTTTTCAACTGCGATGCAAGCCTCGCTGAATCCT
>CAJBTJ010000231.1 GCA_903958565.1 uncultured beta proteobacterium
AACCATCAGTTCTGTGGGCATTGCGGCACACCCAACGTCATGAAGACCACTGAATTTGCGATGGAATGCCCCGCCTGTCGGTTGACTGCTTACCCGAGAATATCGCCTGCGGTCATGGTGCTGGTTGAACGCGGGAACGACTTATTGCTTGCGCGTAGCCCGCACTTCAAGCCAGGGGTGTTTAGCGCCCTAGCGGGCTTTGTCGAGCCCGGCGAAACACTTGAGCAGTGCGCAGTGCGTGAGGTGCGGGAGGAGGTCGGTATAGAGATCACAAATCTTCGATACTTCAAGAGTCAGCCGTGGCCGTTCCCTAACTCGTTGATGATCGCTTACTTTGCAGACTATGCGGGTGGCACGATCACACCAGACCCTTCCGAGATTGAAGCGGCTGACTGGTTTTCGCGCGATGCCTTACCGCTCTTGCCAGACCCAGTCAGTATCGCTCGACAGCTCATTGAGGCGGCTCTTTCATAGGAGCCGCCTGGCCTTTTAGTACTGATCAAAGATCCTTTGTAGCTGTTCCCGGTCTTGGGTGACGGCTAAAGCCAGTCCTAACAGTACACGCGCCTTTTGTGGATTGAGGTTGTCGGCCTGCAAGTAGCCAGCCTCTCTCGATTTTGCTGGTGCAAAGGTGCGGCCTGAGCCCGCTCGAGAAGAAATCACCACGCGAGCGCCCGCCTTGACTGCATCGCGCATGGCAATGTCCTCCTGAGGAGTCAGCAGGCCTGGCGCAAACGCGGCGGCAACGATACCTTTTGCGCCCGCTTGAACAAACGCCTTGATCGCTGCGCCATCATCACCCGCATAGCTGAATGCAATATCGACCCGAGGAAACGCAGCCATGCTCAGGATATCGAATTCAGTGTCGGGATTGTGACGCCGTGAGGGGTTGCGATAAAAGACAATCCGATCGCCATCCGCGTGGCCGAGCACACCGAAGTCGTGTGACACAAATGTTTGTAGCCGGCCATTGGAGCTTTTAGTGACCTCACGTGCGGCATGAATTTCATCATTGAGTGCAATCATGACGCCCATCTCGCGGGCTTGGGGCGTACTTGCGATACGCACAGCGTTAAAGATGTTCAATCCTGCATCGGAAGACAAGGCGCTCGCGGGTCGCTGAGATCCTGTCAAGACAACCGGCAAGTCTGTCTTAAGTGTGAGACTGAGTGCATACGCAGTTTCTTCCATCGAGGAGGTGCCATGCAAAATGACCACACCACTTAAGTCGGGGTGCTGTTTTTGTAAATCCGTGATGGTCTGCGCAAGACGTTTCCATTCCGGAAAGCTCACAGCAGTTGAAAGTAGCGTGTCAAAAGGCACGGGGATGACGTCTGCGATAGTGCTGCAATGATGGAATTTTTCCAGCATTTGATTTGCGTCGAGCCGAATGCCGGTTGAGCTGTATTCAAATAGGTCGAGCTCTCCAACGGTACTCATGGAGGTGATCGTGCCGCCGGTGCTGATGAGTGCAACTTTAGGTTTTTTGTTCATGAGGTGCTCACTGTCGAGTCATAGTCCAGGAAATATTTTTCTCACCCTTGAACTGTAGGCGGCCGTCGGGAAGAAGCGTGGCGCTGATGGGATTGAATTTCCCATTCTGATAAATCTGCTCGCCTTCAAAGGTGTTCTTACCTTTAGGGCTCAGATAAATAATTTCGTCACCAATTTTGAACTTTGCGCTGTTCGTCGCAGTAGCGGTGCCGACGCCGCCTTTAAGCTCATAGCCATATTTCCACTGCGCGCTATGCCAACGTCCGTCGATCGCGTTTAGAGCAATTGGCGCTGCAGTGCGTTGCATCGGGTCGAACATCAATGTAGATTCGGCCCCTGCAGATTCGCACAGCCGCACGACATAAGGCGTGCCCTTATCCATGATGTAGTACGCCCCGCAGTCGCCTGAGCCTTGGGAGTCTGCATCGGAAGTGACGATAGGGCGAAATGTCTCATTGCTGAGTTGTGCAAGTTTTGATTTCACATCTTGAACTGTTTTGGCAGCACTTGCTTTGGACGCAGCATCCATATTAGGTGCCTGCTCTTTCACCCTAGATTGCATCAGCTCGAAAAGTTCAAGGATTTCAGTTTTTTTAACGTTTACAGCATAGTGCGCAATACAGCCTTCAAATTTTGCTGGGGCTTTATCTACCCAACGACAAATCCTCTCCTGATTGATCACATTTTTTGGTGTCACGATTAATGTGGTGTCGCCTCCGTGCCAGCGGCCGATCCAGGAAGGATTCATTGGTTGCGCATGCGCTGATGCGCAGACCAATAGTAGTAAACAGGAACTGAGTAGTCGAATCATGGCGGTGATGGCTCCAAGTAGGTATTAGTTTCCGGTGAAGTTCGCAGCGCGTTTTTCTTTCCAGGCGTGCGCACCTTCTTTCATATCTTGCGATTGTTCCGAGTGCAATACGGCTGCGCGAATGGCGGCGTCATCCAGTTGACCTCTGGCAATCAGGTTGAGATGTTTTTTGATGCCAACTAAGGCGAGGGGTGCCATGCTTGCAAGTTGCGCACTGAGTTCATCGACCCGTGTGTAAAGTGTTTCGGCTGACACGATTTCGTTTAGGAAGCCGATTGAAAGCATTTCGGGCGCAAGAATCTTTTCGCACGTTAAAAACAACCGCTTCGCGTGGTTTAGACCGAGGCGTGAGACGTAACGCACCATGCCACCAGGGTAAAAATGCAAACCGAGTTTGGCGGCCGGCATAAACATATTTGCGTCAGGCACGCCGATACGGAAATCGCAAGCCAAGCTTAGGTCGGTTCCCCCGCCATAGACACCGCCATTAATCGCGGCGATCGTGACGGGTCTGGCGCGCTCGACGATATCGACCGTGTCGCCAAAGTACAGCGATGAGGGCGCGGCGTCAGCGGCTAAGGAAGATATGTCGTAACCGCTACAGAAATATTTTCCGTCGGCAACGAATTTGAGTACGAGCACATGTTGGTTGGCATTGACGGTTTCGATGTGCGCTCGAATGACGTCTAAATCGGCGGGACTTAACCTGTTGGCATAGGCCGGGTTGCGCAAACGGATTGTCGCGATCGATCCACTGATCTTGAGTTCTGGTGTTGTGGCTTGAGCAGTACTGGGTTCGGCGGCAGGTGGACTGACGGACATTGCTACGATTCCTTTGCTGCGATAAATACGTTTCAGAACGCTTTATAGTCCTGTATGCTCATAACGATAAGAGGACTCAGGGAGACAAGCCATGCGACACTTTATCGCACTTTTGACGTTGATTTTCTGGATAGGCGGCAACGCGGTTGCGCAACCAGCAGCCTTTCCCACCAAACCGCTCCGGATTGTTGTGCCAAATGCGGCGGGCGGGGGCACTGATGCCTTTGCTCGGGTGGTGGCGGCCAAGCTCGGTGATCAGTTGGGACAGTCTGTCATCGTAGAAAATAAACCCGGTGCGCAAGGTGGTATCGGCACGGCCTTTGGCGCTAAATCGGCGCCCGATGGGCACACCATGACCCTGGCCTTTACAAGCACCTTTGCGGTCAATCCATTTGTACACAAGGATTTAGGTTACGACCCGCTAAAGGATTTTGCTGGCGTGGCGCTTGGCGTCACACAACCTTATCTTATTGTGACCTACCCAGACGCGCCTTATAACTCCTTGCAGGAGTTCGCGGACTTCGCCCGTAAAAAAACAGGCGGTGCAACCTTCGCATCGACCTCGTCTCAAACCGAGTTAATTGGCGTGTTGTTTCAGACGATTGTTAAAACCAAGATGCTGTACATCCCGTACAAGAACGCAACCACCGCTGTCGTGGAGTTGTCTCGAGGCGATATCGATGTCATGGTCGCGAGTCTGCCCTCAGCGATACCGCTGGTTAAAGCGGGCAAGCTTAAAGCGCTGGCCGTAACGGGAAATAAGCGTGTCGAGGCATTACCTGATGTGAAAGGTGCAGCGGAGTCTGGGTTTCCTGAGTTCGAGGCAAAGGGTTGGTATGGCATCGCAGTGCCGGCGGCCACCCCGCAGGCGGTCATTCAAAAATTGAATCAGCACATTAATCTCGTTCTGGCGATGCCGGATGTGAAAGCGTCGCTTGTTGCAGCGGGATTCGATATTGAGACATCTACTCCTGAGGGGTTCACAGCGCTCATTAAGCAGGACTATCAACGCTGGGGAGCGGTTGCCAAACAGCAGCGGAGCGTGCAGCCATGACTGCCCGAAATAGGAAAGGGCCTCTCGCACGGTTTCGTGTGTTGGATTTAACGCGGTTGCGCTCCGGTCCGACTGCGGTGCGGCAATTAGGCGATTGGGGGGCAGAAATTATCAAGATTGAGACGCCTGAAGGATTGGGCGTCAGTGACGGCTGGGGCGATAGTCGGCTGGGTCCTGATTTCCAGAACCTACATCGTAATAAGAGAAGCCTGACCTTAAACCTGAAAGATCCAGAAGGCTTGGCTATTTTTAAAAAAATGGCCGACAAGGCAGATGTGGTGATTGAAAACTTCCGACCGGATGTCAAGTTCAGGTTGGGGATTGATTACGAGTCACTCAAACAAACGAATCCCCGGCTTGTGTATGCAAGTGTGTCGGGGTTCGGGCAGGATGGGCCGTATGCAAAGCGCCCGGGCTACGATCAAATCGTTCAAGGCATGGGCGGTCTCATGGCGGTAACGGGCTTGCCAGGCCAGGGCCCTGTGCGCGCGGGTATCGCGGTGGCAGATTCGGCGACAGGTTTGTACTGTGCGTTGGGCATCCTGACGGCTTTGCTAGAGCGAGAAGAGTCTGGTCAAGGGCAGTGGGTGCAGACGTCTTTGCTAGAGTCCATGATAGGCATGCTCGATTTCCAGGCAGCACGCTGGTTGATTGGCAAGGAAATTCCAGAGCAGGCGGGCAACGATCATCCAACCTCAATCCCCACGGGCGTTTTTCAAACCTCAGACGGGTATATCAATATCGCCGGAGCGGGCGCGCAACAAATGTGGGAAAGGCTTTGCAAAGCGATGCACGCGGAGCATCTGCTTGAGCGTCCGGAATACAAAACGGGTAAGTTACGTTCAACCAATCGTGTGGCGCTGAATGCAGAGCTGTCTGCGATCACGCGTGTAGATTCCACTCAGAATTGGATTCGTCGGTTTGAGGCTGCGAGTGTCGCGAGTGGGCCAATCTACAAAATGGACGAGGTGTTTGATGACCCGCAAACACAACACCTTGGGATCGCAGTGCCTGTGCATCATCCTGAGCTTGGCGATATAAGAGTTGTCGGTCAGCCGGTTGGCTTGTCACGCACGCCCAGTGAAATTCGATCAGCCACCCCGGCGCGTGGGGCCGATACCGAGGCCTTAATGCGCGAGTTTGGCTATTCGAGTGAACAAATTGCTGACTTACAAAATCGGTTAATCATTTAAATATGAGCGAGTCGCTCAGGGTGTTGCTATGAAACCGAGGGCAACGCACAGACCGAA
>CAJBTJ010000232.1 GCA_903958565.1 uncultured beta proteobacterium
GAGACGGCCAAGTGGCGCGATATCGCCACCAAAGCCAAGATCGAGCTGAACTGATGCGCGTACTGATTGCCGGTGGGCAAGGCTTCGTCGGACTGAATCTTGCTGAGCAACTGCTTACGCAGGGGCACGCCGTTGCACTCTTTGGACCGAATAGTGCTCCCTCTAGTTTCAAAAGTTCGCTCGAGGAATTACCTGGTGAACTCATAATCATGGACGGCGATGTTTCTCAAGTCGCTGACCTTGAGTATGGGTTCGTTACCTTCAAGCCTGACCGTGTGGTGAACGCTGCGGCCATTACAGCAGGCCTCGATCGCGAGAAATCATCGGCGCGTCGAATCTTCGAGGTCAACTTACTTGGCACCGTTGAATTGCTTGAAGCGTGTCTTCGGCACAAGGTATCTCGCGTGGTGCAACTCAGCACAGGTTCGGTGTTTGGAGAGCAAGGTCGTAGCAGCGCTTGGCTCGACGAGGGCTCGAGCCCTGCTCTGCCCGAGTCTCTGTACGGCATCAGTAAGTTTGCTGCCGAACGCACTTGTATACGCTACGCAACGAAGCGAGGCATGAACGTAACCGCTCTCCGGTTAGGCACCGTCTTCGGACGCTGGGAATACGATACCGGCTTGCGCGATACGCTTAGCATCCCCCTGCAACTGCTTAGGTCTGCGCAAGCAGGCCAAGAGGCAGTGCTGCTAAGAGAGTGCGCAGATGACTGGGTCTACTCAGTAGACGTCGCTTTTGGAATCATTGCTGCGCTGAACAGTCAATTCAACCCCAAGCCGCTCTACCATTTGTCAGCCGGACTACGCTGGGATGTCGCCGATTGGTGCCAAAGGATGCGCGCAGCGTTCCCTGGGTTTAACTATGAACTGGTCGACGATCCGGCGCTATGCACCATAGGGCGTACCTCCAGCCCGAGCCGCTCGCCCATGAACATTGAGCGCATTCAAGCAGACTTTGGTTATCAACCAGCGTACCTACCAGACGCTGCTTTTATCGACTTCCTCAAGTGGGGAAAGGCTCACCCTGCGGATACACGGTAAAGCAAAATTACCTTATGATCCTTTGATGTCAAAGGAGGCTTTACTTGAAAACGTTTGATCCCAGTCTGCGTGGTCCGCTCGCCGATGTACGCGTCATTGATCTCTCCCGTCTGGTTGCCGGCAATATGCTGTCCGCTTATCTGGCTGATTTCGGCGCAGATGTCATTAAAGTTGAACGCGAAGGTAAAGGCGACGATTTGCGCAATTGGCGTGAAGAAGGCTGGGACATTTACTGGACAGTCTACGGACGCAACAAACGTTCACTGGTACTTGATCTAAAAAGTGACGAAGGGCTTTCAACACTCAAGAGACTGCTCAAGCACTCTCATATCTTCATAGAAAATTTTGTTCCGGGTGGTCTCGAAAAAATGGGGCTCGGACCGGATGTTTTATTAGAGATCAACCCAGCGCTTGTGATCGTTCGTGTATCCGGCTGGGGACAAACAGGTCCTTACAAACACAAGCCTGGTTTTGGAACACTAGTCGAGGCGATGTCGGGCTTTGCTTATCTAAATGGCTTTCCCGATCGCCCGCCTGCCCTGCCTCCGCTGGCGCTCGCAGACATGATTGCAGGGATTTACGGTGCAGCGGGCGTATTAACCGCGCTGCGCGTCGCAGAAAAAGAAGGACGTGGACAGGTCATTGACCTCTCGCTCTTTGAACCGATCTTTTCAGTGATTTCCTCTGAGGCCGCCAAATCAAGCTTAACCGGACAAGCCACCATGCGCGCGGGCAATCAGTCTTCACACACTGCGCCGCGCAACATCTATGTATGCTCAGATGGCAAATACGTTGCAATGGCTGGCTCCATGCAATCTATGGCCATGCGCATTCTGGACACGATCGGACGCCCTGAGCTCAAGACCGATGTGCGCTTTGAAACAAACGATGGTCGTGTCAAAAATCGCGATGAACTTGATGGCATCATCAGCGCCTTTATAGGCAGTAAAACGCAAGACGAAAACCTTGCACTCTTTGAAGCGGCTGGGGTGACTGTTGGCCCAGTCTACTCTGTACTTGATTTACTTGATCACCCTTATGCTCGGGAGCGCGAGGCCATTGTCGAACTCGAAGACAAGGATATTGGATCGGTGCCGATGCACAATATTGTCCCTAGACTTTCGGAGAGCCCAGGCGGCTTTCGCTACCCTGCCCCGCGTGTGGGTGAGCACACCGCTGATATTTTGGCTGAGTTGAAAAGCTTGGAAGCGGCGGCCAAGAAAACCTAACGGCCTGCTGGTAGACGCAAAGACAAGAGCGCAGCGAGTATTAATAAAATACCTGTGCTGCCAAACGCGATCCAGTGCGTGCCATAGGTTTCATAGCCCCAGCCTCCCAGCCACGAGCTAATCGTCGCTCCGATCTGATGGCTAAAGTAGGCCCAACCATACAGAAAGCCAACGAGCCGCACGCCGTAGATATCGGCCAAAATTGCCGAAGACATGGCGATACTTCCCGCCCAGACGAGTCCGCCAATCGCTGCAGCGGCGTACAACTCGAAGTGCGTGCCAACAATCATCAAGGCAAAGAATCCCAACCCTCGAAGGAAGTAAATCGCCGCCAAAATGTAACGGCGAGGAATAATGTCGGCTAGGCGACCCAGTGCCAGCGTGCTGAAAATCGCGACGACTCCGATCAAGCCAATTCCCATTGCACTGGTCGAGGCATCAAACCCGTGGTCCATCAACATAGGCATGCCATGCGTGCCCAGCAAATTCATGCTGTAACCACAGGTAAAGAGGCCTAAGCAAATCATCCAGAACGGTGCAGTACAAATAGCCTGCGAGAATGTCAGCTGAACCTCTTTTGAAGCGGGCTTAGCGGCCGCAGCAGCGCGTTGCTCAGGTAATAAGTCGGCATGCACAGGCGCGTCTTCGCGCATCACGAAAATCGCCAGTGGCACGGTGACCACCACAAAAATCAGTGCAAAACCGAGAAGCGTCATCTGCCAGTTAAAGGCATCGATACTCGCAGTCAGTACCGGAGTAATGACAGCAATGCCCGCCATGGAGCCAGTCGATAGAAAAAACAACGCCATACCACGCTGCCGAATAAACCAGCGGCTAATTAACGGAGTCACCGTAACGGGACTCGTAAAGGCAAGTCCGATCGAGAGAAAAACGCCAAAGGACAATAAGAAGCCAAGTGGGGTGCGCGCGTAAATTGCCCAAATGGTCGAACCCAACACAATTGCCGCTCCAAGCAGCAAGACAAATCTTGTTCCTCGCCTAGCGACAAGATAGCCACCCAAGGGCATGCCGATTCCGTAACACAACATACCGATTGCGACGATTCCAGCAAGCAGGCTGCGACTAAAACCTAGATCTTCGACCATGGGGAGAAAAAACGGACCGATCCCCAACCGCATACCAACGGTAAGCAGCGTCAGCAGAGACGAGGCCGCCACAATATTCCAGCCAAAGTACCAACGCGCAGTTTCGGTGTGCTTCAAGGACAATCTCTCATCATTCTAAGACGCTCTTTAGTTAAAGCGTTTGAAACGATTAGAGTACTACTTTATTGCACTCAATTTATACCGTGAGAACAAAACGTTAGAGCATTTGCGCTGACCTCTTTTGCTTGTAAGCTTCACGGATTGAACATCCCTTTAATGTGTAAAAAAGGCTCCTCCCCATGAGTAAGCTCTGGCAACTCACAGCAAGCGATATCGCTGCGCAAACAAACAACAAAACAGTCAGCGCAACAGAAGTTGCACGTAGCGCGTTAGAGCGACTTCATCAGATCAACCCGAAGTTAAATGCGGTCGTACAACACAACGATAAATGGACGCTTGAGCAAGCTCAGATTGTTGATCAGCGTATCGCGAACGGAGAAAAACTCCCCTTGGCTGGCGTACCAATCACGGTCAAGGACAACATATGGGTAAAAGGACAGACGATTACCCAAGGATCTCTTCTATTCAAAGATTTTGTCGCACCTCAGGATGCATGGGCCGTAGCGAGACTCAAAGAACTAGGTGCCGTGATAATCGGCATCACCAACTGTTCAGAGTTTGCGTGTAAAGGAATTTCAAACAATTTGGTGTACGGCAAGACTCGCTCGCCTTGGGATCTGGAGCGCACGCCGGGCGGATCTTCAGGCGGTGCTGTCAGTGCGGTGGCGGCCGGCATCGGCGCACTCGCTTTGGGTACCGATGCCGGCGGCTCGATTCGTCGGCCTGCCGCACACTGCGGACTCGTAGGAATGAAGCCCACCTTCGGTCTTGTGCCTTGTGGCCCCGGGTTCGATGAACCGAACTTCGGACTGTCGGTCAACGGACAAATTGCAAGAACCGTAGATGATGCAGCCCTCATGTGGCGGCACCTCGTGCAATTCAGGCATAGCGACTGGGGCTCGCAACTGCACAACAGCGCCGAGACGCAGAACATTCTCAGCCAAGCCCCTTCAAGAAAATTACGCATAGCCTATAGCCATGATCTAGGTTGCAATTTTGCGATCGACGAAGATGTCAGAGCAGTCGTAGAGCGCGCAGTCAACGCCCTTGGAAAAGACGGTTATCAAGTGGAGTTGGCAGCCGCAGTGTGGCCGCAAGGCGTGCATACCTACCCCTTACTCAAACTGCAGCAAGCAGGCTTAGCTGCCCTGCACGGCAAAGCCTATGACGCAGATCCTTCACAAATCGATCCGGACATCGCTGCACAAATCGTCTTAGGCAGAAGCTACTCGGCCGTTGAGATTGCTGATGTACTGATTCTTCGCGAGCATATCTACGCTGCATATGCGAGATTTTTTGAACAATTTGATTTGCTGCTTTGCCCCACAACACCCACAGTCTCCTGGTCCGTCAACGAACTCGGGCCAAAGATCATTGGCGGACGTGAAGCAGGTCCGCGGGGGCATGCAGTCTACACCCCCCTGTTTAATTACTCTCAAGCACCGGCTTGCACCGTCCCCGTTGGGCTGGCACGTGGGCTTCCAGTCGGATTGCAAATCGTCGGGCCAAGGTATCAGGATCCGCTTGTGTTGCAGATGGCCAAGCACTTTGAACGTATCGGGGAAGTCCAATCCAAACCTGCGCTCTGGGAGGAATAGGGGACGAAATTCAAAAATTCTCGCAAATGTGCACAAACATTGCGTTTAAGCAAAGTTTGTTCGCAGGGCCTGCCTACAATAGCGGCAATGCTGTTTAATTTCTTTGCCCAACGCTAGATTGGAGCCCCTATGAGCGACAACACCTCTATCACGGTGGATATGAATAAATGGGCGCAGGATGGTTACCTGCATCTACCTCAATTTTATTCGCACGCATTTATCGATTCCATTATCGAAAATATCGATCGTTTTCGTGCTGAAGCGGGCGACGAGGCCTACGATCCATCGGGACGCCCCAATCGGGTGCTACATATCCATGCAGGAAGTGCAGGCATTCAAAAAGCCTTACTCAATCCTAGAATAAATCAGGTATTGACACAGTTGTTTTCGGCGAAACCGGTCCTGTGGGGAAGCCTTCTATTTGATCAAGGTAGCGAACAGATCGCCCACACCGATGCGCCATGGTTTTTTGTAGAGCCCTACGGTTCGATGGCAGGGGTTTGGACTGCGCTAGAAGATGTACACGAAGACTCAGGCCCACTTTTCTTAGTTCCCGGCAGCCATCAGTCAGCGTTAGATGTTGAGTCTGCGCTGAAGAAAAATCCTGAGCTTCACGCTGAAGTGTTAGCGTTTCGTGCAAAGAATATCTCTGCCAGCACCGATCCGGCATGCTGGGACTTGTCCAAGCGCGTGGCCGAGCAGTGTCAACTCGAGTGGACCAACCGAGAAGGTCGTCAAAAGTTTTGCGTTAAAAAAGGCGACATCGTCATTTGGCACCAATGGATGGTACACGGCGGAAGCCCAGTCAATGATCCATCGCGTACACGTCAAAGTTTGATTTCGCATTGGACTACGAACAGCAGTGTCGCATTCGACCAACACAACTACTTCCTAAATTACGGTCGTTTAGACGACAAGCTTGCGATGCCGTTACCCGTTCAAGATACTGCAGACGGTTTTTATCTCAAACAGAAAAGTCACATTATCAGCTGGGTGCCGCCAGAGACTTTCATCAACACCGTCGAAACTGCTTAGTCATATCAAACCGTTTTATTTCAACCTACTTTGTAACAACTGTGCAATTTCCTTGGATGCCTTAGGATCCGCCATCTTCCCGTGTTCTACATCCATATCAACCGTGACCAAAGATCCACGCGTATAGCGCGACCAATCAAACGCATCCTTGAATTCAGAAACGGGCTCTCTGGCTGCCCTTAGCAACAAAATCGATGCTGAACAAGCTTGAATCGTGTGCAGGACGATCAAGTTTTGACGCACAGCAACTTGCTCTAACGCATCCTCGAACCAAGCTATGCTCGCCGTAGATGGGATCTCGTTATTGTCGAGCATCCACTGATGAACGACCTGCAGATGACTTTCGTAATCGTTGGGGACTTTCGACAAATCAATACGACTATCCTTTGCCATACACAACACTTGACCGTGCTTGCCCACCAAAGAGCGATAAGTCCATGCACTTGGAGGACGGATTTGTGTATCCAGAATGACTAAGAGACGAACCTCTTGACCTCGCAACTCCAGCCGCCGGCACATCTCCTGAGCAATCCACCCCCCGAAAGACCAACCCAATAGATGATAGGGTCCCTGCGGTTGAACGCGGATAATGCCTGCGATATAGCACTCAACGATCTCGTCTATCGTCTGATGTGGCGACTCGCCAGGTTCCTGCCCTTTCGCGTGTAGCGCCCAGACGGGTTGATCATTGCCAAACGCCTCAGTCAACGGGCGAAACACCGTTCCACTGCCGCTTCCAGCATGCACACAGAAGAGCGGCGGTTTCGATCCCGTCGTTCTTAACGGCAACAAGGGATCGTAATCGTCAGTGGTATCTACTGAGGAATACGTCACAGGCAAGGGGTTATTCAAGCAGTGCTCCACCAACTCAGCCAAGCTTTGCTCAAACGCTTTGGTAAGTGCCTCGATACTCTGGGCGTCATGTGCCAAGTCGCAATACTCAATCTGAAACTGGAACATCCCGTTTGTATCGAGCATCGAGTTAATCTCGAGCAAGTGCTGGCGACTGCGCGTCATATCGTCTTGACCCACCGCAAGACTATTGGGTGCCATCCGCCACGTCGCGCGATCCGTTTGTACACCGCGCTCAAAGCGGCCATGATAGTTAAATACGACCTGGGGCTCTGTTAACGTACTCGTGCCCGCGTCAATGTGTATGGCACTTGACGTATCTAGGTAACGAAGCACCCCATAGCCCAATCCCTTATCCGGCAGCGCACGCAAGCTCTCCTTGACGGACAACACCGCACGGCCGCTACGCTGCGCATCGTCCAAGGCAACCGCACCCAGACGAAGGCGCAGCGGGAACATACTCGTGAACCACCCAATCGTGCGCGTGAGGTCAGCGTCCATCTCGCGCCCACAGCCTTCTAGCGCGATTAAAGGATCTTGCAGATCTTGTTGATAAACCGTGCGGCTCCAGTCGCGTAAGGCCAGACCTAAGGCGGCAAGCAAGATGTCATCAATGCGTGCGTGATACACCCCTGGCGCACGTAACAACTGCAGTGTACGTACGGCATCAAGCGAGCCCGTTGCGTGTGCCGCACGCGCTTGAGTATTCTGTGCAAGGGTGACCGGACGATCCAGTGGCAAAGACTGCGCACCGTCAAGTTGCGATAACCACAGATCTTGCTCAGCACGGCGAGCACCAGAGCGTGCTTGCCCCTGCAACGCCTCACCCCAGGCCAGCAAGGACTGTGTTCGTGTGGGAAGTGCGTGCGCAACGGGTTGTGTCAGCGCAATGAGATCCTCAATCAGGATTCGCCACGATACGCCGTCGATTGCAAAGTGATGGATCACCAGCAGCAACAGCGGGCCTTGTTGCTTGTCGCGCTCGACCCAAAGGGCAGCAACCATACCGCCACTGACGCTTGGATCTAAGCGCGCCGACATTTGCATAAACGCCTCCCGTACCGTTTGCTCGGCTTGCGCTGTAGGCTGCGTGCTGACATCTAGCGTGGGCAGCACCAGCGCCTCTAACGTGACGGCGGGTTCAATCATGAATTGCGTTTGGGTGCCCTGGCCTTGCGTGCGCAAGCGCAGTGCGCCATGGTGCGCGCGCAATATGTTGAGGGCTTGAGCGACTCGTTCCCGCTGCATATACTCAGGTGCATCGAGCCACACAGCTTGGTGAAACCGCTTGATCGAGCCACTCCCCCTTAACAACTGATGATAGATTGGTAACGCGGGCACCACGCCATCTTCGATCCAAGTTGTCAAAATATGGGGCGCCTCCAACTGGCTTGTGACGCTTGAGAGTGACTCGGGTGTCTGATGCAAAAAGATGGCGCGCGTATTGAGTGTTAAACCCAAGGACCGCGCTAGACTTACCAAACGAATCGCCGAGATACTATCCCCGCCGATCGCAAAGAAGTTGTCGTCGAGCCCGACCTGGGTGTTGTTGGTCACTTCAGCGAACAACTGACACAGAATCTTCTCGGTCTCGGTGCGTGGCGCCCGATGCTCGGCTAGGTTGCTCGCGAGGCCCGGCTCGGGCAGAC
>CAJBTJ010000233.1 GCA_903958565.1 uncultured beta proteobacterium
CCGGCTTGCCGACACGGCGCTCTTTGCCATGGTCGAGAAAGATTTCACGATCTATGGCGAGGAAGTAAAGTTCGGGGGCTGGAAGGTGATCCGTGATGGCATGGGCCAGTCACAACGGATGAGTAAAGACTGTGTCGATACGGTGTTGACCAATGCCTTGATCATTGACTATTGGGGCATTGTTAAAGCCGACATTGGTATTAAAAATGGGCGTATCGCGGGCATTGGTAAGGCAGGAAACCCTGACATTCAACCAGGCGTGACAATCGTGGTGGGCCCGGCGACCGAGGTGATCGCAGCAGAGGGCATGATCGTCACTGCTGGTGGGGTTGACAGCCATATCCATTTGATTTGTCCTCAGCAAATCGAAGAGGCCTTATGTTCGGGTGTCACAACCATGATTGGCGGAGGGACTGGGCCTGCGACGGGAACGTTTGCAACCACGGTCACGCCAGGTCCTTGGCACCTCGCCCGTATGTTGCAGGCGATGGAGTCCTATCCAATCAACATCGGTTTACTAGGCAAAGGTAACGTTTCGGTGCCCGGACCTTTGCATGAACAAATTCAAGCGGGTGCGGTCGGTTTAAAGTTACATGAAGACTGGGGTAGCACGCCCGCAGCGATTGATAATTGCCTGACGGTTGCAGACGAAACCGACACGCAGGTCGCGATTCACACCGATACCTTGAATGAGTCTGGTTTTATTGAAGCGACGCTCGACGCCATCAAAGGCCGAGTTATTCACACGTATCACACCGAAGGCGCTGGGGGCGGCCATGCGCCAGACATTATTCGTGTCTGTGGTGAGAGCAATGTCTTACCGTCTTCTACGAACCCCACGCGTCCCTTCACGATCAACACGCTGGATGAGCATTTAGATATGTTGATGGTGTGCCATCATTTGGATGCCTCCATCGCTGAGGACATCGCCTTTGCCGAAAGCCGCATTCGTCGTGAAACGATTGCAGCCGAAGATATCCTTCATGATACCGGTGCTTTCTCAATGATTTCGTCAGACAGCCAAGCGATGGGACGGGTGGGTGAGGTCATCATGCGCACGTGGCAGACGGCGCACAAGATGCGTGAACAGCGCGGCTCATTAAGCGAACCTGGGTTCTCTGATCCCTCGACAAGTGATAACGCCCGCATCAAACGCTATATTGCGAAGTACACCATCAACCCTGCGATTACGCATGGGATGGCGCATGAAATTGGCTCGATTGAGGTCGGCAAGTGGGCCGACTTGGTGCTCTGGCGTCCGGCGTTCTTTGGAGTTAAGCCCTCTACCGTCATTAAAGGTGGACAAATTACAATGGCCGCAATGGGTGATCCGAATGCATCGATCCCTACGCCCCAGCCGGTTCACTTTCGCCCACAGTTTGGTGCGGCACATAGCGCCATTGCGACGAGTTGTTTGACCTTTCTGTCGGGTGTTGCTGTAGAAAGAGGACTGCCTGCAGAACTTGGGTTGCGTCGCCAAATCGCAACCGTGCATGGAATACGAAGTCTGACAAAAGCAGACATGAAACTCAATGCAGCGACCCCAAAGATTACGGTGAGCCCAGAAAACTACAAAGTTTATGCTGATGGTGTGTTGTTGGATTGTCCGCCCGCTAAAGTGCTGCCGATGGCGCAGCGCTACTTTTTGTTTTGAGGACTCGCATGGCGATTACATTAACGACCAAACGCTCCGGGCATGACCCGTCCTTGACTCAAGAGCCTGCAGCTTGGCCACAGCCTTGGCCTATCCTGTCCCTTTCCCTTGAAGACCGCCAGCGTTCTCGACTTGCTGCGATGCTGCCTAACGGTCGAGCCGTCGCTGTGATTTTGGCGCGCGGTGAACAGATGCAACACGGTGATGTGCTGTGTGGTGAACAAGGCGAGCGCGTCTTGGTGCAGGCCGCAGTTCAAGAGCTCATGCAGGTTCAGGCGACGAATATGTACGAGTTGATGCGTTTGGTCTATCACCTGGCGAATCGTCATGTACGTGCAATGCTCAAGCCCAATGCGGTGCTGATTGAGCCCGATGCGGTGCTTGCCGACATGGTGCGCGGTCTTGGCGGTTCTGTCACCTTGGTGCAGGAGCCTTTTATTCCCGAAGGTGGTGCGTATGCGAGTGGTCATGGTGGCGGCCATCATCATCACACACATCCGGACGAGTGCGGACTAGAAGCGCATGACGAGGCGATGGGTAATCTCGGTGAAGAACTTTCCATTGCAGCCCATGCCCGTCACAAACGCTAACGCTATTCTCGCTGCGTTGCACTTGGCGAGCCCCGCGCTGCCTGTGGGTGGTTTTGCGTACTCTCAAGGCTTGGAACAGGCGATTGAAGATCGCTGGGTGACCGACATGGAAAGTGCGTACCGCTGGATTCGTGATGGGTTGGTGCTGAACATGGCAAGACAGGAATTACCTTGGTGGCTTGCTTGTTATCACGCAGCTGCACAGAGTGATTGGATGCGGGTCGTTGAGGTGAATGATCGCTTGCATGCGTTACGCGAAACCGGTGAGTTCAGGCTCGAATCGGTGCAGATGGGGCACTCCATGGCAAAGTTATTCGCGCAGTGGCCTCAAGGGCAGTCATTGGCTTGCCTCACCGAGGTGGTCTGGGTGTATCCCTCTGCGTATGCAGCTCTTGCTGCGGTGTCAGGCGTGACGAAGGAGCTTGCCTTGTCTGCTGAGTTGTGGAGTTGGGTTGAAAACCAAGTGCTGGCTGCGGTCAAGTCAGTGCCTCTTGGACAGATTGAAGGTCAGGCCTTGTTGCATCGTTTGAAAGTCGATATTGCGCATGCAATGGAAATTGCGGAAGACTTCAATCCCGAAGAGTCGGGATCAGCAGCCTTCGGTTTGGCGATTACGAGTGCGCGGCACGAGACACAGTACAGCCGACTTTTCCGCAGCTGAAATGCGCGCTGAGTATTTAGTCGGTAAACAGAAATTAACGTGTACAACGATTCAAAATATCAAAACATCCGATCGGAAAAATAAGGAATATCAATGCAAAATTCGAACC
>CAJBTJ010000234.1 GCA_903958565.1 uncultured beta proteobacterium
AAGTCGTCTAAGACCGCGAGACGATTAGCGGCAGCCAAATGGACTTTGGCTTGTCGGACGGCATCAAGGTGTTGCTTTGCGTTGAGATTATGAACAGACATGATGTATCCCTTTATTTTGAATAGAAAGATGATTGTGCGTGGCTATTTGGCTTGACGCTCACGACTAATGTCGGGAAGAAACCATGCCACAACGCCTAGAGCCGGAAGGTACGAGCAAATTTGATAGACGGTGGAAATTCCGTAGGCATCGGCCACGCTGCCCATGATCGCGGCGCCTAAACCGCCTAAGCCGAATGCAAAACCAAAGAACATGCCAGATACGAAACCGACACGACCTGGGAGTACTTCGTGTGCATAGACCAGAATAGCCGGAAAGGCAGAGGCGGTCAGTAAACCAATAATGATCGTTAAGACTCCGGTCCAGAAGAGATCTGCGTAAGGCATGGCCATCGTAAACGGCAGCACCCCCAGAATTGAAATCCAGATCATGGGCCGGCGACCGATGCGGTCGGTGAGTGCGCCACCGAGCAGTGTTCCCACGGCAATCGCAGCCATAAAAATAAAGAGTTGAACTTGAGCCGCCTGCACCGGAAGGTCAAAGCGTTCAATTAAATAAAACGTAAAGAAAGACGTGAGGCTAGAGCTATACACGTTCTTGGAAAACAACAACAACATCAAGATGGTGATGAGAAACAGCACACGACCGCGGGAGAGCGATCTCAGGCCCTCGGCGGCCTGCGCAGCCGCCTGCACGCGCGGCTTGATGTTGGCACGATACCAGCCGCCCACCCTGGCCAGCATTGCCATGGCGACCAAGGCTGCGACCGAAACCCAGGCAATCGCACCTTGGCCGTGTGGCAACACAATGAAGGCCGCCAATAACGGACCAACCGCTTGCCCAAGGTTGCCACCCACTTGAAACAAAGCTTGTGCAGTGCCGAAACGTCCGCCGGAAGCCATGCGGGCCACCCTCGATGCCTCTGGATGGAAAATTGCTGAGCCGGTCCCAACGAGGGCTGCAGCAAACAGGACCGCTGCGTAGCTGGGCGCAACCGAAAGGAGCAGTAAGCCGATCAGGGTGGATCCCATCCCGATCGCCAAGGAGAACGGCATGGGGCGTTTGTCGGTGAAGGCCCCGACGGTTGGTTGCAGCAGCGAGGCCGTCAACTGGAAAGCCAGGGTAATGAGACCGATCTGTGTGAAATCTAGATCAAACTCTTTTTTTAGGAGCGGGTAGAGCGCTGGGATCAGCGACTGGATCAGATCATTGAGTAGATGACAGACGCTGAGAGCCACCAGAATCGGCATTGCAGCACCCTTTGCGCTCGGAGCCGGAGGCGGCGGGGTCTGGGTAATCGGTGTGGCAGCAGTAGTCATCGCCTGATTCTAAGCAGGCAAAGGCTGTTTTGGCAACAGATTATCTGCAGAGGCACCGCAATAGCAACGATCCCCTGCGTTTCTCGAGCGACCCAGCGGATAGGCTTGGGATTATTTAGCAGCGAGGGGGTCCCCTAGTATCACGGACTCGTAGGCGTGTAAGGCAGTGGCTCCTCCTGTGTGCAGAAAGAGCACGTTATCGTCTGCCTTGAAAAAACCTTTGCGTGAGAGGCCGATGAGGCCCGCCATGATCTTGCCCGTGTAGACGGGGTCGAGCAAAATCGCTTCGGTGCGTGCCAGCATTTGCACCGCCTCAACCATTGCCGGGTTAGGAACGGAGTACTTGGGGCGCCACCAGTCGCCGTAAGAGACGACTGCCTCAGGCGGTACACGAATGCCTGTCTGCAGGAGATCCATAATTGCTTGTGCTTCTTTCAGTACTAGCGGATTTTGGTCTGATGGATCTCGGCTCACACCCACGCCCACCAATGGAATTTTAATGTTATTGCCTAGAAAGCCCGCGACGAGCCCGCCGTGGGTGCCCGAACTGCCTGAGCCGACGACCACGTAATCCATCGGTTGCCCCATCTCAAACAACTGCTGCTGTAACTCTTGCGCGCAGGCAACATAGCCCAGGCCGCCAACGGCATTCGAGCCACCGCCAGGAATGATGTAAGGTTTGCGACCTTCGCTGCGCGCCTGAGCCGCCACCTTTTCCATCGCCTCGGCCATGTTTGATCCACCAGGCACCACCGTGATGGCGTCTACTCCCAGCAGACGAAACATAAAGTTGTTACCGCTTGCGTTGGGATCGTAACTGTTAGGAATGCGCTCCTCAATGACAAATCGGCATTTCAGGCCTTCTTTGACTGCGGCTGCGAGCGTGATGCGGCAGTGGTTGGACTGGGGTGCGCCACAGGTGATTAATGTATCTGCACCTTTGGCAAGCGCATCGCCCATCAAAAATTCAAGCTTGCGTGTCTTGTTGCCACCGGGCGTGAGCCCCAACATATCGTCGCGTTTAATCCAAACCTTCGGGCCGCCGAGTGCACGCGTGAAATTCGGTAAGAACTCGATAGGAGAAAACCCTTGGGTATATTGACGACGGGGGAAGCGACTGAGATCCATGGTGACTCCGAAAGTATTGTGTTTGTTATTGAGCGCTACAAGGGTGCAACGTTTACACCAGAGTAGCTCTAATCGAAAGCCAATGTATACCTGAGTGCAAATGCTTGCCAAGTATTAATTGTAGATTCACTTATTTTTGTTGACCTTTTACTGCCGAGTCGATAGCATCAAACAGTTATCTTGTATCTAAAAGTCTGCACATTTCATGTTCGCCTACACCATCCGTCGCTTGCTCTTGACGCTGCCTGTCATGCTGGTTGTCGCGATATTCGTATATGGTTTGTTGGATCTCGCGCCCGGTGACCCTGCGGTATTTCTGGCTGGCGATGATGCGACACTGGAAGACATCGCCCGTATCCGCATGACGTTGGGCTTAGATCAGCCTTTCTATCAACGCTTCGCAATGTGGCTGGGTAGGGTGTTACAGGGAGACCTTGGCGTTTCTCTGTTTACGGGTGTGTCCGTCACGGAAATGATCGTGCAGCGTATGGCGCCGACCTTCACGTTGATGTTCATGACCCTATGTGTATCTATATTTGTTGCGATTCCACTTGGTGCCTTAGCCGCATGGCGACACAATAGGGCCTACGACCGCGGCGTCATGATTTTGGCGGTGTTGAGTTTTTCGATCCCTACTTTTGTTGTTGGCTACATCCTGGCCTGGGGGCTAGGCATTGAGTTGCGCTGGCTACCTGTGCAAGGTTACGCACCGTATTCACAAGGCATATGGGCCTCTATTCGAACCTTGATTCTCCCAACACTGGCATTGAGCAGCGTGTACATTGCACTAATTACGCGCATCACACGTGCCACCTTGCTTGAGACGATGTCTCAAGACTACGTGCGCACAGCTCGCGCCAAGGGAGTCGGTAACAACAGTATTCTTTTTAAGCATGCACTCAAAAATTCGGCCATACCGATTGTCACGGTCATTGGGAGTGGGGTGGCGTTGCTCATTAGCGGCGCGGTAGTGACTGAAACAGTGTTTTCAATCCCTGGTCTTGGGCGCTTAACGGTCGATGCTATTTTGCGTAAGGACTATCCCATCATCCAGGGCGTGATCCTTTTGTTTAGCTTCATGTACGTGCTGGTGAATTTATTGATTGACCTGCTCTATCGCGTATTTGATCCGAGGATTAAATACTGATGGGTAAATTTTTTCGTTTCCTTTTAAGACATCCCACCGTGGCGGTCGGCGGCGCCTTGCTGTTGGCGCTCATCCTAATGGCTGTGTTTGCGCCTTGGATTGTGTCCAAAGATCCAATGGCCTTGTCGCCCATCCATCGTGCGCGCGTACCGAGCGAGCAGTTTTTGTTTGGCACTGACTTATTAGGTCGCGATGTCTTTGCTCGTGTGGTGTACGGTGCGCGCGTGTCGTTGATCGTTGGTTTTACCGTTGCGTTCTTATCAGCCGTAATCGGAACGATCATTGGGTTGACCTCTGGTTTTGTGCGTTGGGTGGATGCCATCGTGATGCGCATCATGGATGGCCTGATGTCGATCCCCACCATACTGCTAGCGATTGCCTTGATCGCCTTGACCCGCGCATCCTTAGAAAATGTGATTATCGCGATCACGATCGCCGAGG
Source organism: uncultured beta proteobacterium (assembly GCA_903958565.1). Classification (GTDB taxonomy): domain Bacteria; phylum Pseudomonadota; class Gammaproteobacteria; order Burkholderiales; family Burkholderiaceae_B; genus Zwartia. Next base: position 4,096 of record CAJBTJ010000234.1, read on the forward strand.
TCCCCAGAGTTGTGCGTTTAGTCAGAGGCCTCGCGCTGTCTCTGCGTGAGCAGCCCTATGTTGAAGCGGCGATTGCTGCGGGCGCCTCGCCGGTGCGAGTGGTGTTCAAGCATATCTTCCCGAACACGATTGCGGCCTTAACGGTTCAAACAACATATATCTGCGGCCTTGCAATTCTGGCAGAGGCGAGCTTGTCTTTCATTGGTGCGGGAGTGCCGCCCTCAATTCCTTCGTGGGGCAACATCATGGCGGAAGGGCGCGCGCTGTGGCAGATTAAGCCTCATATGATTGCGTTTCCCGCGGTGTTTCTGTCGATCACTATTCTGTCCATCAACATGCTGGGCGATGGGTTGCGGGATGCGATTGATCCCCGTATGGCCAAGAGGATCTGAGATGACAACTTCAGATCCCCGTATAGACCGCCTCAGCAATCGCGTGCTTGATGTGAAGGGCCTCTCCGTTACCTTCGGTGCGGGGGCGGGTATCGTGCGCGCAGTTCAATCGCTTGATCTACAACTGGATCGTGGCGAAACGCTCGCAATCGTAGGCGAGTCAGGTTCCGGAAAGTCTGTCACCTCGCTGGCACTCATGCGCTTGGTCGAGTATGGCGGCGGAACGATTACTGAGGGCGCGATGCATTTGCATCGTGCGAATGGACAGTCCATCGACTTGCGCCACGCGAGTGATGAGGCGATGCGGTCCATGCGTGGTGCTGACCTCAGCATGATCTTCCAAGAACCCATGACATCGCTGAACCCTGTTTTTACGGTGGGTTCACAATTGACTGAGGCGATTTTGTTGC
>CAJBTJ010000235.1 GCA_903958565.1 uncultured beta proteobacterium
CAGGCCCCTTCACCGCAAACGTCACCCTGGTTAACGACTACCGCTATCGCGGCATCTCTCAATCCAATTTTCAGCCAGCCATTCAGGGCGGCTTTGATTATGCGCACTCAAGCGGCTTTTACGTCGGTAACTGGAACTCCTCGATCAGTTGGATCTCCGACGCCGCCTCCACTGCTGGAAACAGTGCGTCAGCACCCATCGAAATGGATTTCTACGCAGGCTTTAAGCATGAATGGTCAAAAGGCTTTGCGGCCGACGTTGGAGTCCTGCAGTACTACTACCCAACCTCAAACCTTTCCGCCTTCGCAACAAACCCCAACACAACTGAGCTCTATGTCGCGCAAAACTTTACGTTTAATGCCTTCACCGGCTATTTAAAGTTTTCTTATGCCGTCACGCCGCTGTTTGGCACGTTAAATAGCACAGGCTCCAATTACACAGACCTCACCGTCAACTATGACACAGGCTTCTGGGGTCTTTCGCTGAACGGACATGTTGGCTACCAAGCCGTTGCTGGCCGCGTCGCAGACGGCAGCATGTCCAACGCGAGTCTGTATTCCTATACAGACTGGAAGCTTGGTGTGACGAAAGATTTTGGTAGCGGGTTTGCAGGCGCAGTCGCATACGTAGGGACTAATGCAAAGAATGGCGCGTACATGAACCCCAATGCGCAAAATCTCGGTAAGGCGGGCTTCTTGATCTCGCTGACTAAAACGTTTTAACTTTTCTCGGAGATATACGTGAAACTCATCACAGCAATTATAAAAAACTTCAAACTTGACGAGGTCCGGACAGCGCTGTCGGGCGTCGGCGTATCGGGTGTCACCGTCACAGAAGTGAAAGGTTTTGGTCGACAAAAAGGCCATACTGAGCTCTACCGTGGCGCGGAGTATTCCGTCGATTTTCTTCCAAAGATCAAACTAGAGGTCGCAGTTTCTGACGATCTGGTTGAGACCGCGATTGAAGCAATCGAAAAATCGGCACGCACCGGAAAAATTGGTGATGGGAAAATATTTGTTTCGCCCATTGAGCATGTGGTTCGCATTCGCACCGGTGAAACCGGCGCATCAGCACTTTAAACATGAGGTGTAACGTGTCTAACATTACTAAGAAACTATTCGCGACTGGTCTATTGACTGCAGCGACCTTGCCCCTCACTGCGGTGGCAGCAGCCCTTGAGCCAAACAAGGGTGACACCACCTGGATGTTGATTTGTACGGCACTCGTCATGCTGATGACTCTGCCAGGCCTCGCTCTTTTTTATGGCGGACTCACTCGTAGCAAAAACGTTCTATCCGTATTAGTTCAATGTATGGTGGTCTTTTCACTGATCATCGTTTTATGGTCCATCTACGGATACAGCCTAGCCTTTACTGAAGGCAACGCCTTTATTGGTAAATTCGACCGCCTGTTTTTAAAAGAGCTCACGCCCGAGTCGGTGGCAGCCACCTTTAGCAAAGGTGTTGTCATTCCTGAACTCATTTTTATGGCGTTTCAGGGTGTCTTTGCCACCATTACATGTTGCCTCATCGTCGGTGCGTTTGCCGAACGTGCGAAGTTTGCCGGCATTCTGGTGTTTATGGTGATCTGGTTTACTTTCTCTTACCTCCCAATCGCTCACATGGTTTGGGCTTGGCCTGGTCCAGACGACATCAAGGACGCGGCGTCACTTGAAGCCGTGACCGCCAGAGCGGGCTGGCTGTTCCAAAAAGGAGTATTGGATTTCGCGGGCGGCACAGTCGTTCACATCAACGCAGCGATTGCAGGCTTGGTCGGCTCCTTCGTGATCGGCAAGCGTATCGGGTTCGGCAAAGAACCGATGAAACCACACAACATGGTTCACGTGATGATCGGGGCTTCATTGCTCTGGTTTGGTTGGTTCGGCTTTAATGCTGGCTCAGCACTCGAGGCGAACGGCACCGCTGCCTTAGCCTTCGCCAATACCTTGCTGGCAACCGCAGCCGCTGTCTTGGGCTGGACATTTGCAGAATGGGTCTTGAAAGGTAAGCCATCCATGCTCGGCGCCGCTTCTGGCTGTGTAGCGGGCTTAGTTGGCATTACTCCTGCAGCCGGTTTTGTTGGCCCAATGGGTGCACTCGCGATTGGTGCACTTGCCGGGTTTGCCTGCGTGTGGGGAGTCAGTGGTTTGAAGCGGTTACTGGGCTCGGACGATAGCCTCGATGTGTTTGGTATTCATGGTGTAGCCGGAATACTCGGCGCCATCTTGACTGGCGTATTCGCAGCGCCTTCACTGGGTGGTACGGGGATTTTTGACTATGTCACAAATGCCGCCTCACCTGAGTACTCAATGGCTGGCCAACTCTGGATACAGACACAAGGTGTGCTCGTGACGCTAGTCTGGTCCGGTGTCGTCGCCTACATCGCTTTCAAAATAGCTGACATGCTGTTCGGGATTCGCGTCGCTGAAGATCAAGAACGCGAAGGCTTGGATATCAACTCACACGGTGAGTCAGCCTACGAGAACTAAAGTCTAGCGCCGCGCATCCCCGCGCGGCGTATTGCTTGCTCGACCAAGCCGCTCGCCTGAGCGGCTTGACTAAACTGTTTCAATACATCCAGTGCTGCCTCTCGATGTTTGGGAATCCCCAACGCGATACTTTCAGTACCCCAAGCTCCGTCCAAGATGACTGCTCCCGGCAGGCGATCTGCCAATTCGGACAAGATCGTTTTATTTGTCGCAAACGCATCGAGCTCACCTTCTTGCATTGAATGAATCACCTGATCGAGACCATGCGTCGAGACGACCGTCGCTTGTTTTAACAAACCAGGCAGCGTTGCCTCAGACGTACTTCCTGCAGACACGCCAATCCGCACTCCGACACGATCAATCTGGCCAATGCTTCTAACCACGCAATTGGGGCCAACGAGATACGTCTGATCCGTAAACAGCACAGGCTCAGCTAGTGCGAGGTATTGCGCCCGGACCGGTGTAGCGTTAACCAATACGAGATCTAATAACTCTTGCCGCACTGCGCTAAGAATTTCACCATTTGTTTGAAATAGAACAGGCTCAAACGGAACACTCAAAAAGGTTGCAAAGGCGCGGCCCAACTCAAACCCTAAGCCGCGCTCAGGCAACTCCCCCTGGGCGCCTAAAAAAGATGCTGGGCTGCCCGGATACAGTCCCACCCGCAACCGCCCTGTTGGCGCCAAGACATGTGTCGAGCGATGTTTCATCAAGTGCCTCTATTTAGTTATGCTGGGACTACGTGCTTGGGTCCTAACCCGCTGAGCTGACAAGATTTTAGCGATACGCGGGTCGAACTATGCCTATAATTCGCGAACTATATTTCAAACAACGCCCCGACCGGTTGTTGTCGTTCGCTTCACTACCACTTCACCCTATCGCACCATCGCGCTAACAGGAGATACACATGGGTAAATTCGTACAACTCAAGGCCTCGGATGGCCACCAATTTGACGCTTACGTTGCTGAGCCAAGCGGTAAACCTCGCGGTCTCGTCGTGATCGCGCCAGAAATTTTTGGTGTGAATAGCCATATCCAATCCGTCACCGACGGCTATGCACAAGACGGTTACCTCTCGATTGCTCCTGCCTTTTTTGATCGTGCCCAGCGCAAATACGATGCCGGCTACACACAGCCAGATATCGCCGCCGGCGTCGACATCATGAAGAAAGTAAGCTTTGATCACGTCATGCTCGATGTAGCGGCTGCGCTAGAGTACGGCAAGTCTGCAGGCAAAGCTGGGATCGTAGGATACTGTTGGGGCGGCGTCATTGCTTGGCTCGCTGCAGGACGTGTGGCTGGCTTGAGCTGCTCAGCCCCGTATTACGGCGGCGCAATCCCAAGCTTCTTGAAAGAGACACCTACGTGTCCAGTCATGTTCCACTTCGGCGAAACCGATCATTCCATCACACTCGAGCAAGCAAAAGTTGTAGCGGCTGCCTATCCAAAAGAACAAAGCTTCTTCTATCCGGCAGGTCACGGTTTTAACTGCGATCAACGCGGTTCCTACGATGCGGCATCCGCCAAATTAGCACGCGAACGTACAGTGGAATTACTTCGTAAGCACGTCGGCTAATCATTCGCCGCACACAAATAAAAAGAGGCTCGCGTTCGATACGCGAGCCTCTTTTTTTAGTCGACGCTTATTTTTTTCCTGAAGCCAAACCAGGCAAGTCAGATACGCGTGCGACCTGGCCGAGCGACATCAATGCATCAAACAATGCACGGGATGAAAACTCAACGTGTCCCACTCGCGCGCAGTCCTCAAACTTCGCCCATAACTGCTCGCGACTAAGTGGTAAATCCGGACCGCCGCGCACGGCAACCACCTGGCGACTTTCAATGGTCTTTCCATCTTTAAGCTTGACCGTCACAAGATCGAAGGGCGAGTAACCCGGTAAGTTTGGATGCTCCCTCTCGTCGGGCAAGACCATCACTTTCTTCATCAAGTCTTGTACATCTTTACGCACAACAAAGTCATCAACCAGTTCAGTCAAGCCCGCACGGCCCGCAACCACGCAGGACGCCATTGCAAATTCCATGCTGAATTTGGCTTCAAGTCCAGTCTGAGGATGATGGTTACGCAGCACTTTAGTGTTGCGTACACTTGTCATCGCAGTGATCGATTCGATCTCATCGCCACTGATCGCATGTTCCGCGACAAGATCCAACATGCCATCCAACGCACGATGGGTACAAAAGCATAAGGGATACTTCTTAACCGATAGTTTGCTAATCGCCAGCTTCCAGGGATTGGCTGCCTGCACCGGACTCGTCACATCAAAGCGTCCGTCTGGAGATACTGCAGACAAGAAACCCTGGGGATGTTCAAGCGCGTCCACGGCCGAGGTGAAGCCCGCTTTCACGAGTCGTGCGGCCATCACCCCAGCTTGCGCGGAGCGACCCGCATGAAACGGCTTGGTCATCGTGCCAAAGTTCGCCATCGTGCCAGCGCTTTGCGAAGCGCCCATCGAAATGGCCATGGCGCATTGCTCTGCATTGAGCTTGTTTAGCGAAGCACACGCTGCGGCAGATCCGATCGCACCGAGAATGCCGGTAGGATGCCAGCCTTTGGTGTGATAGTGATCTGGATCGCGTCGCGCGAGCTCGGCCCACACTTCATAGCCGGCCGCGTAGGCCACCACCATCTCTCGCCCCGATGAGCCCAACGCTTGCGCTTCGGCCAAGATGGCTGGAACAAGCACCGTGCTGGGATGCCCCTTGAGCGCTACGTCGTCAAAGTCCAGCGCATGCGCTGCCACGCCATTGATCCACGCAGCGTCTGGCGCACTTGCGGTTTGTGAACCGAATAGCAAGGTGGATGGTCCCGGATGCGGGGCAAGCACTTCCGTCAGGATGCGAGTGGGCGGCTCGTCGCGCCCCGCTAACATCACACCAACGCAATCGGCAAAGCCCGTATAGATGACCTCTAACGCATCTTTCGGGATCTGCTCGAACTTTAAACCTGCGACAAAGCGACCGAGGTCGCGTGTGATGTCAGTCATGATGAATTCCTCGCTTAAGCGTTCGCGGCCATGGAGGCCTTGACCTTCTCACGTAATTTATTGAGTGAGCCACCTTTCATGACCGAGCCAGGCAACGGGTGCCCCACGACTTGCTCTGCCAGCAGTGCCGACTCAATCAGCTTCTCGAGATCAATGCCCGTTTCGATACCCATCTCATGGCACATGAAGACGAGATCTTCCGTACAGACGTTACCCGATGCACCGGAATGCGATGCGAAGGGGCATCCGCCCAGACCCGCTACGGCTGCATCAAAAATTGCGACGCCCATTTCCATTCCGGCGTAAGCGTTGGCAATACCCATTCCTCGTGTGTCGTGCAGGTGCAAGGATAATTGCAAATCGGGATACTTGTTACGCACTGCGCCAACTACCTTGCGGATCGACCCAGGCGTCGCCCAGGCCATCGTGTCCGCCAACGACAAGACTTCGAGTTTGAACTTATGCTCATCAGCCAAGTCGTGGAAGGTCTGAATCATGTCCAATATACGCGCCACCGGAATATCGCCTTCAAAGTTACAACCAAATACCGCCATGATGCTGGCACGGTTGATCGTCACGTTGTAGTGATTAAACATGCCGATCATCGAACGCACGGCCTCAACGTTTTGAGCAAGCGTACGCTTCTGATTACGCAACAAGAATTTCTCTGAGGCGGTGAGGGAGAGCGAGCCGCGAATATCGAGTTTTTGTGTGGCGATGGCGCGCTCGAGTCCCTTATCGTTTAACCATAATCCTGTGTAACGCACGCCAGGCTTGCGCTTGAAGCCAGCGACAATCTCCGGAGCATCCGCCATCTGCGGCACAGCGGCTGGGCTCACAAAAGATGTCACTTGAATTTGCTCAAGTCCCGTTTCAGACAAGCTATCGATCAATTCAATTTTGCGCGAAGTCGGAATCGGGCCTTTCTCAATCTGCATCCCTTCGCGAGGGCCTTCTTCAAGAATCCGTACGCGCTTTGGCAAGTCTGACATGTCTGCTCCTGTTTATAAGTGTGTATCGCGCAAGCGACCTGAAATTTCAAATCATTAGATTCAGAGTAAACCCAGCGCCAAGTCGATGTCAACGCAGTCGGTTGACGCTTCCAATATGTGATCAAACTGGGCTTAGCCACCACCCGACGCCTTGGAAGTGCCTGATTGACAATAGGTGCGCTTAGACCTAGGATTGCCAACAAGAAAAAGAAGTTGTTCATCGGCCAAGGTCGGATAGAGCTAACTACAAATTAGGGGACAATCCATGCAGAGCCGCTTTAGATGAACGCCGAAAGAACAGGGGGCCTTTTCTGGCTTCTCTTTGGTTGCGCCGCAATATATGGTGGGCTGGACCTGGAGCTCGGCACCATGCAAGAGCCGGGTTCAGGCTTTCTGACCTTTGTGGCGGGCTCTTTCGTTACCTGCATGGCCTCGCTCATCATCATTCAGTCCTATCGCGCAGATCCAGCAGTTTCGGTGCGCGTAGCAGATCTTTGGAAGGGTAAAAAATGGAAGCGAGCAGTCGCAATCACTATTCTGATCGCGCTATTTATCCTTTCTTTTGAAACGCTCGGTTTTTTTCTCTGTAGTCTTGCCCTTCTCATCATTATCATGCGTTGGCTCGAAGGCCTAAGCTGGAAACTGTGTCTGCTGGTGCCGTCCATTGCGATCGGGACCACTTACGTGGTCTTCAAGTTCTTTATGAAAATCTCGCTTCCGGCGGGTATGTTCGGCTTCTGACGAGAGACACGCACACATGGATTTCGCAGATAACCTCCTCACCGGTCTAGCGGTCGCCTTTCAACCGCATAACCTGCTGTTCTGTTTTATCGGCGTTCTGATCGGTACGCTGATCGGCGTGTTACCTGGACTCGGGCCCGTCGGTGCAATGTCGATTCTTTTGCCAGTGACATTTGGCATTTCGCCCGTCACTGCCATCATCATGCTCTCTGGCATCTACTACGGCGCCCAGTACGGGGGGTCGACCACCTCTATCCTTGTCGGCATACCAGGCGAAGCTGCCTCGGTCGTCACGATGCTTGATGGTCATCAAATGGCGCTCAAAGGTCGTGCGGGTCCAGCGCTGGGCATCGCCGCCTTCGGCTCTTTTATTGCGGGCACCTTGGGTATTATCGGCTTGATGCTGCTTGCCCCCCCCTTGGCCGCCGTGGCGCTGAGGTTTGGACCGCCCGAATATTTTGCCTTGATGATTATGGGTCTGATTATTCTGACCTACCTTGCGCAAAAATCGATGGTGAAATCACTGATGATGGCAGGTGTTGGCATACTCATCGGTATGGTGGGGCTCGACACGATGACGGGTATGCCAAGGTTCACCTTCGACGTTCCTGATCTCATCGATGGAATCGGCATCGCACCACTCGCCATGGGGCTCTTCGGCGTGTCAGAGATACTGCTCAATGTCGAGCAAACCATCAAGCAAAGCGTCGTCGTCAAGCAGGTTAAGAATCTTCTACCCAGCAAGCAAGACTGGAAAGACTCCGCCATGCCGATCGCACGAGGCTCAGTTGCTGGATTTTTTCTAGGCATCTTGCCGGGTGGCGGCGCCGTACTGGCGTCATTTATCTCTTACGGAATAGAAAAACGTCTGTCCAAACACCCAGAAACCTTTGGTCACGGTGCGATTGCTGGCGTGGCAGGCCCCGAGTCTGCCAATAACGCCGCTGCACAAGCGGCATTCATCCCGCTCCTCACCCTCGGGGTTCCGGCCAATGCTGTCATGGGGATTTTGCTTGGAGCGTTGCTGATCCATGGCATCACACCCGGACCCATGATGATCCAAAAAAATCCCGAGCTTTTCTGGGGAACTGTCACAAGCATGTATGTAGGCAATCTCATGTTGCTCGTACTGAATCTACCCCTGATCGGTCTTTGGGTGCGTTTGCTCAAAGTTCAATACGCGGTGCTTTTTCCACTCATTCTTTTTATTGCACTGATTGGCGCTTACGTCATCAACGGCAGTGAAATGGATTTATACCTGATGCTGTTTTTCGGTGTGATCGGCTACTTAATGCGCAAGTTTGATTATGAACCGGCACCGTTGATTCTTGCTTTTGTTTTGACGAACATTCTGGAAGACTCGCTGCGCCAGTCACTCATCATCTCCGGTGGAAGCATGTCGATATTCGTCACGCGCCCGATCGCAGCGGGCTTTTTATTCGTTTCCCTCGTTCTTCTCATTACGGCCGTCATGCCTAGCATACGAAAGAAACGCAGTGCGTTGGCTGCAACAGCTGACGAAAACGCTTAATTCAAAATATCCATTTATCTACCGAGGACCCACATGAAAATCAATATCGCCTTACGCGCAGCCGGAGCTCTCTTAACCTGCCTAATACTGCCTGCGGCAGCGCAAGCACAATACCCCGATAAGCCCATCACTCTGTACGTTGCGTTCGCCGCCGGCGCAACGACCGATCTTACCGCTCGCGCGCTGGCACAAGGCGCTGAAAAAATATTGGGCGTCCCGATTGCCGTGGAAAACAAAGGGGGTGGCGGAGCCACTGTTGCGAACGGCTTACTCGCAAGCAAAAAACCTGATGGTTATTCTCTCTTGGTCACGTCAACGGGCTCGATTACTGTGCGTCCCTTATTGATGAAGCTGGCCTATACGCCGAAAGACTTCCGGGTACTGATGCAGTACACCTTCTATATTGGCGGCCTCGTGGTGCCGGCGGACTCCCCATGGAAGACCGTCGATGATTTCATCGCACATGCAAAAAAAAATCCAGGCATGACATACGCATCAAGCGGTCCCAATACGCAGCAACAAATCGGTGTTGAATCCTTCGCACGTTGTAAAGGCTTAACGTTTAAACACGTGCCAACAAAAGGCGGGTCAAGTGCGAACACTGCGTTAATGGGCAAGCACGTCGATTTTGTCGCAGGTTCTGGCTCACACATTCCGCTTGTCGAACAAGGCGTGTTTCGGGAGCTTGTGACCTTCCACGTCGATGCGCGCGACCCGAAACGCCCAGATATTCCTGTCATGAAAGATATTGGCTGCCCTCCGACCAACCCGCCAAACGGAATGATTGTGGTGGCTCCAGCCGGACTCCCCGATCCTATCGCTACAAAACTTACTGCTGCATTTAAGCAAGTTTCAGAAACGCCAGAATTTAAAAAGCTACTCGATAAATATAATCTCGACTATGCCTATGAGGATGGCAAGTCTGTACAAGATAAATTTCCGGCCGAAATTGAATGGTACAAAAAATATTTTACCGAAGCTGGCATGACACTTAGATAAACGAAACAGGATCAGAATATGAAGCAAACTAACCCCCAAAATATGACGTGGGACGCAACAGCCGACTTGGTTGTGGTGGGCTTTGGTGGGGCGGGTGCAGCCACAGCAATTACTGCAGTAGAAGCAGGGGCCTCTGTCATCCTGTTAGACAAGGCACCAGAGGGACAAGAGGGCGGCAACACTCGGGTCGCTGCTCAAGGCTATCTCAATACCTCCACGCCTGAAGGCGCAGCCACCTATCTAAATGCCCTGTGTGGCCCCTATACCGTGCCGCAAGACATGGTGAAGGTCTGGGCTGAAGAGATGTGCAAGAACAACGAGTGGCTGTCATCGATTGGCGGTGACCCGCAAGAGCATCAGCACAAGGTGGGGATCGAGTTCCCCGACCTCCCTGGAGCCGATTCGGTACACAAGTTTCACCATGGCGACATTCTTGGATATTCAAAAACATGGGAAATGTTGGCTGAAGCTGTGCGAGTGCGGCCCATTGAAGTGCGGTACGAGTGTCCGGCCACGCGCTTAATTCAGGATCCCTTGACGCAGGAAGTTATTGGCGTGGTGGCGAATCACAAAGGCAAGTCTATCAATATCAAAGCGCGCAAGGGTGTTGTTTTAACCTGTGGTGGCTTTGAAAATAATCAAGAAATGATTCGCAACTACCTCACTGGCGTGCCGTATTGCTACACCTCAGGCAGCCCTTTCAACGAGGGTGATGGTGTGCGCATGGCGATGGAACTGGGTGCCGATCTGTGGCACATGAATAACTTTGCTGGCCCGTCGATGGCACTTAAAGTGCCTGACTATCCTACAACATTTTCGATGATGGCGCTGCATTTTTCACACGAGCCAGCAGGTGGGATGGTCGTAGTGGGGCCAGATGGCAAACGCTTTACGGACGAAAAGTACAAAACTAGGCATGGCAAAGTTGAGCACCATGGCAAATGGTATGCGCTGCGTACGCCCTGCCCGATGTATATGATCTTCGATCAAGCCATGATGAATGACGGTCCGATTTATGACGGAAAACCAACCCATGGTTGGACCCAAATCATGAGCGGCTATACCTGGAGTAAAGACAACAAAACTGAATTAGCGAAAGGCTGGATCAAAACCGCACCCACCTTAGCTGCGCTAGCAAAACTGCTCGACTTGCCCGAAGGTAGCCTAGATCAAACTGCAGCACGTTGGAACAGTCTAGTCGCAGCAGGCGCCGACTCGGACTGCGGTCGAACCAAAATGTTCCAGCCCTTTGGCGCAGGCCCATTCTATGCCGTTGAGCTCTCACCTTCGATGCTCAATACCCAAGGTGGGCCACGCCGTAATGCCCGCGCCGAAATCGTTCGACCTGATGGAACGCCAATTCCACGCTTGTATAGCGCGGGCGAACTCGGTTCAATTTTTAGCTATCTCTACCAAGGTACCGGCAATATCGGTGAATGCTTTGCATTCGGACGTATCGCTGCCCGAAGCGCCGTCGCTCAAAAAGCGTGGAGCTAAGCCCCACGCGTTGAGCAGTGTGTCGTGACTACTTGGCGGCCGGCGTGTACTTCCCGCTTAATTGCGGGGTGTGCACGCCAGGCAGCTTGGCCTCTTGCCTTTCGAGCCGCGTTTGACGAGCCCAAGTGCGTTTTAAATCGTCTTTCACCTGTACCTTCAAGCGTCCCAAGCCCTCGGTTTCCAGCTCAATGACGTCTCCATCCATAAAGGGATTGAGACCTCGGTGGTTGGTACCGGTGGCAACAATATCGCCAGGCTCCAGCGTGTGAATCGAGCTTATCCACTCGATACAGCGAGGAATATTGTGCGCCATGTCGTCGGTGTTGAAATCCTGCATGAGTTTGCCGTTATTCCACAAGCGAATTTGTAATTTTTGTGGATCAGGAATCTCATCGGCCGTGACGATGTAGGGCCCAATCGGTGCGAACGTATCGCGCGACTTCATTTTGAAAAAAATGTTGCCCTCCGGACCAAGTCCTCGCGCCGAGCCATCGATGAAGTTCACATAGCCAAAAATGTACTTCATCGCATCTTTTGCTGCGACATTGGTGGCGCGCTTGCCAATCACCAATGCAATCTCCGCCTCCCCCTCAAAAATAGTCGCTGGGACATCAGGCAATACCATCGCATCACCAGGGCCGATGATGGCGCCCGGCGCTTTTTGAAAGGCGTTGATGGGAGCGGGCTCGCTGCGTGTGCCATCTTCCATGTAATTAACCGCCATACAGTCGATATGGCCAGGCTTGGGCAGTGGAGGACGAATGCGTACCGACGCAATGGGCACGCCCGTTGCGTCGCGAACAAATGCCTCGATTTTTGGCCGATACGCATCAAACTGCGCGATTAAGCCGTTAATTAAATCGTGTGGTCCCAAACGGGGGATGTCTGCCACAACGGCAGAGACATCGACCACCTGATCGCCTTTCAAAATGCCAAGCTTGAAATCATCAAAAAACAGTATTTTCATTTTTGAGTCTCCATCAAAAAGATTTTGTCTTGTCGCGGGTCAACCTTAGCATCGCGCCACTCAGGTCACGCTTTTGAAACCGAGGAAGTCCATATTTTGAAAACCCCCGCCTATTTACCTTGGCCCTCGGAAATAGGGTGATTCGAGACAACCTTTATGCTAGGATAAATTCCAGCAAAGCGCCGTCAAATCAAAAAGAACAATAGGCGCTATTGACTAACAATCCAACAAAATTAGTCAGCACTGCATTCTAGGGAGACACACAGTGGATTTTGGGTATACCAAAGAGCAAGAAGCTCTTCGCAAAGAGGTTCTTGATTTCATTCGCGTCAATTTGACCGCTGAAGTGTATGCGGAGCTCGATGCCGACGAAGAGGCGCTCGAAAACGGGAAAAGCGAGCGTCACCCTGGAAAAAAAGGACCGTTAGTCACCGCGGTCTTCAAAAGGATCGGTGAGCGTGGCTGGTTAGGCTATAGCTACCCCAAAGAATATGGTGGTGGTGGTGGCGACCGCGTTGGCCAAAATATCATCGAAGAAGAGTTTCAGCGCGCCGGTATTCAGGTCGGCTTGGCTGGCAGTGGTGCACCCGCCATCATCGCAGCAGGCACTGAAGAGCAAAAGCGTCACTACCTGCCAAAACTGATTGCAATGGAATACACCTTTGCTTTAGGTTTCACTGAGCCACACGCGGGTGCCGACTTGGCCGCCCTGCGATGTCGGGCTGTGCGTGATGGAGATCATTTCGTCATCAACGGTCAAAAGATGTACACCACGGCAGCGCATACCGCCACGCATATGTATTTGATGGCGCGCACAGACCCAGAAGCCGCGCGACACGACGGCATTTCGATTTTTCTTTTCCCAATGGATACACCAGGCTTGACGGTGCGCCCGCTCTGGACTATTCAAAATAATCCTCGTGCGCCACGCGGCACCACGTATGGCGATGCACGTAGCAATGAAGTATTTTTTGAAAACGCCCGTATCCATGAGTCCTGCTTGTTAGGTCGTGAGAATCAGGGGTGGCGTGTGGGCTCAATGGGCTTGAACCTAGACCGCGTCGGCGCATCCCGTTATCTGCGTTCTGTACGTCGCGATGAAGATATTGTGAATTGGATCAAGTCCAATTCGTTTGGTGATTATTCGCCTGCTAAAAATCCCGCTATTCGTGACAAAGTGGCGGAGCTTTGGATAGAGGGACAGATCTGCCGCCTCATGACCATGCGCAGTATGTCTATCGTCGAACACGGCGGCAACTTTACATACGAAGGTTCAGCCGAAAAAGTATGGTCACCAGAGCACGGAGTGCGTACAACGGAAGCCATCACACAAATGCTCGGGCCCTACGCAACCCTATTGAATGGCTCGGCCCATGCAGTTGAAAAAGGCGTCTTTGCGCATAATACGATGGGTGCGTTTCAGTCTGGCATCAATCATGGCAGCGTCCAGATTATGCGGGATCAGGTGGCAAAGCGAGGGCTTGAACTGCCCTCCTCACGTCGCGCAAAAGCAAAATAAAGCACTCGCTACAGGAAAGAATCATGGATGTATTGCTAACTGAAGAAGAACAAATGGTTGCAACAAGCGCCAGGGAGTTTCTCAATGGAGAATGCTCGACTGCATTGGTGCGAAAGATGGAACTTGATCCGATGGGCTATCCGCCCGAGCTCTGGGCGAAGTGCGCCGAGATGGGGTGGCCGGGGATGTGTCTACCAGAAGAGTACGGCGGGCAGGCCCTTCCACTCGCCTATCTAGGCTTGGTTCTACAGGAAGTGGGGCGTGCCGTGGCACCTGTGCCGTTACACAGCACCGCCGTGACAGCGATCACTCTCGCTCGTCACGCGAACAAGAAGATTTGCGAAACGATCCTTCCGAACGTGTCAGCTGGCAAGACGATTTTGACCTGGGCCTTTTCAGAAGACGATCCTCGCTTCATACCCGAGTCGGTCAAAATGTCCGCGAGTGCGGACGGCGAGAACTTTATCTTGAGTGGCCGAAAACTCTTCGTAGACAACTTTTTAGCCGCAAGCCACTGCCTAGTCGCGTGCCGAACTTCTGCCTCAAGCTCGTCCAGCAAGGGCCTTTCACTGTTTTTAGTGGATACAAAAGCCAACGGGATCTCGTCCACTCCATTGCGTACACTCGCGAAAGATCAACAGTGCGAAGTGGTATTTAATCAGGTTCGTGTACCGAAAGCCGCATTGATTGGGGAACTGCATCAGGGCTGGGCTGTCATGGAACAGTTGCTCGACTTAGCGACGGTCTTACTTTGCACTCAGATGTTAGGTGCAACGCGTATGGATGCCGAAATGGCGATCGATCACGCAAAGTTCCGTGAAGCGTTTGGTCAGCCAATTGGTGCGTTTCAGTCCATACAACACATGTGTGCCGACATGATCATTTGGATCGACGGCGGTGAGTTGCTTGCCTATGAGGCACTTTGGAAAATGGACAATGGCCTGCCTGCGCAGGTTGAAGTGTCTCAAGCGAAGGCGTTTTGTAACGAAAAATGTCCCGCTGTCGCACGAAACTCTCAATCCATTCATGGGGGGATCGGCTTCATGATGGAGTTTGATCTACATCTTTGGTTACGACGAATCACAGCGTGGTCTATGCGACTCGGCACGACATTCGAGCACCGTGAACGGATTGCGCATGCGTTGTTGGATATTCCGGGCAATGTCGTATTAGGCAGACCCGTCCCACCTCTCGCAGCTTAAATAATTTTGGATGGAGTATCTTTTATGAAATGTCCGGTGTGTTCAAAAAATATTGATATCGAAGGCGCAGATTCTAAAACCGGAGAGACGGCTTTTGGTGCGAAAGAAGTTGATCCATCAAAAGGCACTCGGCAATTTCACGATGGCGAATGGTACTTCTTGTGTTCGCTTGGTTGCCGCACTAAATTTACGATGAGTCCACAAAGATACCTTGCCGGAAAAGCTTAATTGAACCGTTCAAGCGTTTGCCGACGTCCGGCCAAGCGCGAAAGGAAAGAGACCATGCTGCCTCGTATCAAACGCCTTGCGTTATCGCTGATCAGTCTTGCCGCCTTGTCGTTGTCAATTTGTGGCTTCGTTGCGCCCGCATCAGCGCAAGGCTATCCCAATAGGCCGATCAAGATCGTTGTGCCCTTTGTTCCTGGCGGCGGCTCAGATACGGTTGCTCGGGTTATGGCGAGGGGGCTGACAGAAGAGTTTGGCCAGCCTGTCGTGATCGATAACAAGGGCGGAGCCAATACCATCATCGGCACTGAAGCCGTTGCAAAGGCAGAACCAGACGGCTACACGCTTTTGCTCTGTACTACTTCGTTTACGACAAACCCAAGCTTGTACAAGTTGCCCTTTGATACCGTTAACGACTTTACGCCGGTGACTATGCATTTAGGTGCAAGTCTAATCCTGGTGGTTAATCCAGACGTACCAGCAAAGAACGTTGCGGAATTAGTTGCCTTAGCGAAACAGCAACCTGGGAAACTGACGTTCGCCTCGTATGGCGCCGGCAGTCCCGGACATTTAGCGGGCGAACTGTTCAAGCAACTCGCGAACGTTGATATGCTGCACATTCCATACAAAGGTAGTGCGCCATCACTCGCTGATGTTGTCGCGGGTAGAGCCTCGATGTCATTCGCCGTGTTGCAACCGGCACTCCCGTTTATCCAATCGGGCCGGCTTCGTGCGCTGGGATTCGTCATGGCTGAACGCGGCTCACAATTGCCCGATGTACCAACGATTGGAGAAACCTTACCTGGCTTTTTAATCACAGGATTTAATGGTATCTGTGCGCCCAAAGGTGTCCCCGAAGACCGCCTGCAAAAACTAAATGCGGCAATCACCAAAGTCATGACGGCACCTCAAGTGCGAGATCAAATGATTAAGTCTGGGGCAGATGTACTTGCTGCGCCGTTAGGGCCGAAAGAGTTTGGCGAATTTGTGCGTGCCGATATTGAGCGTTGGCGCAAAATCGCAACCGATGCCAAGGTCTCGATTAATTGATTTACCGCGAGTACCGTGAAACGATCATCATTACTGGCTGTACTTAACTAGAGAGGTTTAGTATGTCTGCATTTTCCGAGTCACTAAAAAAGTATATCGGCATGAGGTCAGAAACCGAGGTCGCATGTGATCCGGTTGA
>CAJBTJ010000236.1 GCA_903958565.1 uncultured beta proteobacterium
ACCGACAACGGTGCTCTTCGCTGTGTCAACAGTTGCGTAGTTAGTCGTCTGACCGATGTAAGTGTACAGGTTCGTACGCTTAGTGAAGTCATAGGTGTAACCCAGGTTGTATGAAGTCTGGTTTTGTGCGTTGTACGCGTCTTTCATGTTGGTGTTAGGCGTGAGCATAAGGACCGATACCATGACACGCGAAGTAGCGTTCACAGGAATCGTTGCACCAATGATGTAGCTGTTGTAGCCAACGCCAGGTGCGAACACCACATCATTTGTGTTGCTGTTAGGGCCTGTAGCGAGCGAAGCGCCCGTACCACCCGCACCTGAACCAGCCCAGAAGCCGTCACGTGTTTGGCCGTAACCCAATGCCAATTTCACAACTTTAAAATCATACGAACCGGCGAGGTTCCAGTTGTTGATGCTGTTGCCGTTATTTGTTGATGCGTCAGCAGCGTAGGCTTTTTCGTACGATGCAGCTGCATAGATTGGGCCGTTTGCGTACTTAACACCAAGCGTCAGTTGACGTGTGTTGTTGTTTGTCGCAAAGTTGTAACCAGTCGAGCCACCGTTCGATGACAAACCTGTTGCGAACGAGTAGCCCACACCAGCCTGGAAACCGCTCATTGTAGGTGTTTTGTACATCAGGACGTTGTCCAGACGAACCGTGTTACCCGATGTGAACGCGTTACCCATGTTCAGCTGACCGAAACCGGCGCCGAATGGGTCAACAGCGTTAACCAGGTAGTCTGTGGTCAAGCTGATCATACGGCCAAGGCGAACTTCACCCCAAGCGTTGTTCTGAACGCCCATCCATGACTGGCGACCGAACAAACGACCACCTTGACTGCTAGTACCGTTACCGAGTGTAAAGCCGGATTCGAGCATGAAAATTGCGTTGTTGCCGTTACCCAGGCTTTCAACACCTTTCATACCGAAACGGTTACCTGACTGTTGGCCATAAGCCACGCCAAAGTTGTTAACACCGTCGAGGTTGTTACGACTAACTTGTTGATAGCGCAAACCGCCGTCAACGACACCGTACAAAGTTACTGATGATTGTGCCGAAGCGGCACCAGCAAAGCCGGCTAGCAGGGCGGCAGCGAGCAGAGTCTTTTTCATTTAAGAAATCTCCGTTGATTTGAGTGACAAGAGCTACAAACAGTATTGTCTGCGGCCCCCCTAACTCCGCTAAGGGAAGTTGACGCTATTGCATCAAAAATCTGGGTCTGTGGCTATGAATCTCGACAGAAAAGAGCCTAAAGGACGTCTTTTTGTTGGATCATTGCAACATTCTGTGGTTTAAAAACACAAAGTATAGGGTTAACCCGCGTTTATTGCCTCAAAACGGAGAGCCTCATTTTAAGGTCGGAATTCATCTGTTCAGCCAATGCGTTTTTAAGTACGATCACACACATCTAGCCCCTAACCGTATTTTTGTGGAAAGGAACTCACCATGCACCCCCAGCGCTCAGGTATCACTTTACGAAACAAGACTGCCGCACTCATGACGGGTGCAGCGCTCGCTTTAGCGACGCCAGCCTTCCAGGGCGCTTCGGCACAAGAGACCTTCCCGAACAAGCCGATCAATATTACCGTGACCTTCCCACCCGGGGGTGGGACCGATATTTTGGCTCGTTTGATTGGAAACTACATGAGTGAGACCCTGGGCCACGGGGCAATCGTCGAAAACAAGCCCGGCGCCAGCGGTAACGTCGGCGCCAAATATTTAGCCGACCGCGCTCCGGATGGCTACTCGCTACTGATGGTGAATAGCTCCTTCGCCATTAACCCCGCCGTGTTCTCTAAGCTTCCCTTCGACCCAAAAAGAGATTTTGTGCCGATTGTGAACATGGCCTGGATCCCCTCTGTGCTGGTGGTCCCTGCTAATTCGCCTTACAAAACGCTAACCGAACTGCTCACTGCAGCCAAACCAGCCAAGAACGATGTCTCGTATGGCTCTTGCGGCAACGGCACGCCTCAACACTTGGCAGGCGCTTCGCTTAATATTTTCGCCAAGACGCACATCACACACATTCCCTACGGCGGTTGCGGCCCCGCACTGAAGGATGTGCTCGGCGGGCAAATCCCCTTAGCCATCATCACGGCATCCAGCGCGATGACACAAATTCAAGCGGGCAAGTTGCGCGCCTTGGCCGTGACCTCACCGAACCGCTCGGCACTCTTGCCAGACGTGCCCTCAGTGGCCGAGCAGGGCTACCCCGGCTATGAGCTGAACCAATGGCACGGCTTGCTGGCCCCTGCCAACACGCCCCCAGCCGTTCAGCAAAAGCTGTTCGAAGGAATCAACAAAGCGCTACAACTGCCTGCGGTGAAAGAAAAGCTGATTAGCCTAGGCTACACCCCTGCGTATGATGGCCCAGCCGCGTTTAAGAAAATCGTCGATGGCGATATCGACAAATTCGTCAAACTCGCCAAGGACATTGGTCTGAAAGTCGACTAATCAGTTCATCAAACGTTCGCATGCGCGCTTTAATCGCGCGCAGCCTTCGTCAAGCACCGCCATCGAGGTCGCGAACGAGAAGCGAAAGAACGGGGCGCACCCATAAGCCGCTCCGTGCACGCCAGCGAGCTTTTCTGCATCTAATAGATACAGCACAAAGTCCTCGTCGGTCTTGATCACGCGGCCGTCTGGTGCTTTTTTGCCGAGAAGACCCGCACACGAAGGGAACACGTAAAACGCGCCTTCTGGCGAGTGGCAGGTGACACCCGGAATGGCATTGAGTTGCGCCACGACCGCATCACGGCGGTCCTGAAATATTTTTGTACGCTCGGCAATAAAGCCTTGCGGACCCGTTAAGGCCTCAAGCGCTGCAGCTTGGCCAATTGATGACGGGTTGGACGTGCTTTGGGATTGCAGCTTGGTGATCGCCTTAATCAGCTCAGCAGGGGCTCCGCAATACCCAATCCGCCAACCCGTCATCGCATAGGCTTTGGATACGCCATTCACCGTCAGCGTTCTTTCTTTGAGCTCGGGCGCCACTTGCGCCATCGTGCAAAACTCACGGCCATCAAACAACACGTGCTCATAGATGTCGTCGGACAGCACCCAAACGTGGGGATGACGAATCAGCACTTCAGCCAGCGCTCGCAACTCTTGTCGCGAATACACCGCACCACTCGGATTATTCGGCGCATTCAAGACCAGCCAACGCGTGCGAGGCGTGATGGCGCGCTCAAGATCCTCTGGCTGCAGCTTGAAGCCTTTTTCTGGAGGACACGTCACAGGCACAGGTGTGCCACCCGCCAACAGCACGATATCTGGGTAAGAAACATAAAAAGGTGCGGGCACAATGACCTCAACACCTTTTTGTACCGTTGCCATCAAGGCATTGAAGATCACTTGCTTGCCACCCGTGCCAACGATGACTTCGCTCGTTGAGTACGAAAGCTGGTTCTCACGTAAAAACTTAGCGCACACCGCTGCTTTTAATTCAGGGGTACCGCCAATGTCGGTGTATTTTGTCTTGGAGGCCGCCATTGCCCGCACCACCGCCTCAACCACATTAGGGGGCGTGTCAAAATCAGGTTCGCCTGCCGTCAATCCGACAACGTCGTGGCCGGCAGCCTTCAGCGCGCGTGAACGCTGGGTTGCCATAGAACTCGGCGAAGGCTTAATACGATTCAGACGGTCGGCGATAAAAGACATGGGCAAGAACCTTTATTCAATGGGTTCGAGGCAAAAAAATACCTCGCGTGCGAGGTATTTTAAGGCTGTAACGCTAAAGGTCTGCGTTCAAGAGCACCACAACAACAAATTACTTGACCAACAGCACCGACTGCTTAGACAAAGACATCACACGCTGAGCGACTGAGCCCAACAACAAGTCTGACACAGCATTGCGTCCCTTTGAGCCCAAGACCACCAAGTCGTACTTGCCTTTGTGAGCGGCTTCTACGATTTCTGCCGCGGGTTTACCGACCAAGATCATTTGGTCATGCTTGATCCCAGCGTCGTTGAGTACTTTCATGGCCGACTTTAGATCTTTATCGCTTTGCTCGCGAAGGTAGTCCGTGATCGCGGCTTTGCCAACGAAAGACTGCGCATGGCGCAGGCCCGCGTCATCGTGCACACTAATTAAGGTGATTGAATTTGTTCTATCTTTGTTGTTGGCAAGCAAGGCAGCTGCCTGCTTGACCGCGCGCAGCGCATACTTGGAACCATCAGTGGCGGCAAGAATTTTCATGAGGACTCCCTTAGATTTTTTAAAAAAAACAAACTAAGGGCAGTGTAGGGGCGCTGTGCGTAAGACAGGCTGAAAGATTGCAAATGGATTTGATCTAGATCAAGACCGAAGTCTTTTTGATGGTGCCGACGGCGAGACTCGAACTCGCACAGCTTTCGCCACTACCCCCTCAAGATAGCGTGTCTACCAATTTCACCACGTCGGCGGTGTGAGTGCGCATCCCACATACTCGCATCCCACATACTCGCATGCCAGATTCCGCATACGAAATTCTTCTTGCTACGCACTCGATAATCAAGCCCAAGATTGTAGCACGCAGAGCAAGTTCAGCTCTGCCGCTCAGGCCTTTACTTCGCTGCGGGCGCGGGCACACCCGGCACGACTGAAGGCGCTGCTGCACCAGGTACGGCTGGAGCAGTCATCACGCCGGGCACAGCATTTGCAGGCGCTGAAGGGCTAGGCGCAGCGCCACCTGCTGGCGTAATCGGCGCCACACCAGGCACGGCCGATCCTGGCGCAGGCGCGGCAGGAGCAGTTTGCGTAAAGTTTTGCATAATGCCAGTGTCCTGGCCTTTACTGCCGCGGTTCGCGACATACGCCAGACCGATGGTCGAAATAAAGAACACGACTGCGGCCCATTTCGTGACACGCGACATGAAGTTTGCCGCGCCCGTCGCGCCAAACAAACTCCCTGCTGAGCCACTGCCAAAGGCCGAACCCATGTCGGCACCCTTGCCTTGCTGCAACAAGACTAGCGAGATGATGGCCAACGACGACAAAATCTGCACAACCAGCAGAACTGTAAACATCCAAGACATTAAAGTGCTCCGAAAACTGAAGGGCTTACCAACCAAATACTACCGAGCGTATTACGCTGCAATAGCGATAAAGTCTTCTGCCACCAAAGATGCCCCACCGACAAGTGCTCCGTCGATATCAGGCATTGCAAACAAACTCGCAGCGTTAGATGCTTTAACGCTGCCACCATACAAAATCTGAATATTGCCTGCCCCGGCTGCAACCAAAGCAGCCCGGATCGCGGCATGCACTTCCTGCGCCTGTTCGGGCGAGGCCGTGCGACCCGTGCCAATTGCCCAAACGGGCTCGTAGGCAACGACCATTTTTTTGACCGCTTCCGCACCCAACGCTAAAACAGGTGCAAGCTGTCGTGTGATGACAGCGACCGCCTGCCCTGCGTCGCGCTCAGCCAAGGATTCACCCACACAAACGACTGGCGTAATTCCGCAGGCAAGCGCGGCTTTTGCCTTGTCAGCGACCAACTGGTCGGTTTCGCCATGCAACGATCGACGCTCAGAGTGGCCCACCAGGGCCCAACGACAGCTGAAATCCACCAACATCGCGCCCGACACTTCACCTGTAAAGGCGCCTTGGGCTTGGGCGCTCACGTCCTGCGCACCCCATGAAATCGCACTGCCCTTCAAGGCCTCAGCAGCCTGTGCCAAATAAGGAAACGGCACACACACCGCCATCAGCGTGCCGGACGCCGAACGCGGGGCGGCACGCAGGGAAGCCAGCAGCTTGGCGTTCTGGCCAAGATTGCCGTGCATTTTCCAGTTGCCCATGACTAGGCGCGTACGGGTGTTACTCATGAGGTCGGGTTCGAGTGTCGTGACTTGATAACCCGATATTGTATCCTGTCAGGGTCTTAGGAGGAAACTCATCGGTAAATCGTTTATGATGCAGGCCTTCTTGCTGGAAGCGTGGCCGAGCGGTTTAAGGCACCGGTCTTGAAAACCGGCGAGGGTTCACGCCCTCCGTGAGTTCGAATCTCACCGCTTCCGCCACTCCCCTCTCGTGATTTTTGCCTAGCGCTGTCCCCTAAAACGCGGAGCAAGGGTTTTCGATAACCTGTATGACATGAAGGGCGATACCCTCTTAGGCACGAAATAAGGGTAAATTAGGCGCATGAAGAAGCAGCGCTCGGACTCCCTATGAATCACGTCTCGCCACCTCTTATTGATCGCTTCGGCCGAAGTATTGAGTATGTGCGCCTGTCCGTGACGGATCGCTGCGACATGAAGTGCAGCTATTGCTTACCCAAAACCTTCAAAGGTTATCAAGAACCCAAAGACTGGCTGACGTTCGACGAGATCGAGCGGGTCATTGGGGCGTTTGGCCGCCTAGGCACCTCGCGCGTGCGACTCACCGGCGGCGAACCACTCTTACGCCGTAATTTGCCTGAGCTCGCTGCACGCATTAGCGCCCTGCCCGGCATCCGCGATCTATCCCTGTCCACGAACGGTACGCAGCTGCCCAAGCACGCAAAAGCGTTGCGCGCAGCAGGCGTGACACGCTTAAATATCAGCCTCGACAGCTTAGACAGAGAATGCATCACACAGATTACAGGTCGTGACTCGATCGATGACGTCATGGCAGGCCTAGATGCTGCGCAAGACGCAGGTTTTTCACCCATCAAACTCAATATGGTGGTCATGCCCGGGGTCAACGAGCACGAAGTTGAAGCCATGACCGAGTTTTGTATTAACCGCGGGTTCATCCTGCGCATGATCGAAACGATGCCGATGGGCAGTACCGGTCTGGCCTCGAGCTACGCGCCGCTGGGCCCGATTGTGGATCGGTTACGCGCACGTTTTGACTTGATTCCGGAAATCAAACAAATGGGTGGTGGCCCCGCTCGCTATTGGCGCACTCGGGACGGCCGCGGACAGATCGGCGTCATTACCCCCATCAGCCAGCACTTTTGCGAGACCTGTAATCGCGTGCGCATGGCGGTCGATGGCACCATTTATCTTTGCTTAGGCCAAGAAGAGAAAGTCGAGCTTCGCCCACTTTTGCGTGGCGGCATTAGCGATGCTGAACTTGAGCAAACGCTGCGCGAGGCGATCGAGCTTAAGCCTGAAAAACATGAGTTCCGCGAAGCACCTACTAAAATCATTCGGTTCATGTCGCAGACTGGCGGCTGAGCACTGCGCAGTACACCCCATTTATTTCAATTATTTCCGTACACGCCGGTTCAATAGATCTGCGTGGCACATCTATGAAACCCAGAGCGAATCTCCTAAATTTTGAGCAAGCCCGCGAACAGCTATTAGGCTGCGCTGCAGGCCTCACCGCCACCGAAACACTGCCGATCCTGCAAGCACAGGGTCGTGTACTCGCAGGTGCTGTGGTGTCCCCCCTGAATGTCCCTGGGTTTGATAACTCAGCGATGGACGGCTATGCACTCAACATCGCGCGAATCGACGCGTTGTCGGAGACGTTTGCCGTCGTGCAACGTATTGCCGCGGGGCAAACCGGGACAGCACTTGCGCCCAACACGGCAGCGCGTATCTTTACCGGGGCACCTGTGCCTGAGGGTGCCAATGTCGTTGTCCCGCAAGAGAACACCCAAGACGATAACGGCAGCCTACGCTTGACCCAGCCTGTTCAGCTTGGACAACATATCCGACGCAAGGGTGAAGACATCGCTGAACAAGGCCTCGTCTTGGCTGCGGGCCAGCGCCTTGGCGCGCAACATTTAGCGATGCTCGCCTCCATTGGCGTGGCACAGGTTGAAGTGTTCACTGCCTTGAAAGTCGGTGTGTTTTTTACGGGCGATGAATTAACAGAACCTGGTAAGCCTCTCGCTCCCGGGGCAATTTACAACAGCAATCGCTACGCCATCAATGGTCTGCTCAAACAGCTCGGTTGCGCCGTCAAGGATTACGGGATCGTGCGTGACTCTGCGCAGGCCACGCGCGATGCCTTAGCGCAAGCCGCGAGCGAAAACGATGTCATCATCACCTGTGGCGGCGTGTCGGTCGGCGAAGAAGATCATGTCAAAGGCGCAGTCCAGGCGCTTGGATCTCTGGATCTATGGCA